>DAIMJJ010000035.1:0-21479 GCA_036722275.1 Rhizobium sp. | reverse complement strand
AGCGCCGAACACCGGCAGGGCAGAGGGGGGTATCCCGCCCCATGCAGCCCAGCATGCACGCCCAAGCCTCGCCGCGCCCGGGAGGGAACACCCATGCTGACCCTCGTCGCCCGCCGGCTTGGCAGTCTCGTGCTGACGCTTGCCGCCGTCTCGATGCTGATCTTCCTGGTCATGGACGTGCTGCCCGGCGATCCGGCGGCGATCATGCTCGGCACCTCGGCAAGCCCCGATACGCTGGCCGCGCTTCGCCAGGAACTCGGCCTCGACCAGCCTCTGCCGGTGCGTTACCTGCTCTGGCTGGGCGGCGTGCTCACCGGCGATCTCGGGACATCCTATACCTATGGCGTGCCGGTCGCCGGTCTGATCGCCGAGCGGCTGGCGGTGACCGTGCCGCTCGCCCTGATGGCCATCGTCATTTCCGTGCTGATCGCCATCCCGCTCGGCGTCGCCTCTGCCGCAGCCCGCAATTCGCGCTTCGACTATCTTGCCGGTTTCCTGTCGCAGCTGTTCATTGCCGTTCCCGGCTTCTGGGTGGCGCTGCTGCTCATTCTGGCCTTCTCGATCTCGCTCGGCTGGATGCCGGCCGGCGGCTTTCCCGGCTGGCAGGCAGGAATGCTCGCCGGCCTGAAGGCCCTGCTTCTGCCGGCGATCGCGCTCGCGCTTCCGCAAGCCGGCGTATTGACCCGCGTCACGCGATCCTCCGTGCTGGAGGTGCTGCACGAGGACTTTGTCCGCACCGCCCGCGCCAAGGGCCTGACCCGGCGCGTCGCCCTCTGGCGCCATGTGGTCCCGAACGCGCTCGTACCCGTGATTACCATCCTGGGCCTGCAATTCACCTTCCTGATCGCCGGCGCCATCCTGATCGAGAACGTCTTCAACCTGCCAGGCCTCGGCCGCCTTGCCTATCAGGCGCTGACCCAGCGAGACGTGATCGTCATGCAGGACGTGGTACTGTTCTTCGCCGGACTGGTGATCGTCATGAACTTCCTGGTCGACATCGCCTATCTGGTGCTCGATCCGCGACTGAGGGGGCACGGTCGATGACGATGCTCACCCGCAACCGGCAACCGGCAGCCGGCCTGTCCCTGATCCTGCGGCGACCCAATCTGGCGATCGGCGCCGCAATCATTCTGGCGCTCGTCGCTCTCTCCCTCCTCTCGCTCGCCTGGACGCCGGTGGCGCCGACGAAAATGCAGATCGTGCACAAGCTGAAGCCGCCGCTGAGCTTCGGCCTCTTCGGGACAGACCAGTTCGGCCGCGACATCGCCTCGATGCTCATGGTCGGCGCTTGGAACTCGCTGTCGACGGCGGCACTCGCCGTTGTGCTTGGCGGTGCCGCCGGCACCGCGCTCGGCGTGCTGGCCGCTGCCCGCCGCGGCCTCGTCGAGGCCCTCGTCATGCGCGTCAACGACGTGATCTTCGCCGTTCCGCCGATCCTCTCGGCGATGATGCTCGGCGCCCTCATCGGCTCCGGCCGCTTCACGGCGATCATCGCCATCGCCGTCTTCATGGTGCCGGTCTTCGCGCGGGTAACGGCGAGCGCCGCCCGTCAGATCTGGGCGCGTGACTTCGTGCTCGCCGCCCGCGGCGCCGGCAAGGGCGCATTCCTGATCACGGTCGAGCACGTGCTTCCCAATATTGCCGGGCAGATCATCGTCCAGGCAACCATCCAGCTGGGGCTGGCGATCCTGACCGAAGCGGGCCTCAGCTTCCTCGGCCTCGGCATGCCGCCGCCGGCCCCGACCTGGGGACGCATGCTGGCCGACGCCCAGACCTATCTGGCGACCGCCCCCTGGCTGGCGGTGCTGCCCGGTCTTGCGATCGCACTTACGGTGTTCGGCTTCAACATGCTGGGCGATGGGCTGCGCGACCTCTTGGATCCGCGCGACCGGGGAGGACAGGATGACGACTGACGCTCCTCTCCTGTCCGTGCGGGATCTGACGGTCTCGATCCGTCAGCCGGACGGCACCCGGCTGCCGATCCTCACCGACATGGCCTTCGATCTTCAGGCCGGAGAAACGCTCGGGATCGTCGGCGAAAGCGGCTCGGGAAAATCACTTCTGGCGCTTTCGATCATCGGTCTCCTGCCGGGCGTTGCGCAAGCAAGCGGTACGATCGCGTTTTTGGGCGAGAACCTGCTGGAGACGCCGGAAGACCAGCTCTGCGCCATCCGCGGCGATCGCGTCGGCATGATCTTCCAGGAGCCGATGACCGCGCTCAATCCGGCCATGACCGTCGGCGACCAGATCGCCGAGGGACTGGTCTGGCATCGCGGTCTTTCCTGGCGCGCCGCGCGCGCCGAGGCTGTCGATCTGCTCGACCGGGTGCGCATGCCGGACGCCCGGCGTCGGGCAAAGACCTATCCGCACGAAATGTCAGGCGGCCAGCGCCAGCGGGTCGGGATTGCCATTGCGCTGGCGCTCAAGCCCGCGCTCCTGATCGCCGACGAGCCGACGACCGCCCTCGACGTGACCGTACAGGCCGAGGTTCTCGACATCCTGGACGAATTCACTCGCGAATACGGCATGGCGCTGATGCTGGTCAGCCATGATCTTGGCGTCATCGCCCGCATGTGCCGGGAGACGATCGTTCTCTATGCCGGGCGCCGCATGGAGGCCGGGGAGACGCGCGCCGTATTCACCCAACCGAAACATCCCTACACCCGCGGGCTGATCGCGGCGGTGCCGAAGCGCATCGCGGACGGGGGCCGGCTCCCGACCATCCGCGGCCGCGTGCCGGCTTTCGACCGGCTGCCGAAGGGCTGTGTCTTTTCCGACCGCTGCCCCGACGTCATCGCCGCCTGCCATGAGGGCGAGCCGCGATGGACGACCTTTGCCGACAGCCGCGGCGTGCGCTGCATTCGGGCGGAAGGAGAGGCGAAATGATGGGTTGTCAGGATTTGCGAACCGTGCGGCGCCACGCAACGCGGTACGCCGGAGATGGACATGTTCAAGGCAAGAGTGGAGGCCTTTGTTGAGCAAGACCTCCCTCCTCGAAATCCGCGAGCTTACCCGCGACTATGTCAGCCAGACCCTGTTTGGTCCCGCACACATCACCCGCGCCCTCGATGCCGTCTCGCTGACGGTCGAGGCCGGCGAGATCTTCGGCGTGGTGGGCGAGAGCGGCTGCGGCAAGTCCACGCTGGCACGGCTCGTCTTGGCGCTCGACCGGCCGACCTTAGGCCAGGTGCTCTTTGACGGCGAGGATCTCTTCGCCCTGTCGCACAAGGAACTGATGCGCCGTCGCGAGCAGTTCCAGATGGTCTTTCAGGATCCTTATGGCTCGCTCGACCCGCGCCAGACCATCGGTCGCATCGTCGCCGAGCCGCTACATGTACTGGCGAAAAGACCGGGACGGGCCGAGATCCGGGACAGTGTCGCTGCGATCCTCGAAAGCGTCGGCCTGAAGCCCGAGCATATCGAGCGCTATCCGCATGAGTTCTCCGGTGGCCAACGCCAGCGCATCGCCATTGCCCGCGCCCTCGTCACCGCTCCGAAGCTGGTGATTGCCGACGAACCGCTCTCGGCGCTCGATCTCTCGGTGCAGGCGCAAGTGCTGAACCTTCTGATGGATCTACGTGACAAGCGCGGCGTCGCCTTCCTCTTCATCACCCACAACCTCGCCGTGATCGACAGCATCGCCGACCGGGTCGGGGTGATGTATCGCGGCCGCTTCGTCGAGATCGGGCCGGCCCATGCGGTCTTCGAGCGGCCTCTCCACCCCTGTACAAGGGCGCTCGCCGAGGCAGAGCCGAGCATTGCACAGTTCGGCCGACCCGACAGGCCTGCCGAGCGCGAAACCGCGACACCATCCGAGCAAGGCGACGGCTGCCCCTATCGTCATCGCTGTCCGCTGGCCGTCGCGCGCTGCGCTACGGAACAACCGGAGCTGCGCTTCGTCACCGCGGGCCGACAGGCAGCCTGCCACCGGGCCGAAGAGATGGCGCCCAAAGAGGATGGGGGAACGGACGCAGGCGCTTAAGCGGCCGATCATCATCCAGGCGCCGACAACGCGCGGCTCCGCAGCTCTCCTTGTCTCACCCACGTTCCAGAACCGCGCGGATTTTCGCGGGACTGTCACATCACCGCTATTGCACCTGCGAAGAACCTGTTGTTTTAATCAAACGACTAGAAATGAAGCGGGCTGTCGCCGAGGCGGGAAAAGCCCTCTCCACAGGAGATCGAAGCTGTGACACCAGCAAGCCGAAACGCGATCATCGCTGCCCTCGTCTTCGCCCTCGCCGCCGGTGGCGGCTATTATGTCTGGGAGTCGCTGCAGGCTTCGGAACTCGGCGACGGCATTGCCGCCGGCAATGGACGCATCGAGGCTGTCGAGATCGATGTGGCGAGCAAGATTGCCGGCCGCATCAACGAGGTCTTCGTCGATGAAGGCGATTTCGTCAAAGCCGGCGAGAAGCTCGCCCAGATGGATGTGAAGCAGGTCGAATCGCAGCTGCGCCAGGCGGAGGCGGAAGCACGGCGGGCCGATATCGGGATCGAGACCGCCAAGGCCTTGGTCGAACAGCGCAATGCCGAAAAGAAGGCGGCCGCGGCCGCCGTGTCGCAGCGCCAAATTCTGCTCGATTCGGCGGACCGCAAACTCATCCGCTCGACGCAGCTCGCCACCTCCAGCACGATCTCGCAGCAAACGCTGGAAGACGACCGGGCAGCCGCAGAAGGCGCCCGCGCCGCACTTGCCGCAGCCGAGGCCCAGTCGGCCGCGGCCGATGCCGGCATCAGCTATGCCAAGGCCCAGGTGGTCAATGCCGAGGCGGCGGCCGATGCGGCCAAGGCAGCGATAGACAACATCCAGACGGTGATCGCCGACAGCACGCTGGTGGCGCCCCGTGACGGCCGCGTGCAGTTCCGAGTGGCCCAGCCGGGCGAAGTGGTCGCCGGCGGCGGCAAGGTCATCAATCTCGTCGATCTCGGCGACGTCTACATGAGCTTCTTCCTGCCGACAGAGCAGGCCGGACGCGTCGCCATCGGTGCCGAGGTTCGCATCAAGCTCGACGCCGCACCGCAGTTCATCATTCCGGCGACCGTCTCCTTCGTCGCCAACGTCGCCCAGTTCACCCCGAAGACGGTCGAAACCCAGATCGAGCGTGAAAAGCTGATGTTCCGCGTCAAGGCCAAGATCAATCCCGAACTGCTGCGCAGGCACATCGAAATGGTCAAGACCGGGCTTCCGGGCGTTGCCTATGTCCGCCTCGACCCGAATGCGAAATGGCCCGCCGGCATCGAGGGCGAAGTCGTCCAATGAGCGCTGGATCGGCGAACGGTGAAACAGACGGATCCGACGCGATCGTCGGCATCCGCGGCGTTTCTCTGTCCTATGGCCGGACGAAGGCCCTCGATGACATCACACTCGATCTGCCAAACGGACGGTTGATCGGGTTGCTAGGCCCGGACGGTGTGGGCAAATCGAGCCTGCTATCGCTGATTTCCGGAGCCCGGGCCGTGCAGACGGGAAAGGTGCATGTCTTGGGCGGCGACATGGCCGATTCCGGTCATCGCGCCCGCACTTGCCCGCGCATTGCCTACATGCCGCAGGGCCTTGGCAAGAACCTCTATCCGACGCTTTCGGTCGCGGAGAACCTCGATTTCTTTGCCCGGCTGTTTGGCCATGGACGCCGCGAACGACTGCAGCGCATCGACGATCTCCTGAAGAGCACGGGCCTCTCGCCCTTCGCCGACCGCCCGGCGGGAAAGCTGTCCGGCGGCATGAAGCAGAAGCTCGGTCTGTGTTGCGCGCTCATCCACGATCCCGATCTGCTGATCCTTGACGAGCCGACCACTGGTGTTGACCCGTTGTCGCGCCGCCAGTTCTGGGAACTGATCGACCGCATTCGCCTTGGCCGCCAGGGCATGACGGTCGTGGTCGCGACCGCGTATATGGAGGAGGCCGCCCGTTTCGACTGGCTGGTCGCCATGGACGACGGCAAGGTGCTCGCCACCGGCTCACCAACGGATCTTCTGGAGAAGACCGGCGCACCGAATCTCGACCAGGCCTTCATCGCGCTCCTGCCCGAGGACAAGCGTCAGGGCCATGGAGAACTCGTCATTCCCCCGCGCAATCTGGCGCTCGACGGCGAGATCGCGATCGAGGCGAACCATCTGTCCATGCGCTTCGGCGATTTCACCGCCGTCAACGATGTCAGCTTCCGCATCGAGCGCGGCGAGATCTTCGGCTTCCTCGGCTCCAACGGCTGCGGCAAGACGACGACGATGAAGATGCTGACAGGGCTGCTGAAGGCCAGCGAAGGCACGGCTGAGCTGTTCGGCCGCGCCGTCGACGGCTCGGACATCGCCGTTCGCCGGCGCATCGGTTACATGAGCCAGGCCTTTTCGCTCTACACCGAGCTTTCGGTCCGCCAGAACCTCGAGCTGCATGCAAGGCTCTTCGATCTGCCATCGGACCGGATCGCCGATCGCGTCGCGGAAATGGCGAAACGCTTCGACCTCAACGACGTGATGGATGCCATGCCGGATGCCCTGCCGCTCGGCATCCGCCAGCGTCTTTCACTGGCCGTTGCCATGGTGCACGCGCCTGAAATCCTGATCCTCGACGAACCGACATCCGGCGTCGACCCGATCGCGCGCGACGATTTCTGGCAGATCCTCGGCGAGCTTTCGCGCAAGGACGGCGTCACCATCTTCGTCTCGACCCATTTCATGAACGAGGCGGAACGCTGCGACCGGATCTCGCTGATGCATGCCGGCACTGTGCTGGTCAGCGACACGCCAGCGGCGATCGTCGCCAAACGGCAAGCCGGTTCGCTGGAGGAGGCCTTTATCGCCTATCTCGAGGATGCGATTGCCGGCAATGCCGAATTCGCGACGGCCACCGTCTCGACCCCGGCCGAGCCGGAGGTGGCGACCGGTTCAGCAGAGGCCGAGACGCCGCGCCGCAAGCCCTCGATCTTCAGCCGCTTCTTCGATGTGCGCCGGATGCTGAGCTATTCCCGCCGCGAGGCGCTCGAACTGCAGCGCGACCCGATCCGCGGGACCCTGGCGACAATCGGCAGCGTCATCCTGATGTTCGTCATCGGCTACGGCATCAACCTCGACATCGAGAAGCTGAGCTTCGCCGTCCTCGACTATGACCGTTCCACGATCAGCGAGGATTACGTCGCGCAGCTCGCTGGCTCGCGCTATTTTATCGAGCACCCGCCGCTCAAGGATGACCAGGATCTCGACCAACGGATGCGCAGCGGCGAGATCAGCCTGGCGATCGAGATCCCGCCGAACTTCGGTCGCGATGCCCTGCGCGGCGATTCCGTCGAGATCGGCGCCTGGATCGACGGCGCCATGCCGACCCGTGCCGAAACGGTCAGCGGCTATGTCCAGGGCATGCACGCCCACTGGATTACCGAGAAGATCCGGGAAGCCTATGGCGAGGAGGCAACCCGCGGCAATTATACGCTCGAGACGCGCTTTCGTTACAATCCCGACGTCAAGTCTCTGGTGGCCATGGCCCCGGCCGTCATTCCGCTCTTGTTGCTGCTGATCCCGGCCATCCTCGGTGCGCTCAGCGTCGTGCGCGAGAAGGAACTGGGCTCGATCATCAACTTCTACGTCACGCCGACCACGCGGCTGGAATTCCTGATCGGCAAGCAGCTGCCCTATATTGCGCTCGCCATGGCCAACTTCCTGCTGTTGACGGCCTTTGCGATCACGGTGTTCAAGGTCCCCTTCACCGGGAGCTTCGTCACCTTCGCCGTCGCAGCCCTTCTCTATGTGACGGCGACAACGGCGCTCGGCATGCTGGTCTCGACCTTTGTTTCGAGCCAGATCGCCGCCCTGTTCGGAACGGCGCTGCTCACCCTCATTCCGGCGGTTCAATATGCCGGCATCATCGATCCGGTCTCCTCGCTCAAAGGGGCTGGCGCCTTTATCGGCAGCATCTATCCGACGACGCACTTCGTGACGGTCGCGCGCGGCACCTTTTCCAAGGGGCTCGATTTCGCCGATCTGCAGCTGCAGCTGAGCTATCTTCTGATCGCCGCCCCGGTCCTCGTCGGATTGACCGCCATTCTCCTCAAGAAACAGGCGAGGTAGAGAGATGCGCTTTCGCCACGTCGTTCAGCTGATCATCAAGGAACTGCGCGGACTGGTGCAGGACCGGATGCTGCTCGTCTTCATCCTCTATTCCTTCTCGCTGTCGATCTACACCGAAGCGCGGGCACTGCCCGAAGTGCTCAACATGGCGGCGATCGCCATTGTCGACGAAGATCAGTCGCAGCTGTCGCTGCGCATCCAGGATGGGTTCTACCCGCCCTACTTCACCAAGCCGGAAATCATCACGGCCAATGAAATGGACAAGCGGATGGATGCCGGTCTGTCGACCTTTGCTCTCGATATCCCGACCAATTTCCAGCAGGATGTGCTGGCCGGGCGGGCACCGACGATCCAGCTCAATGTCGATGCCACGCGCATGACCCAGGCCTTTACCGGCTCTGGATACATCGAAAGCATCGTCAACAGCGAGGTCAGCGAGTTTGTCAACCGCTACCGCAGCACGGTCGATCTGCCGGTCGACCTCACCATGCGGGCCCGCTTCAATCCGCAGCTTAACAATGTCTGGTTCGGGGCGATCAACAACATCATCATGAACATCACGATGCTGTCGATCATCCTGACCGGCGCCGCCCTCATCCGCGAACGCGAGCACGGTACGATCGAACATCTGCTGGTGATGCCGGTCACCGCCTTCGAGATCATGGTGAGCAAGGTGCTGGCGATGAGCCTCGTCGTGCTTGTCGCCTCCGGCATTTCGCTGATCGTCGTCGCCCACTGGCTGCTCGAAGTTCCACTGCAGGGATCCGTGCCCCTGTTCATGGCCGGCACGGCGCTGCAGCTCTTTGCTACGACCTCGCTCGGTATCTTCCTGGCGACGGTTGCCGGCTCCATGCCTCAGTTCGGCCTGCTGCTGATGCTGATCCTCCTGCCCTTGCAGGTGCTCTCGGGCGGCCTGACACCGCGCGAAAGCATGCCGGAGGTCATCCAGCTCATCATGAATTTCGCACCGAACACCCACTTCATCTCCATGGCCCAGGCCATCCTGTTCCGGGGTGCGGGCATGGACGTGGTGTGGCCCGACTTCCTGTGGCTGCTGGCAATCGGGACGGTGCTGTTCCTTTTCTCGCTTGGACGTTTCCGCGCCTTCCTGAAATAGACGGTCCGCGTCAGCCGCCAGCCTCGGTCGATGGCAGAGTGACGGTCGCCTTGAGGCCCCGCCCGCCCGCACCGGCGGCCAGATCGAGACGGCCGCCGAACAGGCGGGCGATTTCCTCGACGATCGACAGGCCGAGCCCAGCCCCCTCGCCCTTGTCGCCGCGGGAGAAGCGCTGGCGCACGGCCGCGAGCCGTTCGGCGGGAATGCCCGGGCCGTTATCCTCGACCTCCAGACACACCGAACCATCCCCTCGGAACACCCGTACTGTGACTTCCGTGCCAGCACCGCCATAGGCGATGGCGTTCGAGATCAGGTTGCCCAGCAGTTCACCGAGCAGCAGCGGTTCGGCACGCACGAGGGCGGCCCCCTCACCTTCGAAACCGAGATCGACGCCGGCCTGGGTCGCCCTCGGCACGCTGTCGGCTGTCACGTCCTGTGCCAGTGCCAAGAGATCAACGGGGCCAAGCAGCGGTTCGGCATGGGAGCCGGCGGCGTCGATCTTCGCCATCAGCAGCAACTGCGCCAGAACATGTTCGGCATGCGCGACGGCCAGATCCCCCTTGCGCGCCGCGTCCCGCGCCTCTTCCAGGGTTGCGGCACGCGCCGACAGCGCCAGCTGCGTGCGGATGATCGCAAGCGGCGTGCGCAGCTGATGGCTGGCATTGCCCGTGAAGTGGCGCAGCGCATCCAGTGCCGATCCCAGCCGGATCATGAAGGAGTTGACGGTGTCGACCAGGCCCTGGACCTCGCTCGGCACGGACTGCTCGATCGGATGCAGATCGTCGGGATTGCGCTCGGCGATCGCCTCGCCGAGCCGATAGAGCGGCCTGAGCGAATAGGTGACGGCAATCCACACGATGGTCGCCGCTCCTGCGATCATCAGCGCCAAACGGGCAGCCGAGCGCAGAAGGATGGCTCGCGCCAGCTGTTGGCGTGCAATGGTGGTCTCGGCAACGGTCACCGAAAAGGGCACCGAGTCGATACCCGTCGAGGCCGACCGCTGCAGCACGGCCACCCGGATCGGCTCGCCGCGAAAGGTGGCATCCGTGTAGAAGGAGGACTGCCCTCCGAGATCGGGGAAGGTCGGCAGGTTCTGGTAGCCCGTAATGAAAAGGCCCGGCGGCCCATCGACACGATAGAACACCCGGTCCTGCGCCGCCGATGTCAGCATTTCAAGCGCCACATAGGGAATGTCGACTTCGAGGCTGCCGTCTTCCGACACGATGACGCGTTCGGCAATCGCCATGGCGGATCCGGCAAGCACCCGATCCGAGACCGTATTGGCGGTGCGCACCGCCTCGCGATAGGTGTCGAACAGCGCCACCACGCCGAGTACTGCGGTCGCCAGAAGCAGCCAGCCCAGCAAACGCCGTCTGAGCGAGTAGACGGCGCCGGTCATGCCGGTTCCGCCGCCTTGTCGAGATAATAACCGATGCCGCGCGCCGTGCGGACGGTCAGGCCATAGGGGCCGAGCCGCTTGCGCAGGCGGCTGACATATTGCTCGATCGCATTGGCGCTCAGATCATCGTCGAAGCCGGCAAGCGACTGGATGATGGCGTCCTTGGGAACGACCTTGCCGGCACGCATGAACAGCACTTCGAGAATGCCGAGCTCACGCGCCGGCAGATCGATCAGCGCCCCCTCGGCGGAAAAGGTGCGCGACGTGAGATCCAGCGACACGTTGCCATACTGCACGGACGATGAATGCAAGCCGGCCCGCCGGCGTAGCAGCACGCGCACCCGCGCCTCCAGTTCGCTCACGTCGAAGGGCTTGGTCATGTAGTCGTCGGCACCGAGATCCAGTCCCTTGACCCGCTCCTCCGTCGCGCCCCGCGCGGTGAGGATCAGTACGGCGGCCCGATCCTGCCGCGCCCGCATGGAGCGCAACACGTCCAGCCCCCCCATCTCCGGCAGGTTGAGATCGAGGATGACGAGGTCGAAGCTCTCCGTTGCGGTCACGGCATCGGCCGAGGCGCCGTCGCGCACGACGTCCACGGCATAGCCGCTGCCACGCAGGATGGCGCACAGCCCGTCCGCCAGCGTCTCGTTATCCTCGACCAGAAGTATGCGCAAGATCGTCCCCCTCCCGTTGATCTTAGCCATGCCCCCACAGCTTGTGAACGGCTGCCGGCCACGGCATTATGATTTTATGCGCATCCCGATCCTCATTCTTCTCTTCGTGCTGGGGCACACCCTTGCCGCCCGTGCCGGCACGACCGTCTTTCCGGCTCGCTCCGGAGATCCCGCTGCGCGAATGCTGGTCGTCTATTCCTCCCTCGACGAGCCCGTCGCCCAGCCAATGATCGAGGCGTTTCAGAGCGCCCATCCCGATGTCGCCGTCCGCTACGAGGACATGTTGACGGGCGAGATCTACGACCGCATCGTGAAGGAAACAGACAGCGGCGCCCGCACCGCCGATTTCGCCTTTTCCTCGGCCATGGACCTGCAGGTGAAGCTCTCCAATGACGGCTACGCTCAGCGCAGCGACCTGCCGATGAGCCCCCGCTGGCCGGCCTGGGCGAACTGGCGCAACACGGCCTATGCGCTCACCTTCGAGCCGGCCGTCTTCGTCTATCACAAGCCGAGCTTCGTAAACGAGAAGCCGCCAGCCACCCGCGCCGAGTTCGTCGACTACCTGAAGCGCAAGGGTGACCTCGTTCACGGACGGATCGGCACCTACGATATCGAGCGTTCGGGCGTCGGCTTCCTGTTCATGGCGCGCGACCAGGAGCAGTTCGGCGACATCTGGTCGGTGATCCAGACCATGGGCGCGGCCGGCGTCAAACTCTATTCGACGAGCTCGGCTATCCTGGAACGCATCGCCGACGGCCGCTTCGTGCTGGGTTATAATATCCTTGGCTCTTATGCGGCCGACTGGGCCTCGCGCCACCCGGATCTCGGGATCGTGCTGCCCAAGGACTACACCGTCGTCATGTCCCGCATTGGACTGGTGCCGCAGGCCGCCGCCTCTCCCGATCTCGGACGCACCTATCTCGAATTCTTCATGTCGCGCGAAGGCCAGACGATCATGGCGCGGCAATTGCAGATCGCCGCGGTCAGCCCGGACGTTGCCGGCGAGAACACCGCGACCACACTTCAGGAACAGCTGGGCAAGCAGCTGCGCCCGGTCCCCGTCAGCCCGGGGCTGATGGTCTATCTCGACCAGGTGAAGCGCGCCCGGCTGATCAGCCGCTGGAACGAAGTCTTGCGACTGCAATAGTTCCGCGTATGCTTCCCGGGCCGGGGACGCAGGATAAGAGCCCCGGCGATGTCAGGCAAATGTCAGCTTGCTGTGATCTTATGACAATGCGGTCGCGCGTGGAGGCGCAAGACCGGATGGTCGGGAGGAGACCAAGGCATTCGCATCGTCCCTTGGGACGCCGACGTGCCGTTGAAGCACTCCCCCCGCTCGCTCAACAAGACATGCACTGCCATAGAGCAGCGCTTCACGGAGGAGTTCATCTTGAAACAGTTTATTCTGGCAACCATTCTGGCCGGCGCAATGGCGCTTCCGGCCGTCGCCGCCGACTACACCATCATGGCGCCCGCAAATCCGGGCGGCGGCTGGGACCAGACCGCCCGCTCGATGCAGACCGTGCTGCAGCAGGAAGGCATCTCGCCCGCCGCACAGGTCCAGAACGTTCCCGGCGCAGGTGGCACGATCGGCCTTGCCCAGTTCGCCAACCAAGCCAAGGGCAATCCGGATGCACTGATCGTCGGCGGCTATGTCATGGTCGGCGCGATCCTCACCAACAAGTCCCCGGTGTCGCTCAAGGACGTGACCCCGATCGCGCGCCTGACCGGCGAGTATGAGGCCATCGTCGTTCCCGCCTCCTCGCCGATCCAGTCGATGGGTGACCTGATCGAGGCGCTGAAGAAGGATCCGGGTTCGGTTTCCTGGGCCGGCGGCTCGGCCGGCGGTACCGACCACATCGCCGTTGGCCTGATCGCCAAGGCGGCCGGCGTCGATCCGACAAAGATCAACTACATCGCCTTCTCCGGCGGCGGCGAAGCGCTGGCAGCCATTCTCGGCAGTCAGGTGACCGCCGGCATTTCCGGCTACGGCGAGTTCGAGGCCCAGGTAAAGGCAGGTACGCTGCGCCTTCTGGCGGTCTCGAGCGCCGAACGTCTGGCCAATGCCGATGCACCGACTTTGAAGGAAAGCGGCCTCGACGTCGTTGTTGAAAACTGGCGCATGGTCGCTGCCGCACCGGGCCTGACCCCCGAGCAGACCGCCGCCGTCTCGGCTGACATCGAAAAGATGGTCAAGTCGGCCAGCTGGCAGGAAATCCTGAAGACCAAGGGCTGGCAGGACACCTATCTGGCTGGCGACGCCTTCAAGGCGCAGCTCGACAAGGACGTTGCCGCCACCGAAGCCGTCCTCAAGGACATCGGACTGGTGAAATGAGCGAGGCAAAGACCTCAACGACCGCGACACGCCGCCCCGACGGGGCGGCGCTTGTCATCGCCCTGGTGCTCGCCGCACTGGCCGCACTGATCTTCTGGGATGTCGATCGTCTGGGCGACGTCGTCGGTTACTCGCCGGTCGGCCCGGCCACCGTGCCGAAATGGATCGCCTTCGGCCTTCTCGGCCTCGCCGTCTGGACGGCGGTTGCCGCCTTCCGGCGTGACTTCCCCGAGCGAGAGCATCAGGAGATCGGCCCGGTCGCCTGGATCATCGGCGGGTTGGCCGCGCAGCTGCTGCTGCTTCCGACGCTCGGCTTCTCGATCGCGACCGGCGTGCTGTTTGCCGCGACCGCCCGCGCCTTCGGCAAGCGCCAGCTGTGGATTTCGCTGCCGGTGGGTATCGCGATCTGCCTTGCCGTCTGGCTCGTCTTCGCCCTCCTGCTGCAGCTTTCGCTGCCCGCCGGACCGCTCGAACGCCTGTTCCTCTGAGGAGTCGTCCTTGATGGATACCTTCGATTTCCTGTGGCAGGGTCTGCTCGTCGCGGCCCAGCCGATGAACCTCTTTTACGCGCTGATCGGCGTCACGCTCGGCACGGCCGTCGGCGTGCTCCCGGGCATCGGGCCGGCACTGACCGTCGCGCTCCTCTTGCCGATCACCTTCAAGCTCGATCCGGCCGGGTCACTGATCATGTTCGCGGGCATCTACTATGGCGGCATGTATGGCGGCTCGACGACCTCGATCCTGCTGAACACGCCGGGCGAAAGCGCCTCGATCGTCACGGCGCTCGAAGGCAACAAGATGGCCCGCGCCGGCCGGGGCGGCCCTGCGCTTGCCACGGCCGCGATCGGCTCCTTCGTCGCCGGCCTGATCGCCACGATCGGCCTTGCCTTCATCGCCCCCTATATCGTCAAGCTGGCCCTCGTCTTCGGTCCGCGCGAATATTTTGCGCTGATGGTGCTTGCTTTCGTGACGGTCTCGTCGGCCTTCGGCGATTCGACGCTGCGTGGCCTCACCTCGCTGTTCATTGGCCTCACGCTTGCGACCATCGGCATCGACCAGCTGACCGGCCAGGCGCGCATGAGTTTTGGCGTGCCCGACCTGCTCGACGGTATCGAGGTGACGACGCTGGCCGTCGCCATGTTCGCTATCGGCGAGAGCCTGTTCCTCGCTGCACAGGGCGATCGCGGTCCCGACAAGGTCGAGGCCGTGCGCGGATCGATCTGGATGAACGCGGCCGACTGGGCGCGCTCTTGGAAGCCCTGGCTGCGTGGCACGGCGATCGGTTTCCCGATCGGTGCCATGCCGGCCGGCGGCGCCGAGATCGGCACCTTTTTATCTTATGCGACCGAAAAGCGCCTGACCAAGCATCCGGAAGAGTTCGGCAACGGCGCGATCGAAGGCGTCGCCGGGCCCGAGGCGGCCAACAATGCGTCTGCCGCCGGTACGCTCGTACCGCTGCTGACGCTCGGCCTGCCGACCACGGCGACCGCGGCCATCATGCTGGCCGGCTTCCAGCAATACGGTCTGCAACCCGGCCCGCTGCTGTTCGCCACCAATCCGCAGCTCGTCTGGGGCCTGATTGCCAGCCTGCTGATTGCCAACTTCATGCTGCTGGTGCTGAACCTGCCGCTGATCGGCCTTTGGGTGCGGCTGCTGACCATCCCCAAACCCTGGCTCTATGCCGGCATCCTGCTGTTTGCCACCCTCGGGACGATCGGTGCCAACCCGTCGGTCTACGAACTCGGCATGCTGCTCGCCTTCGGCATCATGGGCTACATCATGCGGGTCTTCGGCTATCCGATCGCGCCGGTCGTCGTCGGCCTCATTCTCGGGCCGCTCGCCGAGCAGCAGTTGCGCCGGGCGCTGGCGATCAGCCAGGGCGACGTCACGGTGCTCGTAACCTCGCCGATCGCAGCCGGCCTCCTTCTGCTCGCCGCGGTTGCCCTGATCCTGCCGCTCGTGCTCAGAGCCCGCGGCAAGGGCGAAATGCTGTCGCATCTCGCCGCCAGCGAGGATTGAGCCGCAGCAAACTGACGAAGATCAAGCGGGCCGGAACCTCGTCGTTCCGGCCCGCATTTCTTGCATGGCTGCACTGATCTTATCGCCATTGTAGAAAACGCTAATGAGGCCCATCTTCCTTGTGTCAACAAAGAAAGAAGGCAAAGACGATGTCTGTCCTCACCGCTTCCATCAGCAAGGGCTTCCTTGGCAGGGCTTTCGCCGTTCTCGGCGCTGCGAGCGCTGCGGCCGCTGCCGTCGAAGCACGCCGGGCTCCGCGCGAACGCGATCTGCGCACGCTCGGTATCGACCCGGAAGGTTTCCGCAAGGTTCGCTACTAAGACGCAACGACCGAACAAGTCCAGAAAACCCAAGGCCGACGTTATCGCCGGCCTTTTGTTTTTTCAGTTGTCTGTCTCTGCCGCGTGCCGGCGCCGGGCCGCGACGGGCGTGATGGCAAACTCCTTGCGGAACTTGCGGATGAAGTGCGAGACGTTCTCGAAACCCGTCTCCAACGCAATGTCGATCAACGCCTTGTCGGTGAAGACCACCAGCCGACGGGCATGCTCCAGCCGCAGCCGGATATACATGGCGACCGGTGTCGCGCCGAACTCGGTCCGGAACAATCGCTCCAGCTGACGGCGCGAGAGCCCGACCGCCTCGGCGACATCATCGATCGACACAACATCCTCGATATGCTGTTCCATCATCATCAGCGCCATATTCGTACGCTTGTCGCGGACCGGCGTGGAGCCGAGCGGATTGCGGGTCTGCATTTCACTCGCGTCACGCCGCCGGGTGATCTGCATGATCTCGAGCGCATTGCGCTCGGCCGCCTCGCCGACATGGCGGCGGATGAGATAGGTTGCAAGGTCGGCGACGCTGGAGCCGCCGGCGCAGGTGATACGGCCATTGTCCTCGACGAACAGCCGCTTCGACGTCGCGTCGATCAGCGGAAAGCGCGAGCGAAACTCCACATAGTGCAGCCAGCTCACGCAGGCGCTGCGGCCTTCGAGCAGACCCGCCTCGGCGAGGATGAAGCTGCCGGTGCACACGCCGATGATCGGCACGCCCGCCGCCGCCGCCTGGTGCAGGAAGGCGATCGCCTCGCGGTCGATCGGTTCGGCGACGTTCAGCCGGCCGCCAACGACGGCAATGTAGTTGAACTGTTTCGGATTGCCGAGCGGCGCCGTCGGCGCCACCTGGATCCCGCAGCTCGAGGTGATGAAGTTGCGCGTGCTGCCCAAGACGGCCCAGTCGCAGTTCACGCGGCCCGAGCGGTCCTCAACATCGCTGCCGAGACGCAGGGCATCCGCAAAGAGCGAAAAGGCGCTGAGCGTGAAGCTGCGCGCCAGGATGAAACCGATGCGAAGCGCCGGTTGCCCCTTCACGTCCTTTGCCTTGCCAGCCACAGCCTGCGTCATGCTTTCGTCACAGCCTCGATCTTGCCCGTCTGTCGCCCATAGCAAAGACCGCCACGCTAATCCACCATTCTCGACATTTGGCACAAAATGCGACCGCCCGGCGGGCGAAGGCCAGCCGGGCGGTGCAAGGTCTAGAACGGTGTTATGCGATCAGGCGATCTGGACCGCCGGACGGACCCGCTTGGCCATGCGGGCGCGGATCGATTCCACGTCGGCGCGTGGCGTCGCGGCAAACAGCGTCTTGGTGTAATCGTGCTTCGGTTCTGAGAACACGGCATCCCGTGTGCCGTATTCGACTGCCTCGCCATAGTACATGACCATGACTTCGTCGGCGATGTAACGCACCACCGACAGGTCGTGGCTGATGAAGACGTAAGTGAGGCCAAACTCTTCCTGCAGGTCGGAGAGCAGGTTCAGCACCTGCGCCTGGACCGAAAGATCGAGGGCGGAGACGGGTTCGTCGAGTACCAGGAGCTTCGGATTCAGCATCAGCGCACGGGCGATCGCGATGCGCTGGCGCTGGCCACCGGAGAACATGTGCGGATAGCGGTTGTAGTGTTCCGGACCGAGACCGACCTTGACCAGCATGTCGGTCGCCCGCTCGCGGCGCTCCGCAGAACTCATATTGGTGTTGATCAGCAGAGGCTCGGTGAGCACGTCACCGATCTTCTGGCGCGGATTGAGCGAACCATAGGGGTTCTGGAAGACGATCTGCACCTTCTGGCGCATCTCTGCCGTCAAATGGCCCGGACGTGTATCGACCGCCTTGCCGTCGATCAGCAGTTCGCCCGAGGTCGGCGGATCGATGAAGGTGAGGATACGGGCGAGCGTGGACTTGCCGCAACCGCTCTCACCGACGATCGCCAGCGTCCTGCCGGCGTCGAGCTTGAACGAAACGCCCTTGACCGCGTGCACGACCTTCTCCGGTTTCAGGAAGCCGGTCGGCACATGGTAATCGCGCGTGATGTTGCGGATCTCGAGCATGGGGACTTGTTCGGTCATGCGTTCTCTCCTGCGGCCGCACCCGCCATGAAATCGGAGACGGTGGTGAGGCGATCGCCCGTGGCATTCTCCGGCAGGGCCGAGAGCAACGCCTTGGTATAGGGGTTCTTCGGCGCCTCGAAGAGCGACAGCACGTCGGCCTCCTCCATCTTCCGACCCTTGTACTGGACGATGACGCGATCGGCGGTCTCGGCGACGACGCCCATGTCATGGGTGATCATGATGAGGCCCATGCCGGTCTCTGCCTGGAGCTTCATCAGCAGATCGAGGATCTGCTTCTGGATCGTCACGTCGAGCGCGGTGGTCGGCTCGTCGGCGATCAGCAGTTTCGGATTGCAGGCGATCGCCATGGCGATCATCACGCGCTGGCACTGGCCGCCCGACATCTGATGCGGGAAGTGGTTCAGCCGTTCAGCGGGATCCGGCAGACCGACGAGCTTGAACAGTTCGATCGCCCGCTCGCGCCGGGCCTGCCGGCCGAGACCCATGTGGATGCGCAGCACTTCCTCGATCTGGAAGCCGACGGTGAAGCACGGATTGAGGCTCGCCACCGGTTCCTGGAAGATCATGGAAATGTCCTTGCCGATCAGCTTGCGCCGCTCGGCGGGCGAGATGCCCTGGATGTCACGGCCCTGGAACAGCATCTTGTCGGCGGTAATCTTCGCCGTCCAGGGGAGCAGACCCATGACGGCGAGCATGGACACGGACTTGCCCGAGCCGCTCTCGCCGACGATTGCGAGCACCTCGCCGGCCTCCACCGACAGCGACACGCCGTCGACGGCCTTGAACCAGCCGGAGGCCGTCTCGAACTGGACGGTCAGGTTTTCGATTTCGAGAAGCGCCATGTCAGGACCTCTTGAGCTTGGGATCGAGGGCGTCGCGCAGGCCGTCGCCCATCAGGTTGATGGCAAGAACCGTGATCAGGATCGCAAGCCCCGGGAAGGTGACGACCCACCAGGCGCGCAGGATGAACTCGCGCGCTTCGGCCAGCATCGTGCCCCATTCAGGCGCCGGCGGCTGAGCACCCATGCCGAGGAAGCCCAGCGCAGCCGCGTCGAGAATGGCGTTCGAGAAGGAGAGCGTTGCCTGAACGATCAGCGGCGCCATGCAGTTCGGCAGAATGGTGCGGAACATCAGGCGGATCGGACCGGCGCCGGCAAGCCGCGCGGCAGTCACGTAGTCGCGGGTCTTTTCCGTCATCACGGCGGCCCGCGTCAGGCGCACGAAGTGCGGCTGGAGCACCAGCGCGATGGCGATCATGCCGTTGGTCAGACCGGGACCGAGGATCGCGACGAGCACGAGTGCCAGGAGCAGCGACGGGAAGGCCAGGATGATGTCCATCAGACGCATGATGACGGTGTCGATCCAGCCGCGATAATAGCCGGCGATGACACCAATCAGGATGCCGGTCGTCAGCGACAGCGTGGTGACGAAGACGCCGATGAACAGCGAGTATTGCGCGCCGTAGATCAGGCGCGAAAGGATGTCGCGGCCGACCGGATCGGTACCGAGCAGGTAGGTGGTGCTGCCGCCTTCCATCCAGGACGGGGGAAGGAGCACGGCATCGCGGTACTGCTCGAAAGGCGAGTGCGGGGCGATCAGCGGCGCAAAGACGGCGATCAGCACGAGCGCCAGGAAGACGAAGAGACCGATCACCGCGCCGCGGTTTTCGGAGAAGTAGAACCAGAACTCAGCCAGCATCTGACGACGCAGCGCGGCGGTGGAGACCGGTTGATTGGCGGTATCGGCCATGGGATTTGCTCCTTCTAGTGGCGGATGCGCGGGTTGATCAGGCCGTAGAGCAGATCAACGATGAGGTTGACGACCATGATGATGCCGGCGATCAGCAGCAGCCCGCCCTGGATCACCGGATAGTCGCGGCGGAAGACGCTGTCGACCATCCACTTGCCGATACCCGGCCAGGAGAAGATCGTCTCGGTGAGGATCGCGCCGGCGAGCATCACCCCGATCTGCAGGCCGATCGTGGTGATGACCGGGATCATGGCGTTTCTGAGCGCATGCAGGCCGACGACGCGCAGCGGAGAGAGGCCCTTGGCGCGGGCGGTGCGGATATAGTCTTCCGACAGCACTTCCAGCATGGCCGAGCGCGTCTGGCGGGCAATGACCGCCAGAGGGATGGTGGCGAGCACGATCGACGGCAGCGCCAGATGGGAGAGCGCCGACAGGAAGGCGCCCTTCTGGCCGGACAGCAGCGAGTCGATCAGCATGAAGCCGGTGACCGGCGGGAAGAAGAACATCAGCGAGATGCGTCCCGAGACCGGCGTCCACTGCAGGATGCCCGAGAACAGGATGATCAGCAGCAGGCCCCACCAGAAGATCGGCATCGAATAGCCGACGAGCGCTACGCCCATGACCGACTGGTCGAAGAAGGAACCGCGCTTGATCGCCGCGATCACGCCGGCCGGAATACCCAGCAGCACGGCGATGATGATGGCGCACAACGACAGCTCGACCGTCGCCGGGAAAAGCGCCAGGAACTGGTCGAGGATCGGCGACTTGGAGACGATCGAGGTGCCGAAATCACCGGTGAGCACGCCGCCGAGATAGTCGAAATATTGCACGACCATCGGCCGGTCGAGGCCGAGCTGGGCGCTGATCTGGGCATGCCGCTCCGGCGACATGACGCGCTCGCCCGAAAGCAGCGCAACCGGGTCGCCCGGCAGTAGCCGGATAAAGGCGAAGGCGATGACGGAAACCCCGATGAAGGTCGGGATCAGAACGGCAATCCGCCGCAAGAGAAAGCCAAACATGGTGGACCTGCTGTTGTTCTTCTTGGAGGTCTGTGGTCGCTGTTAACGCAGCGGGCGTAGCATGACCGGGTGATCTCTGATCGCTTCCGGCCGCTCATGGACGCGCCATGAATTTCGCTTGTTCGTAATGCAATTGCCGCGGGACAGGCAAGCTGTCCCGCGGCAAATGTGATCAAGATCGGCCGTTACTCGGCGATATCCACATTTTCGAAGGTGAAGTCACCGAGCGGGCTCTGGACGAAGCCCGAGACTTCCTTGCGCATCGGAACGATGGACAGGGAGTGGTCGATGGTGGCCCACGGAGCTTCGCGCTTGAACACGAGCTGCGCTTCTTCGTAGAGCTTGGTGCGCTCGGCCTGGTCGGAGGTGACCTTAGCCTTCTTCACCAGAGCGTTGAACTCTTCATTGCACCACTGGGCGCGGTTGTTGCCACCAACGGCTTCGCAGCCGAGCAGGGTGTCGAGGAAGTTGTCCGGATCGCCGTTGTCACCGGTCCAGCCGAGCATGACGGCACCGTCGCGATCCTTGGCCTTCGAACGGTCGAGATATTCGGCCCATTCATAGGAAACGATCTCGACCTTGACGCCAACCTTGGCGAAGTCGTCCTGCATGATTTCGGCGGCGCGACGTGCGTTCAGCATGTACGGACGCGAAACCGGCATGGCCCAGATCTTCATCGACAGGTCCTTGACGCCGGC
>DAIMJJ010000034.1:0-25066 GCA_036722275.1 Rhizobium sp. | reverse complement strand
GGC
Source organism: Rhizobium sp. (assembly GCA_036722275.1). Lineage (GTDB taxonomy): Bacteria > Pseudomonadota > Alphaproteobacteria > Rhizobiales > Rhizobiaceae > Allorhizobium. Next base: position 25,063 of record DAIMJJ010000034.1, on the reverse strand, counting down.
CGAGGCGCAGCAGGATTACTTCAAGCGGCTGTCGGACAATTCGATCCTTACCCAGGAGCTGACGCCGAAGGCGCGCAGCTCCTACACGTTTCTCCACCTGATGGAACGTGACGCCAAGCCGTTCAAATATGTGGTCCTGCTCGGTCTGGATGCCTTCGATCCCGAGCAACAGAAGGCGCTTCTCACCGGCTTCAAGGATCGGCTGCTGGCCGACATCCGGTGCGAGACGGACACGCCCTGGAGGCGTCAACACATCGCGGAGTGCGTCGTGCTTTCCGTGGACATCTGGAACAAGACATTCGCCGACTGGCCCGTGACCCGAGTTCCCGCGGCGGCCGCAAATGGGGAGGCAGCCGCCTGATGGATACCACGAAGCTCAAGAAGTTCGCGCAGTTTGCCCGCCGCACCCTGATGGGGCAGGTCAGCGCCAAGCTGGACTCCGTGCTCGCGCCAGGCGCCGCCGCGCGGCGCGAGCATCCGGAGGCGATGAAGAAGCTCGAGGCGGCCATCGCGCGGGACGGCAAATGGCAGGTGATTGAGCGGGTGACCTATATCTGGTTTAACCGCTTTTCGGCCCTGCGCTTTATGGACGTGAATGACCTCAACCCCGTTCGCGTCGTCTCGCCCTTGTCCGGTCAGTTCCAGCCCGAAATCCTGGCCGAGGCTAAGGCCGGGAACATCGACGAGGACCGCGTCCCGGAAAAGATTCGCGTTCAGGTTCGCGCCGTGCTGGACGGACGTGCGCCCAGCCCCGACGCGCAGGCCGAAGCCTATCGACTACTGCTCGTCGCGATCTGCAATGACTGGCACAGGGTCATGCCGTTCCTGTTCGAGCGGATCGACGACTACACTGAGCTGCTGCTGCCCGAGGATCTGCTGTCGAACGCCTCGATACTCGCTTATTTGCGCGAGGCGATGACGCCGGACGTCTGCGAGGATGTCGAGGTCATCGGCTGGCTCTATCAGTTCTACATCTCCGAGAAGAAGGACGAGGTCTTCGCAGGGCTGAAGAAGAACGTGAAAATCTCGGCCGAAAACATTCCGGCCGCCACGCAATTGTTCACCCCACACTGGATTGTGAGCTACCTCGTCGAGAATTCGCTCGGTCGGCTCTGGATGCTGAATCGGCCCGGCTCCCGGCTGAAGGAGCGTATGGATTACTACATCGCGCCGGAAGAGCCGGAGACGGACTTCCTGCGCATCATATCACCGGAGGAGATCAAGGTCTGCGACCCGGCCTGCGGCTCGGGGCACATGCTGACCTACGCCTTCGACCTCCTCTACGCCATCTATGAGGAGGAGGGATACGATGCGGCCGAGATCCCGGGACTGATCCTCGCCAACAACCTATACGGCATAGAGATCGACGAACGCGCCGGGGCGCTGGCCGCGTTCGCGTTGACGATGAAGGCGGCCGGACGTCGCAAGCGCTTCTTGCGGCAGACAAGCAAGGATGGGGTCCAGCCCAACATCTGCGTGCTGGAGAACGTCAGCTTCAGGGACGACGAACTGGCCGACTATGTGAAAGAGGTCGGGCGCAATCTGTTCACCGCGGACTTGCGCGAAACGCTGGAGCAGTTCCGGGAAGCGAAGAATTTCGGCTCGCTGATCGTGCCGAAGCTAAATGACGTGGCCGAGCTGCGCCGGGTGATCGCCGAAAAGCAGTTCGAGAACAATCTGTTCCTGCGCGATGTACATGAGCGGGTACTGTCTGTGTTGCGCATGGCTGAGTTCTTATCGCCTCAATACCATGCAGTGATTGCTAATCCGCCGTATATGGGCGGGAAAGGGATGAATGGATCGCTGGATTCCTTCGCGAAGGAACATTACCCGGACTCAAAATCTGACCTCTTTTCGATGTTCATCGAGCGCTCATCCTCGCTTGCGAGGAAGCGCGGTTTTGTAGGCATGATCACGATGCAGAGTTGGATGTTCCTCTCTAGGCATCAAAAGCTACGCGAAAACCTAATTGAAAATACGCCCATTAGATCAATGGCGCATCTTGGCACGGGAGCGTTCGATTCTATTGGCGGCGAAGTGGTCTCAACGACTGCCTTTGTTCTGGAAAAAGGTGGGAGCCCATCCACCTTGGGTGACTTTATCGACCTTCGCGAAGGACGCTCCGAAGCGCTGAAATCAACTGAATTGAAGAAGTCGGCTTGCGGCGAAAAGACCATTCGTCGTGCGAGCACTAGGACATTCGAAGCTATTGAAGGGCGACCAATTGCCCATTGGATTTCTCCAAAATTCAGATCAGCCTTCACAAAACTTTCGGCGATCAAGGATGTATTTAAGCCAGCAGTTGGATTGAATACCGGAGACAATGATAGATTTTTGAGGCAATGGCATGAAGTGGGTCAATTGGATATCTGCTTTGTTGGAACCAGCATCCAAGATGCCGCCGGGAGATCGCAGAAATGGTTTCCGTACAACAAAGGGGGCGGCCATAGAAAGTGGTACGGAAATCAAAGCTATGTTTTGAACTGGAAAAACGATGGAGAAGAGGTAAAGGAATTTGCAACAGAGCGAAATAAAGGAAAGCATTGGTCGCGCTATATTCAGAATTTAGACAAGATGTTTCTTGAGTGTGTGACCTGGTCAGATATATCTACAAGCTCTTTTGCCGCTAGATATTCTCCTGCTGGTTTCCTTTTTGATGTTAAAGGGTCTTCTGGCGTACCTCATGATCCTAGCGACCTCGCGCCAGTCTTGAGCCTGCTATGCAGCAAGCTTATGCCCGAGTTCATGAGGTGCGTTAATCCCACCTCTACCTTTCAGGTGGGCGATTTGGCACGCGTACCTTATGCGAAGCCAAAGGCATTCCAGAATAATAGCGCTCTTGACTTGAGAGTGGTTCAACTTGCTCGCGCCGACTGGGACGCTTTTGAAACCTCTTGGAATTTCACCACATTGCCGCTGCTCTTGCTCGAGTATCGAAGTGAGACGCTGAAGGCTACCTACGCCCGCCTGCGCGCCCATTGGCGCAGTGTGACGGACGAGATGCAGAGGTTGGAGGAAGAGAACAACCATCTCTTCGTCGACGCCTACGGCCTGCAGGACGAACTGACCACCGAGGTGCCGATCAAGGAAATCACCCTCACCTGCAATCCCGCGTATCGCTATGGGGGTGAGAAGGCGGACGCGGAGTTAGAAGAGCTGCTGCTCGCGGACACGATGCGCGAGTTTGTTTCCTATGCCGTGGGCTGCATGTTCGGCCGCTATAGCCTCGATGTGCCCGGCCTGATCCTCGCGAACCAAGGTGAGGGGTTAGACGAATATCGCGCCAAGGTGCCTAACCCGACCTTTGAGCCGGACACCGACAATGTGATCCCCGTGCTCGATGGTGACTGGTTCGCCGACGACATCGCTGCGCGGTTCCGCCGCTTCCTGCGAGTCACTTTCGGCGAGGAGCATTTCCAGGAGAACCTCGCTTTCGTCGAGGAAGCACTGGGCAAGGACATTCGCAGGTACTTCACCCGCGACTTTTTCAACGATCATGTGAAGCGGTACAAGAAACGGCCCATCTATTGGCTGTTCTCCAGCCCGAAGGGCAGCTTCAACGCGCTGATCTACATGCACCGCTACCGCCTCGACACGGTGAGCGTGGTGCTGAACGACTATCTTCGCGAGTTCCGGTCCAAGCTCGAGGCGCATCGCCGAGCGCAGGAATCGCTCAGCATCAGCGGGGACGCTTCGCCCGCGCAGAAGACCAAGGCCTTGAAGGAGATCGAGGCGACAGCCCGGCAGATCGAGGAACTCGATGCCTGGGAGCGTGATGTCCTGTTCCCACTGGCAACGCAAAAGATCGAGATCGACCTCGATGATGGGGTGAAGGCCAATTACCCGAAGTTCGGCGCCGCCCTGAAGCCCATCAAGGGCCTCAACGATTCGGACGACTGAGCATGCAGGACCGGATCGCCAAGGGGTTAGAGGCCCAATTCGACAAGCACCGGATCGTCTTCTGGTACGATCCGGCGCACGAATTTCGTCAGGCGTTCGAAACATTGACGCTCGACGGCGTCGAGAAGATCGAGGTGGCGAACACCGAGTTCGCGGTAAAGCATCGCATCCTGCGGGAGGAGCCGAAGCAGCGCTTTCTGCTCTATCGCGACGGACCACGTCCAGTCGACATCGATAACTGGCTGCTCGACATTGAGCTGGCGCACGGGGTGTTCAAAAGCGATCAGGTCGCGATCTGGCTGGCCGACTTGGGCTTGCCGATCAGCTTCGAGGACGTGGTTCGAGAGCATCAGGAATTCTTCCGCTCCGCGCGTCGGTTGGCAAAACTCAAGGCCGCCGTCCGTGACGACGACACGAAGGCGAAGCTGCGTCTGAGGATGCTCAGCGTGTGTGCCGGGGCCGACGGCGAATTCGATACGGTCGTCGAGGCTCTGTTGGGAGAGCTGGCAACCGGCAAGGATGACAGCCTGCGGTTGATCGACCGTGTCGGCCTGATCGGTTTCCTCTGGGATCAGATGGAACGGCTCTTCGGCTACCGCACTGAAAAGGCGAGCGTCGGCGACTTCGCGATCACGCTGTTCAAGTCCTGCTACCAGAGCGCGGTCGGGGGCGAAGCGATTCTGGCGCCAGAGGCCCTCGTGTTCTTCCGTCGCTGGAAGAACAACCGGAATGCGGAGGAAGCCTTCGCGAACCTCTCTGCCGAATATGCCAAGGCGCTGGGCGTGGCCCGGGATCTCGCCAAGCGCGATTTCCGCACGCTGATCGAGGTGGACTACTTCGAGGAGGTAGATCGCGCGATCATCCGCGCATTAGTCCATGAAGTCGGCAGCCAGACAGTGGCACAAGGAGAGGTCCTAAATTGGATCCGCCAGCGTCGGCAGAGCCATTGGTATGGCGCCTATCGCGACCTCTACGAAGCGATCGGCTTCGCCGCCGAGTTCCAGCAGGCGATGGCGCAGGTCACGCTCGGCATGACGAGCCTCGCGGAGGGCGTAGAGCGCTATGCGAAGAGCTGGTTCCGGATCGATCAGCTCTACCGGAAATTCATCTGGCGCATGCAGAAGTCCGGCCAGGCGACGCTGATGCGCGAGCTGTTCGAGCAGGTCGAAAACCACTACGTCAACAGCTACCTGCTGCGCCTGAACGAGGCTTGGCAGACGCATGTCGACGCCGCCGAAACCTGGTTGGCGGCCCCGGTCCCCGCGCAGCGCACCTTCTACAGGGAGCAAGTGGGTGACTTTCGTCGACGCGATCAGAAGGTATGCGTCATCATTTCCGATGCGCTTCGCTATGAGGTGGCAGAGGAGCTGCGGGGACGGATTCTCAGCCTGGACCGCTACGAGGCTGGCATCGATCCGGTGTTCGGTTGCCTTCCGAGCTACACCCAGCTCGGGATGGCGGCGCTTCTGCCCAATGGCGAGTTGCAGATTACGGACAACGACAGCGGTACGGTGCTGGTGAATGGTCAGAGTTCGCAGGGCATCGAGAACCGCAAGAAAATCCTGGCGACAGGGCGGACGGGCGACAGAACGACAGCCTTGAAGGCTGAGGACCTCATGGCTCTGGACAAGGACGAGGCGCGAGCGCTCGTCCGCGATCATGATGTCGTTTACGTCTATCACAATTTGATCGACGCGATCGGCGACAAGCGGGATTCAGAGGAGCGCGTTTTCGAGGCCGCTGAAGACACGATCGAGGAGATCGTGCGGGTTGTCAAAAAGCTCAATGGCGCGAACGTCAACAACATGATCGTGACGGCCGATCATGGCTTCATCTACCAGCACCGGCCGATCGAAGAGAGCGACTTCTCCTCAGCGCAGGTCGAAGGTGATGTGATCCTTTTTCGCGACCGGCGTTTCATCCTCGGACACGGTCTGAAGGGCAATCATGGCCTGCGGCGCTTCACGCCTGAGCAGGCTAGCCTCGAAGGCTCGGTGGAATTGCTCATCCCCAAATCCATCAACCGACTTCGCCGGCAGGGATCGGGGAGCCGGTTCGTGCATGGCGGTGCGACCCTTCAGGAGATTGTCGTTCCCGTCGTCAAGATCAACAAGAAGCGGCAGAGCGACACCACCGCGGTCGAGGTGGAGATCATCGGAAGCTCCAATCAGTTGATCACGTCGAGCCAGATCTCGGTCCGCTTCTACCAGGTGGAAGCCGTCACGGAGAAAACCCAGGCGCGCACGTTCAGAGCGGGGATTTATGCCCAGTCGGGTGAATTGATCTCGGACAGCCACGAGCTTGTGTTCGACTTCCGATCCGAAAATGCGCGCGAGCGCGAAGTCCCGGTCCGGTTCCTCCTGCTCCGCCGGGCCGACGAATTCAACGGCCAGGAGGTAATGCTGAAGCTGGAAGAGCGGCATGGCGACACGTCCCACTTCAGGGAGTACCGCACGGCCCGCTACACGCTGCGCCGCAGCTTCTCGAGTGATTTCGATTTTTGACGGGGGAAGCGATGACTGCGCTGGATGACAAAATCAATGAACGCTTCCCGGGCCTCGTGGTTCGCAAGGACCTAGTCAAGGCGGTAAAGGGCAATGCCATTGTCCCGTCCTATGTGTTGGAGTTCCTCCTCGGGCAATACTGCGCCACCAATGATGAGAGTTCGATCCAATCGGGGATCGAGACCGTCAAGGAAATCCTTCGCAAGCACTACGTCCATCGCAACGAGGCGGGGCTGATCCGCTCGAACATCCGGGAAAAGGGCCGGTGGAAGGTGATCGACAAGATCAGCGTCGATCTCAACACTGACAAGGATGCCTATGAAGCGACCTTCGCTAACCTGGGCATCAAGAAGGTCATCATCGAATCCGACACCGTGAAGGCTCATCCCAAGCTGCTGGTTAGCGGTGTCTGGTGCATTGCCGACGTCGAGTACGAGCACAGCGAGGACAAGAACGTCGAACCCTGGATTCTAGGGAGTATCAAGCCGATCCAGCTATCGAAGTTTGACTATGAGGCTTTTCTCGGCGCGCGCGCGGGCTTCACGACCGACGAATGGATCGACCTGTTGTTCCAGACGGTCGGCTTCGACCCCGAGATGTTCGGCAGGCGCAGCAAGCTCCTGCAACTGATGCGTCTCGTCCCCTTCGTCGAGCGAAACTACAATCTGGTCGAGCTTGGGCCGAAGGGCACCGGCAAGTCGCATATCTTCTCGGAGTTTTCGCCGCACGGCATCCTGATTTCAGGGGGCGAAGTGACGGTACCGAAGCTGTTCGTCAATAACAGTTCGGGAAAGATCGGATTGGTAGGCTACTGGGACGTTGTGGCATTTGACGAGTTTGCCGGCCGGCAGAAGCGCGTCGACAAGGCGCTTGTCGACATCATGAAAAATTACATGGCCAACAAGACCTTCTCGCGCGGCGTAGAGACGCTCGGGGCCGAGGCGTCGATGGTCTTTGTCGGGAACACCAAGCACAATGTTCCATACATGCTGAAGCATACCGATTTGTTTGAGGAGCTTCCCGAGAAATATTACGATTCCGCCTTCATCGACCGACTTCACACCTATGTCCCAGGCTGGGAGATCGACGTCATTCGCGGAGAAATGTTCGCATCCGGGTATGGCTTCGTCGTTGACTATCTCGCCGAAATCCTTCGGCACATGCGCAATGACGACTACTCCAACCGCTACCAGGCCCTGTTCACGCTCTCATCGGATATTTCGACGCGCGACCGCGATGGCGTGAACAAGACGTTCTCCGGGATGATGAAGCTGCTCTTCCCGGCGGACAATGCGACAGAGGCAGAGGTGGAGGAGATCCTGCATCTCGCGGTTGAGGGACGGAAGCGGGTCAAAGACCAGCTTCTTCGGATCGACAGTACCTATCCAGAGACGGATTTCTCGTTCACGGCTCGCGATGGCCGCAAGGTGGTCGTCAAGACGCTCGAAGAAACCGAGTATCCGCAATACTACCATAAGCGCGCGCCTGCCCATGATGAGCTTGTGCCTGAAGGAGTGAAGGAGCGCGCTGACGCACCTGTTCCGCAGGTTTTCCAGAAGCCGGCTGAGATGGAAGTCGTTCGCGTTGGTCCGCGCGAGGGGCACAAGGTTTTCAGTGAGAACCAGAAAGGCGTCACCTTCGCTGAGCTTTTCTGGCCATGGCTCGAGGGGGCGACAAACATCGTGATCACCGACCCCTATATCCGGATGTTCCATCAGGTGCGGAATCTGATGGAGTTCATTGAGATGATCGCCGTGCGCAAGGCGCCGGAGGACGAGGTCACGGTGCGCCTCGTGACCTGTCTGGATGAAGTCTATCCGGACAAGCAGCAGGCCAATCTGTTTGCGGTCGAGAGCGCCTGTACGGCTGCTGGAGTCAAATTCTCATGGGAGTTCGACGGGACAAACACGATCCACGCGCGTCACGTTGTGAGCGACACCGGCTGGAAAATCAGTCTCGATCGCGGTTTGGACATTTTCCAGAAGTTCGAGATGAATGATGCGTTCAGTCTTGCAAACCGAGTTCAGTCGTATCGTCAGGTGAAGGCTTTCGAGATTACATACATGAGGTCAGGAAGCATAACGCCAAGCACATAGGCTATAGCATGAGATGATATTGTGTGGCCCGGCGCGCGTTTTGAGGTAGATGATGGAGGCGCTCCATCATGATCAGGTTACGCCATATCCAATACTTTGTGACGGCTGCCGAGCAGGGGAGCTTTCGCAAGGCGGCGACACTCCTGAACATTCAGGAGTCTGCTGTGAGCCGGCGCATCCGAGATCTTGAAGATCGGCTTGGCGCTTCCCTGTTCCACCGCCATTCCGGTGGGGTTTCGCTCACGGTGGCGGGTCAGCGTTTCCTTCGTCGCGTCCGTATCGCTCTTCACCAGATCGAGGTCGGCATCAACGATGTCGCTGCGATCGGCCGATCCGAGGACGGCATCATCAAGGTCGGCATCTTCTCATCGCTGGCGTCGGGCTTTCTGTTCGACCTGATGAAGGCGTTCGACGCAAAGCACCCACGGGTAATGGTCGAGCTGATCGAGGGCAATCCGTCGATCCATGTGGCCGCGATCCGCCAGCTTCAGCTCGATGTGGCGTTCATTACCGGCACGACCGAATGGTCCGACTGCGAGACCGAACAGCTTTGGTCGGAGAGGGTGTTCGCCGTCTTGCCGACGGAACACCGCCTGGCGACGAAGCAGACCCTGAATTGGGACGATCTCGCCGGCGAGAACTTCATCGTCAGCGATGCGGCGCCGGGACCGGAGATCTACGACTATCTGATCCAGCGATTGGCCGGCCTCGGCCACCATCCGAATATCCACCCGCAGCATGTTGGGCGGGATGTCCTGCTGTCGATGGCGGCCATAGGGCGCGGCTTGACGCTAACCAGCGAGGCGACCACAGGGACTCAGATCCCCGGTATCGTCTATCGCCCGATCATGGGTGAGGTCTTGCCGTTCAGCGCGATTTGGTTGCGCAGGAACGACAATCCGGCATGTCGGCGATTGCTGAGCTTGGCGCGATCAATGTCTCGATCGGCTGGCGCGACCGTCATTCAGACAATTTCGGCAATGATCCTGAGTTCTTCGCTTTTGCAAATCCCCGATCCGTGGCTATGAATCGCTCTAGCATCGGAACGATCAGGCGGACGGGGTCGGCTGGCCGGCCCGACTCCCGCCCGAGGATCTCGGCATAAGTGGCGAGGTCACGGTGGAGGCCGGCGGGCAATTCCACGGTCACCTTGACCGGCTTGTCGTCAGAAAGCGGGCCGAGTTTCAGCTTTGCCATGTCAGCCTCCGTAGGGTTCGAGCACGAGATCGCGCGTGACGATGACGCGGACGGGGAAGCCTGGTCGAATCGTCAGGGTCGGCGCGATGTTGAGCTGGCGGCTGACGATCTGCTGCCCCGTCTGGCTGATGCTGTCGCCCGCGCCATGGCGCAGAGCCCGGACGATGTCACTCTCATCACCCGATGGTCCGGTCTGCGCACCGATGCTGAGCAGTGTTGACAGGGCAGCCGCCTTGAACAGTTCGCCCCAGTGATAGTCGACGCCATCCTCGAGGCCTGCATAACCTTCAGCATCCGCGCCGGGCTGACGTTCCAGCACGATCGAGCGACCGTTCGGGAAGATCAGCCTGGACCAGACCAGCAGGACGCGGCGCTGCCCGAAACCGACGCCATTGTCGTACTGGCCGATGATGCGCGTGCCCTGTGGAACGAGCAGGATTTTGCCCGTCGGGCTGTCATAGATGTTTTCCGTCACCTGGGCGGTGATCTGGCCGGGAAGGTCGGAGCGAATGCCGGTGATCAGCGCGGCGGCGATGACCGCGCCGGCCTGCAGGACATTCGCCGACGCCGGCGCGGCCATACGGTCGGGCGAGACCGTGCGCTTGTCCGGCGTCTGGTTGAGGAATGCGAGCTGACGGTCCTGCGCAGTCGGCGTCGCCGGTTGCGGCGCCAGGCCAAGGTTCGTCAGATCGGGTGTGGGGACCGTGGGGGTCGCCGCGGTCGCGGCAGGCTGCGACGAGGCACTCCGCGTCTCTGTCGACGCGAACAGACGCGCCGTGCGCGCCGATTCCAGCTCCTGAAGGCGACGCTGCTCCTCGGCGCTGATGCCAGGATTGGGCGTCGCGATCGATGGCGGCGGCACGGCGTTTTGCGCATTGAGGATCGGCCGGCCGAGATCGCCCGGAAGTGGCGGGCCGAGCACCGGCCCGATGTAGTCGCGCGGCAGGCTGTTCAAACCATCCGGGGTTGCCCGGTTGTCGGTCGCGTAAAGCTCCTCGTTGCCTTTGCGTCCGCCCTGAATTTGGAGGGCGTAGATCAACGCGCCGCCGATCCCGACACTGGCAACCAGACCAAGACCGGCCAGAACCTTGCGCGACAGCCGCGTCACGCGCGGCGGCTCCGGGCGCAGGCGCATCGGCGCGGCTGGCTCGCCGGTCAGCGGCAGGGCGCCGTCCTCGCCGGACGGCTCCGGCCCTTTCTCCTTTCCGGGTTCGATCTCGCTCATGACGCCGGCCTTCCATCGGTGCGCGAGATCCGCACGCGCTTCTGGTTGCGACCGGCGCCGAAGCGCAGTTCGGCGGCGGCGAACAGCCGGTCGACAACCATGTAGTTGCCACGCACGCGGTAGTTCACGAGTTCGGAGGTCGCGCCCTCGGGGCCGACAACGAACAGCGGCGGCATCTCGCCCTGGCCGATGCCGCGCGGGAATTCGATGAACACCTGCCGGCCGTCGTCGAAGGCGCGGAGCGGCCGCCACGGCGCACGGTCGCCCGTCACCTCGTAGCGGAAGTTGACGCGGGAAAGATCGACACCGGTCGAGACGGGCTGCGCGGCCTCCGCCTGCGCATTCTGCCTGCGCAGGGCGATGAGCTGGTCCTGCGGATATTGCCAGGAGACCGACGCCATGTAGGTCGAGGACGTCGAGCGCAGCTCCATATAATAGGTGCGCAGATTGGTGTTGATGACGAGGTTCGTCATCAGATCAGGCCGCGTCGGCTTGACCAGGATGTGGACCTGCTTCGCAGCACCCGTGCCGCTCTCGGTGTCGCCGATGATCCAGCGCACGGTGTCGCCGGCCGCCACGGGACCGGCGCCGACAAGCTGCTCGCCGGGCTGGAGCGCGATGTCCGTGATCTGCCCGACCGCCGTGTAGACCTGATAGAGCGCCCCTTGGGTGAAGGGATAGACCTGCATGGAGTTGATGAAGCCGTTGCGCACCGGCTGCACGCGAGCCTGTGCATTGGCCTGATTGACGCGGGCGGCGGGATCAGCCGCCTCCGCCGGCTGGCGGGCGCCGTCCACCGGCTTCATCTGGCCGGGAAGCGGCAAGGGCCTCGGCAGCTCGACGATGCGCACAGGCGACGGTGGATCGACCGTCTGAACCGCGGGTGCGGCGTTGTCATAGCTGATCTCGGGCGGCGGCGTGTTGGTCGCGCAGCCCGCGAGAGCCGACGTGCAGGCCAGCAGAAGCGCAAGCGAGGATTTACGGAAAGCCGGCTTTCCGGCTGTGCGGAAGGCAGGCGTCATTGTCCAAGCTCCTTCGACCAGTTGATGGCGTTGACGTAGATTCCGAGCGGATTGGCTCGGAGCTTTTCGGCGTCGCGCGGCGTTTGCACGACGATGGTGAGGATGGCGGACCAGCGCTCGGTCGCGGCGAGCGAGCCGTCCTGATAGCGGCGCTCGATCCAGGCTACGCGGAATGAGTCCGGGGAGGCCCGGATGACGCTCGACACCTCGATGGCGACCTGTTGCTTGCCGACCTTGGTGAAGGGGTCGTTCGCGCGGGCATAGTCATTGAGGGCGAGCGCGCCGGCCTGCGTGGTGAACTCGTAGGCGCGCAGCCAGTTCTGCCGCACGATGATCGCGTCGGCCGGGATCGAGCGAACCTGCTCGATGAAGCGGGCGAGATGGAACGCGATCTGCGGATCGGACGGCCGATAGTCGGCGACGGCGGGGGCGATTGCCTGCGCCTGGCCGAGCTTGTCGACCTGCACGACCCAGGGAACGATGGTGCCGCTGGCCGACTGCCAGACGAGGCCGCCCGACAGACCTGCCGAAAGGGCCAGGCAGCCGAAGGCCATGTAGCGCCAGTTGCGAGCCTGCACGCGGGCGGAACCGATACGGTCATCCCAGACCTGTGAGGCGCGTTGATAGGGCGTTTCTGGCTGTGGTGCTTTTCCGTAGTGGGTCGATGGTCGTTTGAAGAAGTTCATGGTCAGTCGCTTTCGGAGAGGTTGACGGAAGAGCCGCCGCCATGGCTGTCGCCGGACTTGACCGCATGGGCGGCGGCCTGGACGCCGTGGGCGAGTTGTTGCGAGCGTTTCATGCGCTTGGCCCAGGCAGGGGGACCGTCGCGGGTGGCAGTCGCGGCGGCAGCGGGCGCGGCTTCCGTCGCGCCGCCGTCGCTGGATGCGCCGCCGGAGATCTCGGAGGCGGCACGAGAGCCGGCATCGAAGCTGGACTTGAGGCTGTCGGACGCACGGGACACGGCGCGCTTCAGCGGCGAGGCAGCGGCCTTCGCGCCGGTGCTCGCGACATTGCCGAGGCCGGACGCAATGCCCGACGCGCCCGACTGACCGGCGGCGCCGAGGCTGTAGGCGGTGGATGCGCCGCCGGCGACGGCCGCGCCACCACGAGCGGCGGCGGCTGCGCCACTGGCAAGGGCCGCGCCGCCGGAGGCGACCGCTCCGACAGTCGCAGCACCGGCCGCGACCATGCCACCGGCCGCCACGCCTGCACCCACCGCGGCGCCAGCGCCGAGCTGCGGCCCGCCCGAGACGAGGCCGTTGGCGATACCAGGACCGAAGATGCCGAGACCGAGAAGCGAGAGCGCGGCGAGCACGATCGCCATGGCGTCATCGATCGTCGGGGTCTGGCCGCCGAAGCCCTGCGTGAATTGGGAAAACAAGGTCGAGCCGATGCCGATGATGACGGCGAGCACGAGCACCTTGATGCCGGAGGAAATGACGTTGCCCAGCACACGCTCGGCCATGAAGGCAGATTTGCCGAAGAGACCGAACGGGATCAGCACGAAGCCGGCGAGCGTCGTCAGCTTGAACTCGATCAGGGTGACGAAGAGCTGGACCGCGAGGATGAAGAAGGCGAGCAGGATCAGCGCCCAGGCGAACAGCAGGCACGCGATCTGGATGAAGTTCTCGAAGAACGCGACCCAGCCCATCAGATTCGAGATGGATTCGAGCAGCGGTCGGCCGGCATCGAGGCCGGTCTGCGCCACCTTGCCGGGGCGCAAGAGATCCGTGACGGAGAAGCCTGTGCCCGAAGCTTTCAGGCCGAGACCAGCGAAGCTCTCGAAGACGATGTGGGCGAGATTATTCCAGTTGGAGATCAGATAGGCGAAGACGCCGACGAATAGCGTCTTCTTCACGAGGCGGGCGACGATGTCGTCATCGGCGCCCCAGCTCCAGAACAGGGCGGCCAGCGTCACATCGATGACGATGAGCGTCGTGGCGATGAAGGCGACTTCCCCGCCGAGCAGGCCGAAGCCTGAGTCGATGTAGCGGGTGAAGACGCCCAGGAAGTTGTCGATGACGCCGGTGCCGCCCATGTCAGTGCATCCCCGGACGCGCGGGCTCCGGCTGCATGACCGGCGCGGTTTCCTTGAGTGCCGCGTCCGGCGCCGGCGCTGGCGCGATCGTCGCGGTCGGGGTCGGCGCATCCGGCGAGGCCGTCCGCGGCGCTTCCGGGTTCTGGCCCAGGAAGCGGTCGCGGTTGGCGGCCCAGAGCTTGAGGCAGGCCGGATCACGGATCGCGGCCTCGCCCATATCCCGGCATCCGCGAAGCTGACGCTGGAGGGCCTCGACATCAACGCCCGGTCGCAGAGCCAGCGAGCGGACCTCCGGCTCCTCCTCTTTCCGGGTCAGCTCGATGACGGTGGCGGTGATGGCGACGCCGACGAAGACGACGGCGCCGAGCCGGGCGAACATTTTGCCGTCCATGGCGATCGCCCCCCGCTCAGTTCCGATTGTTGAACATCTGGGCGTTGCCGGGCTGGTAGCCCGTGCCCGGCGTCAGGAAGCGGCGACGCTGTTCGCGGCCCTGTTCGGCAGCGGCCGCGCGCTCGGCTTCGGTCAGCATCTGCGCGCGCCCATTCGCCGCGACGACGGCGGTGAGATCGGCGAGCTGTTGGGCCTGAAGCGCGAGGAGCTGGTTGCCGGCCTGCGTCGCCTGCAGGGCGCCGGTCGCGCCCTGGCTCTGGCCGACGAGGGCCGACATCTGCGTGCGGTTGGTGTCGATGTTGCCCACGACTCCGGCTTGCACGCGCATTGCGTCCTGCAAGCCGCCGACGGTGTTCTGCCAGCGCGAGCGGGCATCGGAGACGAGCTGCTGATCGCTCGCCGACATCGAGACGTTCCCGTATTTTTGGCTAAACATCTGGTCGATCTTCTGGACGTCGTAGGCGATGTTCTGCGCTTGGCTGAGGAGCTGCTGCGTCTTCTGGACCGACTGCTGCAACTGCTGGAGCGCGGAGAACGGCAGGCTCGTCAGGTTGCGCGCCTGATTGATCAGCATCTGCGCCTCGTTCTGAAGCGACGTGATCTGGTTGGTGATCTGCTCCAGCGCGCGGGCGGCCTGAAGGACGTTCTGCGCATAGTTGGTCGGGTCGTAGACGATGATGGCGTGCGCGGGCGTCGCCATCATCGGCGCGAGCGCGATCGGAGCGGTCAGCAGCGCGGCGGCAAAGCGCGCTGCGCGGGAATGGCGCAGTTTCATGTCAATTCTCCTTGGGTGTTGAGAGTGGGAACGAGATCCGCCGCCCAGCCGACATCGCGGTGGTGCAGCCAGGCGGTGAGGAAGCCGTCGCGGCCGTGCTCGGCGACGATGCGAGCGATGGCCGTCTGATCCGTCTTGGCGGACGCGGCGCAGAGCGCGAGCGCGACATCGGACAGGCCGAGTTCGAAGAGGCGATTGCCGCGCCGTGACTGGCAGTAGTAGTCGCGCTTCGGCATTGCCCGCGCGATGATCTCGATCTGGCGATCGTTGAGACCGAAACGCCGGTAGATCGCGGTGATCTGCGGCTCGATCGCGCGCTCGTTCGGCAGCAGAAGCCGGGTCTGGCAGCTTTCGATGATCGCGGGCGCGATCGCCGAGCCGTCGATGTCCGACAGTGATTGCGTGGCGAAGATGACGCTGGCGTTCTTTTTCCTGAGCGTCTTCAGCCACTCCCTGAGCTGGCCGGCAAAGCCCTCATCGTCGAGCGCAAGCCAACCCTCGTCGATGATGATCAGCGTCGGGGAGCCATCGAGCCGGTCATCGATACGATGGAAGAGGTAGGCGAGGACGGCCGGCGCCGCGCCGGTGCCGATCAGCCCCTCGGTTTCGAACGCCTGGACCGATGCCGTGCCGAGATATTCGTGCTCAGCATCGAGCAGGCGTCCATAGGGACCGCCAACGCAATACGGCCGGAGCGCCTGTTTCAAATCGTTCGACTGGAGCAGCACGGCGAGGCCCGTCAGGGTCCGCTCTTCGACCGGCGCGCTGGCGAGAGAGGTCAGCGCCGTCCAGAGATGTTCCTTCACTTCCGGCGTGATGGTCACGCCTTCGCGGACGAGGATCGCTACCAGCCAGTCGGCGGCCCAGGCACGCTCGGGCACATCATGGATGCGCGAGAGCGGCTGAAGGCTGACGCTGTCGGAAGCGCCGTCGCTGAGATCGCCGCCGAGATCGTGCCAGTCGCCGCCCATGGCAAGCGCCGCCGCGCGGATCGAACCGCCGAAGTCGAAGGCCACGACCTGAGAGCGGACATAACGGCGGAACTGGAGCGCCATCAGCGCCAGCAGCACGGACTTGCCCGCGCCGGTCGGGCCGACGATCAGTGTGTGGCCGACATCGCCGACATGGATGGAAAGCCGGAACGGGGTCGAGCCTTCGGTCTTGCCGAAGAGCAGTGGGGGAGCTGCAAAATGCTCGTTCCGTTCCGGTCCCGCCCATACCGCCGAAAGCGGGATCATGTGGGCGAGATTGAGCGTGGAGATCGGCGGCTGCCGGACATTGGCGTAGACATGGCCGGGCAGCGAGCCGAGCCAGGCATCGACCGCGTTGACGGTCTCCACCATGGCGATGAAGTCGCGGCCCTGGATGACCTTCTCGACCAGTCGCAGCTTCTCGTCGGCCGCACGCGGATCGGCATCCCAGACCGTCACCGTCGCGGTGACATAGGCCATGCCGGCATAGTCGGCGCCGAGTTCCTGCAACGCCATGTCGGCGTCGGCCGCCTTGTTTGCGGCGTCGGTGTCAACGAGGACGGACGCCTCGTTGGTCATCACCTCCTTGAGGATCGCCGCGATCGACTTGCGTTTGGCGAACCATTGCCGCCGGATCTTGGTCAGCAGCTTGGTCGCGTCGGTCTTGTCGAGCAAGATCGCGCGGGTCGACCAGCGATAGGGAAAGGCGAGCCGGTTCAGCTCGTCGAGCAGGCCGGGCGTGGTCGCCGTCGGAAATCCGGTGATCGTGAGGACACGAACATGCTGATCGCCAAGCCGCGGTTCGAGCCCGCCGGCGAGCGGCTGATCGGCGAGCAGTGCATCGAGATAAATCGGCGTCTCGGGGACGCGGACGCGATGGCGCTTGGTCGAAACGCAGCCGTGGAGATAGGTCAGGGTTTCGGCGTCATCGAGCCAGCGGCATTCCGGCATGAAGGCTTCGACAAGGCGCAGGATGCGATCAGTGCGATCTGCAAAGCCGGTCAGCGCCTCGCGCGGGTCGATGCCCGACGTCTCGCGACCCTCGTAGAGCCATGTTTCCGCACGCGCGGCGTCCTCTGCCGGTGGTAACCAGGCGAAGGTCAGGAAATAGCTCGACTCGAAATGCGCGCCCGCTTCCTCGAAATCGGCCTTTCGCTCGGCATCGACCAGGGCGGAGGCGGCGTCAGGGAATTTGCTGTCGGGATAGCTGTTCGAAGGATGGCGCTGTGCCTCGACGAAGATCGCCCAGCCGGAACCGAGACGGCGGAAGGCATTGTTAAGGCGGCCTGCCACAGCGACCAGTTCGGCGGCGACGGCTGAGTCGAGATCGGGGCCGCGGAATTGCGCAGTACGCTGGAAGCTGCCGTCCTTGTTCAGGACGACGCCGGAGCCGACCAGCGCCACCCAGGGCAGGAAATCGGCGAGCCGGCTGTTGCGGTTGCGGTATTCGGCGAGGTTCATCATGGCGACGCCCTCCCTCAAACCGCGAGATGCGCGGGGATGCGCAGATGCCGGCGCACGACATCGACGAAGAGCGGGTCGCGCTTGGCGGCCCAGACGGCTACGACGTGACCGATCGCCCAGATCGCGATGCCGACGAGCCAGAGGCGCAGGCCGAGCCCGACAGCGCCCGCGAGCGTCCCGTTCATGATGGCGATGGCGCGCGGGGCGCCGCCGAGCAGGATCGGCTCGGTCAGTGCGCGGTGGACCGTGACCGTGAAGCCCGGAACGTCCTGATCGGCGACGCCCACCATCAGACCAGCGCTCCGCCGCCGAAGCTGAAGAAGCTGAGGAAGAACGAGCTGGCCGCGAACGCGATCGACAGGCCGAACACGATCTGGATGAGCCGGCGGAAGCCGCCAGACGTGTCGCCGAAGGCGAGCGTCAGGCCCGTGACGATGATGATGATCACCGCGATGATCTTCGCGACCGGACCTTCGATCGACTGGAGGATCTGCTGGAGCGGCTGTTCCCACGGCATAGACGAGCCGGAGGCGTGGGCGGCGGGCGCTATCGCCACGCTCATGACGATGGCCGATGCCGTCATCATCAGACGGCGAGGCAAGCTGCGGGCATGCGAGATCATGCGGATTCTCCTTCTTGGGGCTTCGGGGTGATGGGGCTGACGCGGTAGTCGCCGTCGGGGCCGAGCCCTTCGACGCGGGCGAGTTCGGCGAGCCGGCGCTGCGAGCCGCGGCCGGACAAGACCGCGACGAGATCGATCGTCTCGGCGATCAGGGCGCGCGGGACGGTGACGACAGCTTCCTGAATGAGCTGTTCGAGACGGCGCAGTGCGCCGATGGCGCTGCCGGCGTGGATCGTCCCGACGCCGCCCGGGTGGCCAGTGCCCCAGGCCTTGAGCAGGTCGAGCGCCTCCGCGCCGCGAACCTCGCCGACCGGGATACGGTCGGGGCGGAGACGCAGCGACGAGCGCACGAGGTCGGAGAGCGTCGCGACGCCATCCTTCGTGCGCATGGCGACAAGATTCGGCGCGGCGCATTGCAGCTCGCGCGTGTCCTCGATGATGACGACGCGATCGGCGGTCTTCGCGACCTCGGCGAGCAGCGCGTTTGTGAGCGTGGTCTTGCCAGTCGATGTCCCGCCGGCGACGAGGATGTTGGCGCGCGTCGCAACGCCCTCGCAGAGTGCTGCCGCCTGCTCGGCCGACATGATGCCTGCCGCGACATAGTCCTGGAGGGTAAACACGGCGACGGCAGGTTTGCGGATCGCGAAGGCGGGCGCGGCGACGACAGGAGGCAAAAGCCCCTCGAACCGCTCCCCCGTCTCGGGCAACTCGGCCGAGACACGAGGAGCGCCGGCATGGACCTCGGCGCCAACGTGATGGGCAACCAGGCGGACGATGCGTTCGCCGTCCGCTGCCGACAGCCGCTCCCCCGTGTCGGAAAGCCCCTCCGAAAGACGGTCGATCCAGAGCCGCCCGTCTGGATTCAGCATCACCTCGACGATGCTGGCGTCGTCGAGATAGCGCGCGATGGCGGGACCGAGCGCGGTGCGCAGCATCCTCGCGCCGCGCGCAAAGCCTTCTGAATTTTGGTGTGACGCCGCCATACAACCCCGATTCCAACGGGGTTGAGACAGACCTTCCCCGGACGGGGATGATTAAAAGGGCCTGATTTTGGGCCGATTCAACAAGGATTTACCGGCGTAGTACCGTAGCGTGCAAATACAGGAGATAGCGTAGGTCGCGACGTTGTTATGATTTGAACGCGCCCGAGGAGACATACTGATTCGCTGTTACCGGAGAGCTGAATGACGGCACGATTGCAACGGACATTGAAGCGTGCCGTTCGTCTCCGAGACATGACTGTGATTTCGAGCGATGACCTGCTTCGGATCGATGCAGACGGCTATCAGGAGATCAGGCGTGCTGCTACGCGCGCCCGAAACGAAGGACAGCCTGCTTTCGTCTGCGACCATTGCGGCTTCGCTGTTTATGCTCCGCGGGAGCCGAAGACACGATTGCCATTCTGGCGGCACCACAAGGGTGCGCCCCGGAGTTGCCCGTGGTGGACAGGCGAGCCCGGCTCAACTGATGAAGTAAGTGCTTCGCAGTTCCAGGGCGCGCAAGAAAGCCCGTTGCATCTGCGCATCAAACATCTGGTTGCTGAACTACTGGCTGCAGATCCTCGCACAGAACCGGGATCTGTCGTGGTCGATGAATATGTTGTGTGCGGGGAAAGTCGACGCCGCCCTGATGTGCGTGCGGTCTACGATGGAAAGCCGATTGCCATCGAAATTCAACTCGCAACAACCCAGATCCCGATCATCGTCGCGCGCGAGGATTTCTATCGGCGCGAAGGACGACATCTCATTTGGTTGACTTGGAACTTCGTACCCGTTGAGAGAGCGCATTTGCTCACGGCATTCGAGGACATCTTCTACTCTCACAACAAGAATCTGTTCTCGCTCGACGATGCGGTGGTCTCTGAAAGCCGGGAAAAAGGAACTTTCCTCGTTCGCGCCTTTTGGGAGCACGGCTCTGGTTGGAACTCCAAGATCACGGCGCTTCCTGATCTTGAATTGCCTTCGTCGGGCTTGCCTTATGCGGTCGCTCCCCCTCCGCCTTGGCATCGTGACTTTCTGGCACGCTGGCTGGCAGCAACGACGCCACGAGGGACACCGTGGCCAGCTCGAAACGCACTGCTTGCCGAACTGGCAGAGAAATTCGCCGACAATTCGATTGATGCTTCAACGCTGGAGGAAACCGACATCGGAGCGCTTATCAGCGCGATTTTATCGTTCGTTGAGGGCAAGCCTGTCGGATCGGCGCAAAAGAATCTGACTGAGGTGATCAATACATTCTTGGCAAGTGAACGACGCTTCAGGTTCGCTCGCATCATGCGAAAAGTTATCGCAGTGACGGGACTACCCGAAATTCTCGATAAGTCCAGCGTCGCGGCGAAGTTTTCTCGGGCGACGGAGGATGACCAAGATGGGCCAGAAAGCCTCACCGGCAAAGTGGTCCTGCTGCTCTTTTCGGAATTGTTCGAGAAGCGGCGACCAACGAGCTACCCCTCATCCCCTTGAGGGCCGACATCCTCGGAAATCTCCTGCCGCAGCTTCGGCCCCTTGGCCAATCGGCGCCCCAGGGCCGAGACGAACGCTTCGTACCGCTCTCCGGTCTTTGCGCGCGCGGCCTGCGCGGCGGGTTCCGGTAGCGCCGGTGTCGTCGAGAGCCAGAAGCGGATGAATACGGCGAGCGTCTCGACCGCGATGCCGACATCCCGCTCCAGCCGCGTCATCCGGCGATCGAGCTGGTCGAGGCGTTTCGTGACGGCCGCCTCCTGCCGCTCCGCCGCATCGGGAGATAGGAACGACTCGATAGCGGCCTCCGCGACCAGCGATCGGGAGTGATCGCGGCGCGCGGCGTGTTCTGCCAGTCGTCCCATGACACCGGGATCGAGGTAGACAGACAGGCGCTGCTTTCTGGGCGGTTTCGACATGAGCGCCTCACAGCTCCATACCGTCGTTCGGATCGAGCGAGACCTGGCGCGCCACGCCCTGCATCATCCGGGTCATGCGCCGGTTACGCGTAGCAGCGTCTTCGTCGTCGTCACGCTCGACATCGATTTCGAATTCGTTCTCGACGGGCGGCTTTTTCTCGACCGGCGCCACGCGGTTGAGTTCCGGCTGGAGCCGGCGCTCAGACTCGGTCGGGTCTTCGTCGGCCGCCTCGGGCGCGGACCCGGATTCGAGTAGCATCGGCCGAGCGGGCCGCGGCAATGTCGTCCAGTCATCTGCGCGCCCTTGTTTCGGCACGGCAAGCGACGGCGGCGACAGCAGGCGCTCCTTGAAGCGAGCGTCTTCGTAGTAGCGCGCCTTCTTCGCGCGGATCGGCGGCGTGCCGGCTACCATGACGATCTCGTCCGCGGGCGGGAGCTGCATGATCTCGCCCGGCGTGAGCAGGGGCCGGGCGGTTTCCGAACGCGACACCATCAGGTGGCCGAGCCAGGGCGACAGCCGGTGCCCGGCGTAGTTCTTCATCGCCTTCATCTCGGTAGCAGTGCCGAGCGCGTCCGAGACCCGCTTCGCTGTGCGCTCGTCGTTGGTGGCGAAGCTGACGCGGACGTGGCAGTTGTCGAGGATGGAGTTGTTCGCGCCGTAGGCCTTTTCAATCTGGTTGAGCGACTGGGCGATGAGGAAGCTTTTCAGCCCATAGCCAGCCATGAACGCCAGCGCTGACTCGAAGAAATCGAGGCGGCCGAGCGCCGGAAACTCGTCGAGCATCAACAGGAGCCGGTGGCGTCCGGCTTTCGCCTGCAGATCCTCGGTCAGTCGGCGACCGACCTGATTGAGGATCAGGCGGATCAGCGGCTTGGTGCGGTTGATGTCGGAGGGCGGCACGACGAGGTATAGCGTCGTCGGCCGCTTATCGCCCACGATGTCGGTGATCCGCCAATCGCAGCGCCGCGTCACCTCGGCGACGACAGGATCGCGATAGAGGCCGAGGAACGACATGGCGGTGGAGAGCACGCCCGAGCGCTCGTTGTCGGATTTGTTGAGCAGCTCGCGGGCGGCGCTGGCAATGACCGGGTGCGGACCGGCCTCACCAAGATGGGCGGTCTTCATCATCGCGGCCAACGTCGACTCGATCGGCCGCTTCGGATCGGAGAGGAACGCGGCAACGCCGGCCAACGTCTTGTCATCCTCGGCGTAGAGGACGTGGAGGATCGCGCCGACGAGCAGCGCATGGCTGGTTTTCTCCCAATGGTTCCGCTTCTCAAGCGAACCTTCGGGATCGACCAGAATATCGGCGATGTTCTGGACGTCGCGGACTTCCCATTCGCCGCGGCGCACCTCGAGCAGCGGATTGTACGCTGCGGATTTGGTGTTGGTCGGATCGAACAGCAGGACGCGGCCGTGCTTGGCGCGGAAGCCGGCGGTGAGCTGCCAGTTCTCGCCCTTGATGTCGTGGACGATCGAACTGCCCGGCCAGGTGAGCAGTGAGGGCACGACGAGGCCGACACCCTTGCCGGAACGGGTCGGCGCGAAGCACAGCACATGCTCCGGCCCATCGTGGCGCAGATAGGCGTGATCGTAGCGCCCCAGCACGACACCATCCGGGCCGAGAAGGCCGGCGTCATGCACCTCCTTCTTCTCGGCCCAGCGCGCCGAGCCATAGGTCTCGACCTTCTTGGCCTCGCGTGCGCGCCAGACCGACATGCCGATGGCGACGGCGATCGAGATGAAGCCGCCGGACGCGGCGATGAACGCACCCTCGACGAAGACCTGCGGCGCGTAGGCGTCGTAGAAATACCACCACCAGTAAAAGGTGGGCGGATAGTAGAAGGGCCAGCCCAGGACCGAGAACCAGGCCGGGCCGAGCTGCGCCTGAAACCCGAGCTTCCACGCGACATATTCGGTGGCACCCCAGGTGGTGGCGAGGACGATCATGAAAACGGTGAGGATCTGGCCCCAGAGAATTTTTGTTGCCGACATGACGGCGGTCCTTTCGCAGAGAGGTTAGAGGCCGAGCCCGCGCTTCCGGCCAAAGCTCCAGTCGACACCGCCGTCGTCGCGGGCGACGCCGGAGACGTGTTTACCGAGCTGCTTTTCAAGGGAGGGCGACCAGGGGACGAGCTGGAAACCGAGGCCATCGTCCAGCATGGCGAAACGGCCGGAGGCGAGAGCGAGGCGCTGGCGATATGTGCCGGCGACATACTCGCCGCTGCCCGCGCGATTGAATGGTCGGCCGGTCTCAGTGGCGAGCTTATCGCCAACGGCTTCAATTTCACGGCGGCGCAGGGTGTCGATCAGCCCGCGATTGAAAGTGACGCGCTGGCCGTGCCGCTCGCCAAAACCTTGTCCAACCAGATGATCGGCACGCCGGTCCATGGCGTCCCGAACCGCTGCGCCGAAGCCGCCTTCGGACAATGCGGCAGGTTCGCGGGCGATATTCTGCCGGTCGAGCCAGGTCGCGCCCGTCGCCGTGATCTGCCGATCAATGTCGAGGTCGGAACGGACGGCAATCGCAACACGCCGCTGCCCCTGCGCGTCGTCGAATTTGCGCAACTCGACGATCGAACCCGGCGCGCTGTCTCCGGCCGCATCGAGGTCGGGCAGCTTGATGTGATGGGTGCGACCATCGACACCATCGACCACGGCGTAGGCGGTGCCCTTCAACTCGTCGTCGAGGCCACGATCGATCAGCCTGCCGATGATCGGCGTGTCGAGACTTTCGGCCGCGAGGACATAGCTGGCCGAGCCGCGCTCGATGCCGCGTTCGGTCAGCGCTCGGTGCATCCGCTTGATGATGTCGCCGCGCTCGCCGAGTTCGCGCAGCGTTGCCTCGGCCTTCGGGTCGATCGTCCATTGGCCGGGGCCGACCTGATCGGCGAGACCTAGCGATTCCAGTTTGCGGAGGCGCCCGACTTTCAGCGCATGGTATTCGTCGGGCCGACTGTTCGGGTCGACCGCCATGTCGATGACGCCGGTGTCGTAGCCGTCGCGAACAAGCTGGCGATCGAGCTGGGTCCAGCGCTCCGCTTCGACCTGGCGCTCCAGGTTGCGGCGGATGTCGAGATCGGTGCGCGGTCCCAATTCCTGCGTGATGAGGTCAGCGGCGCGAGCGCGCATTCCTTCCTTGATGTAATCGCGGGCGATGACGAGATCCTGGCCGTCACCAGCGCGCCCACGGACGATGATATGGACGTGCGGGTTGTCGGTGTTCCAGTGATCGACACCGGCCCAATCGAGTTTCGTGCCGAGATCCTTTTCCATTTGACCCATGAGATCGCGGGCGAAGCTCTTGAGGTTCGCCATGTCCACCGCGTCCTCCGGCGAGACGATGAAGCGGAAGTGATGCCGATCGTCCTGACACCGCTCGGCGAAGACACGGCCGTCCACCTCATCGACCTCCGGCCCGAACAGCCGCGCCTTCTCCCCGTCACGGGTCACGCCCTCCCGGCGCAGGTAGGTGAGATGGGCGGTGAGAGGAGCGGCGCGTGCTGTGTGCCGGACGACGCGCGTCTTGATCACCACGATGCGCGAGCGCCCGGTCAGGAGGCGGTTGGCGCGCACGCTCGCCGTGCGCCCGCGTCCGAAGGTCGAACGATTGCCGGGGGTGATCTGGCCTGAGCGCGAGACGCGGGCGCCTGCCTTCTGCGCGGCGGCGAGGGCTTGTGCAATAAAGGGGCGCGCCGCCTGCGCGCGCGACGAACGGATGCGGCCTGGCCGGATGCGGAAATCACTGTCTCCGGTCATGGCCGATGCGCCGCACATCGCGCCAAGGCACGGAAACGCATGAGAAATCGGCGTTGCCGCGAGGTGCGAGGAAATCCCGCACCTCGTAAAATCGGTTCATAACCTATTGAAACAACACAACCGACCGACGCCGCACCTCGCGGCTTTTTATCTCGCCATCGTACGGTTGTGGTGCCTGACTCTACCCCCTGCGCACGCCATGACACGCTGGAGCCTGCTA
>DAIMJJ010000033.1:18537-25109 GCA_036722275.1 Rhizobium sp. | reverse complement strand
CCATGAACGTGCGCCGTATCGTGCTTGGCGTGTCCGGGGCATCGGGGGCGGCGATCGCCATGCGGATTGCCGAGCGGCTCTCGATGCTTGAGGGCATCGAGACGCATCTCGTCGTTTCCACTGCGGCCGAGCGGACCTTTGCCCATGAACTGGATGCGGATGCGCTTTGCCGGCTCGAAGGCCTGGTCGCTCGGCGTCATGCGATCGGCGACATCGGTGCGGCGATCGCCAGCGGTTCGTTTCGCACGGCCGGGATGATCGTTGCGCCATGTTCGATGCGCAGCCTCGCCGGCATTGCTTCCGGCCTGTCCGACACGCTGCTGATCCGCGCGGCCGATGTGCACCTGAAGGAGCGGCGGCCGCTCGTTCTTCTCGCCCGCGAGGCGCCGCTGCATCTCGGCCACCTGCGCAACATGGTCGCGGTCACGGAGATGGGGGCGATCGTGATGCCGCCGGTTCCGGCCTTTTATCGCCGTCCGGCCACGGTCAGCGAGATCGTCGACCATGTCGCGGCACGCGCCATCGACCTGCTGCGGATCACGGACGAACCGCTTGCGCAGGAATGGACGGGCGACGTTTCAGTCTAGAAAGTGGTGGCAAGCAGCGGATCTGCGCCGAACAGCGCGGCATGTCCGCCAAGAAGCAGCCAGGCCGTCAGAAGCGCGGTGAGCCCGGCGGCGACAACGAGCGGCGTGTCGATGCGCAGCCGGGTGCGGCCGGCGAGGATGGCGGCAAAGGGCAGCAATGGCGAGGCGTGGGCCATCCGGTCCCAGCGGCCGGCCAGGCGCTTGCGGGCGCGGCGGTCCAGAACCGCAAATCCTGACACGGTGAAGAGCCCAAGCCCGCCGAACAGGATGAGCGACCGCAGGTCGCCATTGGGCACCAGATGCCCGAGCGACCATAGCAGGAAGCCCCAGAGAACGGGATGGCGGGTGATTGTCGTGACGGCGCCGGGCGTCGTCTCCTGCCTGAGGCTGATCGACAGCGGATTGGCGCTCAGCAGTCCGGCGACAACGAGGAATAGACCGATCGGTGCTGCGAGCAGCGTCACGTGGGCTTGCCAGCCGGCCGGCTCCCAGAGGGGAATGTAGTCCGTCGTCAGTGCGGCCTGGAAGACCCAGGCGAGGACCAGAACGGAGACGAGTGAATAGACGCCCAGATAGGTGCGCCGGCCGAGGAGGGCGATGGCACCGGCCCGCACCGGTGCGATTGCCGGCACCGAATGCAGCACAAGGAAGGCGGCAAGTGCGACCAGAAGGTTGGTCATGCAAGCACCCGACCGGTTCCCGTCTCGCCCGGAACCAGCTGTTCGATCAACGCCCGCTCCGAGGCCACATGGCGCCGTACGCATTCGAAGAAGCCGCGCAGCATGTAGCCGATGGTCTCGAAGGTCAGTCCGCAGTGACCACGCAAGAGGGCCTTGAGCGTCAGCGAGATTTCCTCGGCTGCCAGCCGGTCGCAGCGATGCTCGTTCTTGAGCCGCTCGATCATCATGGCCGAGAAGCACGACCCCGCCTCGCGCTCGAGATCGGGAAACAGCAGCTCTTCCTCGAACGCCTGGGTGCGGGCGAGCAGAGCCACCACGCTGTCGGATACGTCGTGACAAAGCCTCTCATTCACATCGAACGGCAGGCTGTCGGCCAGTGCTTCCAGATCGTGACACAAGGCCAGCAGATCCTGATGGTTCTGCTTCAGCGTGCGGAGTTCCTGGTTGTTGAGGATGCGGTCGGGGTGCATGGCAAACTCCTTTTCATTGACTGACGAACAGCACGGTGGCTATGGCGATCGAGGCAAGCACGGCCGACACGGTGCCGCCACGCTGCAGGACGCCCATGCGGTAGAGCAGGATCGCAAAGCCGATGATGATGGGCGTGGCGACGGTCAGTCCGATCTGGGCGTCAGTCATGAAAGCAATCTCCTTCGATGCTCAGAACCTAACGCCGCGGCGGTCGTTTTTCTTTGTCCTGACGCAAAGACGCGTCGATCGAGCCGGGCTAGGTAAAGCCCTATGATGACCGGAACCAACATTTCAGCCATGGCGGCAGCGTCAGCGATCGAAGAGGAGGAGAGCGACGTTCTCCTGCTCTGGGTGCTCGTCTGGAGCGAATTGGTTGCCTTCGGGATCCTGATCGGAGCCTTCCTGGTGATGTCGGCTCTCGAGCCGGAGCGTTTCGCTCTTGCCCGGCTCCATCTGAGCCCCGGTCTTGCGGCGCTCAATACTGTCATACTTCTTACCAGCGGTTGGCAGGCGGCGGTGGCGGCGCGCCGTACCGCCTCGGCCCAGCAGGTCCGTCGCTCGCTGATCGCGGCGGCCCTACTGGGTTTCGTTTTCCTAGTCGTCAAGCTCTTCGAATATGCCGGAGAGATCCGCTATGCGGGCGAGGAGACCTTCAGTCGGTTCTTCGAACTCTATTTCATCATCACCGGCTTCCATCTTCTGCACGTGGTCTTCGGCGCGCTCGTCATGCTGCTGATCGCCTGGCGGCCGGCACGTGGCAATGTCGCTCTCATCACCACGCTCTGGCATGCGATCGACCTCGTGTGGATCGTCATGTTTCCGATCATCTATCTGGCCTGACGCAATGGATCGTTTCTCTGAAGAGCGCCTTCACTGGGCCTTCGTCATGGCCGGCGTGCTCGCACTCGGCGGTGCAATCGCCGCGGCCTTGAGCGGCAACATGGTCATGCCAATCGCCATCGTGCTTCTCGCCGCGCTCGCCAAGGCACGCATCGTCATTCTCGACTTCATGGGCCTTAGGCACGCCCGTGGCGCCCTGCGTTTTGCGCTTGTCGCCTGGCCGTTCCTGTTCGTGATCCTGGCGCTGTCGCGCACCGTCCTCGTGGCCATTGCCTGGCCCTTGTGAGCCGGGTCTTCTCCATCGTCCGTTTGTTTGCCGAAAAGCAAAGAAGGCTTTTCCGCCGTCGCTAGAAAGGGACCGTCCCGCAGAACGGCATGAGGGGCGGCCTGGCCGCCGACCGCTGCAGGGGGATTTCACCATGCCGGCGGCGAAATGAAAGCTGCGGCGAACGAAAGGACCATGGGGATGGCAGAGCGCCTAACCAAGACAGGGGCCCGCAACGTCTTCTATGGCGGGTCCATCTTCTTCTTCACGATCTTCGTGGGCCTGACGGCCCACAGCCATTACTACATGAAGACGACGTCCACCGACGAGTCGACGCTGACGGACGGCGTGGCACGCGGCAAGCACGTCTGGGAAAAGAATTCCTGCATCAATTGTCACACCCTGCTCGGCGAAGGCGCCTATTTCGCGCCCGAACTCGGCAATGTCTGGGTGCGCTGGGGCGGCAAGGACGATCCGGAAGGCGCCCGCGAAACGCTGAAATCCTGGATGGCCGCACAGCCTTCGGGCGTCGAGGGCCGCCGGCAGATGCCGCAGTTCAACCTGACGGAGCAGGAGCTCAACGACCTCGCCGACTTCCTCGAATGGACGAGCCGCATCAAGACGCAGAACTGGCCGCCGAACGATGCCGGTTGAGCAGGTGCCGCGACAAGGAGAAAGACAATGAAATACCAAACCCAGAAGGTCGCGATGCTGTATTTCTACGGCGCGCTCGGCCTGTTTCTCGCCCAGGTGCTGTTCGGCGTGCTCGCCGGCACGATCTATGTGCTGCCCAACACGCTCTCCGAACTCCTGCCGTTCAACGTCGTGCGCATGGTGCACACCAATGCGCTGATCGTCTGGCTGCTGATCGGCTTCATGGGCGCGACCTATTATCTGCTTCCGGAAGAGGCGGAGACCGAGCTCTACAGCCCGAAGCTGGCGATCGCCCAGTTCTGGATCTTCCTCGTCGCCGCCGCGGTTGCGGTGGTCGGCTATCTGTTCAAGATCCATGAAGGGCGCGAATTCCTCGAACAGCCCTTCGCCATCAAGGTCGGCATCGTCATCGTCTGCCTGATGTTCCTGTTCAACATCACGCTGACCGTGCTCAAGGGCCGCAAGACGGTGGTTACCAACATCCTGATCTTCGGGCTGTGGGGCGTGGCGATCTTCTTCCTGTTTGCCTTCTACAACCCGGTCAATCTCGCGCTCGACAAGATGTACTGGTGGTATGTCGTGCATCTGTGGGTCGAAGGCGTGTGGGAGCTGATCATGGCCTCGGTGCTCGCCTTCCTGATGATCAAGCTCAACGGCATCGACCGCGAAGTGGTCGAGAAGTGGCTCTATGTCATCGTCGGCCTGGCGCTGTTCTCGGGCATTCTCGGCACCGGCCACCACTATTACTGGATCGGCGCTCCGGGTTACTGGCAGTGGATAGGTTCGCTGTTCTCGACGCTGGAAGTCGCCCCCTTCTTCACCATGGTGATCTTCACCTTCGTGATGACCTGGAAGGCCGGCCGCAAGCATCCGAACAAGGCGGCGCTGCTGTGGTCGATCGGCTGCTCGGTCATGGCCTTCTTCGGCGCCGGCGTCTGGGGCTTCCTGCACACGCTGTCCTCGGTGAACTACTACACCCACGGCACGCAGGTTACCGCGGCCCACGGCCACCTCGCCTTCTTCGGCGCCTATGTCATGCTCAACCTGGCCATCATGGCCTATGCCATCCCGGAAATCCGCGGCCGCCAGCCGTATAACCAGTGGCTGTCGATCGCGAGCTTCTGGATGATGTGCACCGCGATGTCGGTCATGACCTTCGCGCTCACCTTCGCCGGTGTGCTGCAGGTCCATCTGCAGCGGGTTCTCGGCGAAAGCTACATGGCCGTGCAGGACCAGCTTGCCCTGTTCTACTGGGTCCGCCTCGGCTCCGGCGCCGTCGTGCTGATCTCCGCTCTGATGTTTGCCTGGTCCGTGCTCGTCCCCGGCAAGGAAAAGGCGGCAGCCTTCGGTCTGGCCGAGCCCGCCGAATAAGGCACCACCTCCCGGAAGGGCCGATGGCCCTTCACGGTTCGATGGGGGAGTGGCTGAAACGCTCCCCCATCGACCGGCCCCGGCGCCCGATCAGACCCGGCACGTCTCTCAAGGCCGGAGAAGATCCTGCCCCGATGCATGCCTCGTCTCGTCATCGTCACCATTTTAAGGAACACCCCGATGAACCTGATGCTTACCAACCCGCCTTACCCCGAGATCCCGACCTATTCCCCTGCGGGGCACGAGTGCGAACTGTTCGAGACGGCCTGGACGCGGCAGCTGCCGCTGTTGCTCAAGGGGCCGACCGGTTGCGGCAAGACCCGATTCGTCGGGCACATGGCCGCCAAGCTCGGCCTGCCGCTGTCGACCGTGTCGTGCCATGACGACCTTGCCGCCGCCGACCTCACCGGGCGTTATCTCATCAAGGGCGGTGACACGGTCTGGGTGGACGGCCCTTTGACGCGGGCCGTGCGCGAGGGCGGCATCTGCTATCTCGACGAGGTAGTCGAGGCGCGCAAGGACGTGGCGGTGGTGCTCCATCCACTGACCGACGACCGGCGCATCCTGCCGCTTGAGCGGACCGGCGAGGTCCTGAGTGCGCCTCCCGGCTTCATGCTCGTGGTCTCTTACAATCCGGGATACCAGAACCTCCTGAAGACGCTGAAGCCGTCCCCCCGCCAGCGCTTCGTGGCCATCGAGTTCGATTTCCTGCCTCGCGATCGCGAGATCGCCGTCGTCTCGGCCGAAAGCGGTCTTGCCGAGGGAATGGTCGCGCCGCTCGTCGATCTCGCCCGCCGGCTTCGGGCTCTGAAGGGCCATGATATCGAGGAAGGGGTGTCGACACGTCTTCTGGTCTATTGCGCAAGCCTCATTGATGCCGGCCTCGAGCCGAGCCAGGCCGTGCGTTCGGCGATGATCGAGCCGCTGACTGACGAGCCGGACGTGCGCGCCGCTTTGCTCGAACTGACGCGTGCGGTGATCCGCTAGGAGAGCGACCATGCTGGACTTCCTGGAACTGGAAGAGACCGTCGGGCGTGCGTGGCACAACATTGCGGGCAATACGCGCACCTGGCCCCGCTATCCCGGGGCGGCCGTCCTGCTCGAGGACGTCCAGCCTGTGCTGTCCGTCTGCTTTCGCGGTTTCGGCGGCGAGCGCGCGGTTCAGCTTGCACCGGCACGCGGGCGCACGCTCAGCCACCGTCTGAAGTTTCGCCAGCGTCTGGGGCTCGGCGAGGAAAAGCTGGTTCAGCCCGGTCGCGACCACGCCACCGTCATGCTGCCGCCCGTGCTCGACCTGTTGCCGACGGCTGCGCTCAACCGCGATCTCTATGTCTGGCTTGCCGCCTTCATGGCGACGATGCCGCTCTCGCCGGTCGTAGCTGACGATCCGCTCCTGCGCGACACTGCCGTCCTCGATCGCGCCGCCCAGACGGTTCAGGCCGTCCTAGAAGGCTTTCCCGGTCTGAGGTCCCGCTATCTTGCGCTTTGCGCCTCCCTTCTCGGCGAGCGCCAGCGGGGCAAGCTGCCGCGCATCGAGCAGCTCTTGGAGGATCGGGTGGTCAACCTCCTGCGGGCCGGCGCCGGTCTTGCGCCGCTTGCCTATCCTCCGCCCTTGCCTGCCAAGGCTCCTCCCGGCTATCTGCCGATGCTGCCGGTGCCGCTCTGGCCCGACGCGTTGGTGCGGGAGGAGAGCACACCGCGGGC
>DAIMJJ010000033.1:7477-18437 GCA_036722275.1 Rhizobium sp. | reverse complement strand
TGCCGGTGCCGCTCTGGCCCGACGCGTTGGTGCGGGAGGAGAGCACACCGCGGGCCGAAGAGGATCGCCCGGCCGCGGGCGGTGACCGTCAGTCTGCGGCCGTAGGACGCCAGGTTGCCACACGCGAGAAGAGCGACGGTCGCGACAAGGACCGCAGCCCCTTCATTCTCAACCGGTTCGAAAAGATCCTGGCCATGGCGGAGATGGTCAATGTCGATCGCCCGGGCGACGACAGCGACGACCATGATGCTGCCGCGGCCGACGAACTCGATGACATGACACTCGGTGAGCGCAAGGGGCGGCCGTCGGCACGATTCCGCTTCGATCTCGACCTGCCACCGGAGGCGCTCGACAGGACGCCGCTGACGGCGGAACTGAGCTATCCCGAATGGGATTACCGCAGCCAATCCTACCTCAAGGACTATTGCCGGGTGCTCGCAGGTCCGGCGCCGGCCGAAGGACAGGGCCCGGAGGCAACGGCTGCGATGAAAAGCCTGATCCGCCGCGTCCGTCGCCAGTTCGAGGTGTTGCGGCCCAAGCACGAAATGCTCAGAGCCCAACTCGATGGCGCCGACCTCGACCTCGACGCGGTTGTGCGCAGCCGCAGCGATCTTAAGGCCGGTGGGGAGGGGAGCGACCGCATCCATCTGATGAGCCGTCCGCAAGCCCACGATCTGGCTGTGACCCTCCTGGTCGACGTTTCGCTGTCGACCGACGCCTGGTTCGACGATCTTCGTGTGCTCGACGTCGAGAAGGAAGCACTGCTGGTGCTCGCCAACGGGCTTGCGGCCTGTGGCGACAACCACTCCATCCTCACCTTCACCTCGCGCCGCCGCTCCTGGGTCCGCATCGAGACGGTGAAGGACTTCGGCGAGAAGATGGGGCCGATGGTGGAGAACCGCATCGCGGCGCTCAAGCCCGGCTATTACACGCGCATCGGCGCGGCGATCCGCCACGCCACGGCCAAACTCGCCGAACAGCCGAACCGGCGCCAGCTGCTTCTAGTGCTCACGGACGGCAAGCCCAACGACGTCGATCACTACGAAGGACGGTTTGCCCTCGAAGACAGCCGTCGCGCGGTCATCGAGGCCCGGCGCAAGGGCGTGCGCGTCTTCGGCGTGACGGTAGATCGCGACGCCAAATCCTATGTTCCGGCGATCTTCGGCCAGCACGGCTATGCCGTCGTGTCGAACATTGCGCGCCTGCCGGCGGCACTGCCGGCCATCTATCGCGGCCTGGCCAGTTGAGGCGGAGGCACGGCCGCTGAACGGAAAGGCCCGGCGCTAGGGGTGGCGCCGGGCCTTTCTCGTTGTCCGCCGCTGGTCTTGGTCACGCTGCCTTGGCGTGCGTCCGGGTGGTCTGCTCGAGATAGGCGTCAAAGCTTGCCGCAACGGCGCGGATGATGAAGCGGCAATCGCGGCGGACGGTCACGACGCCATCCTCGACCTCCGTGATCCCGTCATCGATGAGACGCCGGAACAGCGTATTGCCGGAGAGGAGTTGTTCCGGGTCGAAGCCGTGCACGGCGCAGAGCGAGGCAAGGTCGACACGAAAATCGCACATCAGTCGCTCGATCACCTGCGCGCGCAGCCGGTCTTCCGGCGTCAGGCGATAGCCCTTGGCGGTCGCCAGCTGCCCGGACGCGATG
Source organism: Rhizobium sp. (assembly GCA_036722275.1). GTDB lineage: Bacteria > Pseudomonadota > Alphaproteobacteria > Rhizobiales > Rhizobiaceae > Allorhizobium. The sequence goes on along the minus strand of DAIMJJ010000033.1, from coordinate 16,789 downwards.
CGCTGGGCATACTGTCCGATTGCCACCTCGTTCTGGATATAGCCGTCGACGGTGCGTCCGATGGCCGAAGCCCCGAGACCGATCAGCGTCTGGCAGGGGTCTGTCGTATAGCCCTGGAAATTGCGGTGGAGCGTTCCGTTGTCGGCCGCAAGCGCGAGATCGTCGTCCGGCAGCGCGAAGTGGTCCAGTCCGATCCGTCGATAACCGGCGGCCGAGAGTGTCTCGGCGATCGCCTCGGCCTGGGCGTGGCGTTCCGCTGCGTCTGGCAGGGCTTTCTCGTCGATCAGACGCTGGTGCTTCTTGAAGGAGGGAATGTGGGCATAGCCGAAGACCGCGAAACGGTCGGGCCGCATGGCAATGGCGGTGCGTGCCGTCGCCACGCAGGAGGCGACAGTCTGGTGCGGCAGCCCGTAGATCAGGTCGAAGTTGACGCTGTCGATGCCCGCGGCGCGCAGTCCCTCGGTGGCGTGTCGTGTCTGCTCCGCGGTCTGCACGCGGTTGATGGCCTTCTGCACGACGGGATCGAAGCTCTGCACGCCGAGGCTTGCCCGGGTGATACCCGACTGGCCAAGCGCGCCGATCATCGAGCGCGTCAACGTGCGCGGATCGATCTCGACGGCAACTCCGGCATTCGGGACCACGTCGAAGGTCTGGTGCAGGAATGCCGAGAGGTTGAGGAATTCCTCCGGCGTCATGATGGTCGGCGTGCCGCCGCCGAAGTGGATCTGGCCGATCTTGAGCGGCTTGCCGGCCGCCTTGGCCACGAGCCGGATCTCGCGCTTGAGGACATCGAGATAGTCGAGGATCGGCTGGTCCTTCTGGGTGATCGAGGTGTGGCAGCCGCAGTACCAGCACATCGAGCGGCAGAAGGGGATGTGCAGATAAAGGGAGACGGCTTCGCGGGCGGGCACAGCGGCCAGCCAGTCGCCATAGGTGCCGGCGCCGATGCCGGGGGCAAAGCGTGGTGCGGTCGGATAGCTGGTGTAGCGGGGCAGGCGGGCTTCGCCATATTTTTCGATGAGAGCGCGGGACATATCGCGGGACATGGGTTCCTCCGGGTTCACGGTTGTCCCTGCCTAGTGCCGATTGCGCATTTGCTCTTTGCCAAATCCCAAGCAGCGCGACGAAAGCGGTTCCGGCCTTCGTCGTTTTGTTTGCGCGGCGACAAGGTGGGTGGCCGCGCTTGGGTCTAGATCCGGTGCAACGGCCGGGCCCGGGCTGTTTCTCTTCGCGGGCCGAACAGCAACAGGACGAACCCATGACCGATATTGCAGAGACGAGGCCCCACATTGACGTGCGTCTGATCCCGCCGCCGGAACGGCACCCGCGGATCTTCGCCATGCTCAACGCCCTGCCGCAGGGGGCGGCGATGCTGATCACCAGCGACCACGACCCCCGTCCGCTGCATTATCATCTGCAGGCGAATTTCTCCGGCCTGTTCGGCTGGGAATATCTCGAGCAGGGCCCCGAAGTGTGGCGCGTCGCGATCGAGAGGCTCGCCCAGGCTGCGGCCTCCGGGTCCGGCTGTGGTTGCGGCTGCGGCGGCGCTCATTGAGTTTCGTCAGGATGGCGTGACAGTGAGGAGGCGGAGATGCCGGGTGCAAGCCTTTCCCGTTGGACCATGGCCTATTTTGCGGCCGCGTGCGCGTTTCTGCTGATCGCGGAGGTGCTGTTGACCTCCGGCTATGGTTATCCGGCAGGGACGATCGAGGCACCGCCGACGCTCGTCGTCGTCCATCTCCTCACGGTCGGCTGGTTCGGCCTTCTGATGTCCGGCGCGTTGTTGCAGTTCGTGCCGGTGCTTGTAGCGCAGCCTTTGCGGTGGGGCGTCCTGGCGCTGCCGGCGCTGGCTACGATCGTCCTTGGCGATATCAGCCTCGTTGGCGGCTTTGCGTCGTTCGGCAACGGCGCGGTGATTGCCGGACCGCTTCTCTCCCTTGGTGGGCTGGCGCTGACGACCGGCTATCTGGCGATCGCCGGCATCGTCGGCAGAACGCTTGCCGGCGCCCGTCCGCTCGCCCTGCCTGCCCGGTTCGTCGCGCTCAGCCTTACGGCGCTTGTCGCGACGCTCGGGCTCGGGATGCTGTTTGCACTCGTACTGTCCGGCTATCTGCCGCCGGCCGTCGGTGCATTTCTGCCCGACGCTCTGCCGCTGCATGCCGCACTCGGGCTCGGCGGCTGGCTGACGGTGTCCGCGATTGGCGTCAGCTACAGGCTGCTGCCCATGTTCCTGCTCGCCCCCGACAGTGCCGGCCGGAGCGCCGCGCCTGTGTGGTGGGCTGCGGGGTGCGCCATTCTCCTGCTGTTCGTCGCGATCTTTCTCGTCGCCGCCGGTCTTTCGGGCGTCACGCGCGTTCTGGCGGCCGTGCTGACGGTTTCGCTGGTCGGTCTTGGGCTTTATGGACTCGATCTCGTCGCCATCTATCGCGCGCGGCGACGGCCAAGGCTGGAGCTCAACAGCCTTGCCGGCCTTGCCGCCTTCCTTGCGCTCTTTCTCGGCGCCCTCTGGCTTGCATTAGCCGCGATCCTCGGCCGACTGGCGTCGGATATTGGCGCCATCGTCTATCTTCTCGGATTCGGCTGGTTGACGGGTCTGGGGCTGGCCAAGCTTTACAAGATCATTCCCTTCCTGACCTGGCTCGAATGCTATGGCCCCGTTCTCGGTCGCACGCCGACACCGCGGGTCCAGGATCTCGTCAGCGAGACGCGCGCGCGTTTCTGGTTTCTGCTGTTCCATCTCGCCGTGCTCGGCGCGGCCGCGGCCCTAGCGCTCCATCAGGCGTCGATGTTCCGCGCCGCGAGCGGCTTGCAGCTCGCCATGACGGTCGCGCTTGTCACGGAGTTCCTGCGCGCACGCGCTCTTGCGGAAATTGCCCCCGACAAACGCTTGCCCGACGGCGCCATCCGGCCCAATCTCTTTCTGCCCTCCTTTCACCCCACGAGGTCGACATGACTACTCCTTACAAAGAACTCGACGTCCGCCCGATCCTGCGCAATGGCGGCGAACCCTTTCAGGCCATTATGGAGGCCGTCCAGTCGTTGAAGCCGGGCGAGGGGCTGCGGTTGCTCGCAACGTTCAAGCCGGAGCCGCTGTTTCGCGTCATGGGCAAGCGCGGCTTTTCCCACGAGGCTTCCGAAATCGGCGACGGCGAATGGCAGGTGCTGTTTACGCCAGAGGCCGGCGGCCCCGCCGATGTCGCAGCATCCAGCGATGCCGTTTCTGCCGCAAGCTGGGCCGAGCCGATCTTCAATCTCGATCTCACCGATCTCGATCCGCCGGAACCGATGGCCCGCATCCTGTCGCGCACCGAACTCATGGATCCCGGCGAGGTTCTGTTTGCCCTTCTGTCCCGCGAGCCGGTCTTTCTGATGCCGGAGCTCGAAAAGCGCGGGCACCAATGGGTAGGCAACTACGACGAGACCGGCACGGCTTATCGGATGCTGATCCGAATCGGTGAGTCTCGGTCCTAAGATGATCGACCCCGACAACGTTTCGGGTGTCGCCGCGGAAATCCTGGCGGCGCTGACGCAGATCACGGATCCCGAGATCGGCGGCAACATCGTCGACCTCGGACTGATCTATGACGTGACCGTCGATCCGGCCGGGGCGGCGCGGATCGTCATGACGACGACGTCACGCGGTTGTCCGGCGGCGGGCTTTCTGCAGCAGGCCGTCCAGGCGGCGGTGGAAGGCGTGACGGGGGTAACGACGGCGCTTGTCGATCTGACCTACGAGCCGCGCTGGACGCCGGAATTCATTCGCACAGATGGCTTTGCTTTTTCCCCGCGGCACTGAGCGTGGCTTTTCTCCAATCCCGACGCGTGCCCTCGATCGACTGACCGGGGGCGCGCTGACTGTGTTCATCCGAGCCCTGCCCGCCGAACCCGGACAAGCATGGGGCCGTATTCTATGACGAAGAGGCCAAAAGCGAGGATCCAGAATGACCCGGCGGCGGCGTGGAGCGCCGTCGCATGGTTCGGCACCAGATCGGCGAGCGGACGCAGCAGCGCCGCCAGCAGGATGGAGGCGTAGGAGAGGGTCGTCAAACCCGAGGCCCTCAGTACGCGACCCGTGTGACCGCGGATGGCGCGGGTCATCACCGCCAGCATCATCGTCGCCATCGCCCCGACCGTCAGCACATGCAGAACCGCGTTGGCGGCGAGAAGCCCTTCTGCGCCGACCGCGATGGCGATGAAACCCAGCGGCACGAAGGCATAGGCGGCGTGGAGGATGAACAGCAGCTTTTCCGTAAAGACCGCGTGGCCGCGCCAGCGCGTCAGGCGGATGCCATGGAGCAGAAACGCGGTCAGGGCGGCAAACGTCGTCAAGCGGCTTTGCGGCAGGATCGTCCAGCCGGCGAGTGCTGCGGCACCGATTGCGATCGCGATATTGTCGAAGCGGCCGAACGATGCCGGAAAGTGCGTCTCGCCCCGCTGGTTCAGCCAGTTGCGTGTGAAGCTCGGGATGATCCGGCCGCCCATGATCGTGATCAGCACGACATAGGCCGAGACGGCCAGTCTCTCAATGCCGCCGCCATCTTCGCCGGCAAGGACGAGGACATGGAAGGCGATATTCGCCGAGGCGAGGATCGCCAGTATGACCAGGACCTTTGCGTCGCGCCATTTGCGACCCGTGACGATCTCGCGGGCAAAGACAAGAAAGAGGACGGGCAGGAACAGGCCGTCTATGGCCGTGGCGAAGACGGGGCTGACGAGGTCCGGCTGGAGCAGGGCCAGCCGTCCTGCAAGCCACAGGGCAAGGAGCGCCATCAGCGGGCGGCCGGACACGGGAAGCCGGCCCGTCCAGTTCGGGATCGAGGTGAGGAGAAAGCCGGCTACGACCGCGGGCGCGAAGCCGAACAGCATTTCATGCGCGTGCCAATGTTGCGCGCCGTAGGAGCCGCCGACTTCCAGTTCGCCGGCAAGGGCGAGGATCCAAAGGATCATGGTGGCGATCGCCATCAGGCCGGCGGCGAGGAAGAAGGGGCGGAAACCGTAAGAGAAAAGGATCGGCCCGTTCGTCGACAGGCCGCGGGGAATGCCGCCGCGTCGGCCGGTGGGGTGGCTGTTCATCGCGAAGCTCCGATTTCTTGATAAATGGCAACCACCGTTAGGTCTAAGCCTGGCTTCGGTCATTGACCAGACGCAAGCAAAACACTGGTTTATCAACGGATTCAGAAGGTTCCGAAGGCGGCTTCTCTGCCAAAATGACGCAGGTGCGCCCCCTCCAAAGGAAGTTTGTGCTGGCACAAATTCGCTTCCGGGGTGCGGGCGTAAAACCTTTCTCGACCGGACGACATCCGCTCCGCGCTATCCAAAAGGAGACATTCCGATGACCGAGAAGTTTCAGGTAACTCGCCGCACAATTCTGGCCGGTGCGGCCTTTGCTGGCGCTCTGGCGCCGATCGTCATGCCGCACGCTGCCCGCGCCGAAGGCGGGGACATCAAGACCAACGCCGCTGCAACGGCCGCCGACATTGCCAAGCTTCCGCGGGTCAAGGTCGACCTGGTCAAGCCGCCCTTCGTTCACGCCCATACCCAGAAGGCCGAGGGCGGACCAAAGGTCGTTGAGTTCACCATGACGATCGAGGAGAAGAAGATCATCGTCGATGACCAGGGCACCGAAGTCCACGCCATGACCTTCAACGGTTCCGTCCCGGGCCCGCTGTTGGTGGTTCACGAAGGTGACTATGTCGAGCTGACGCTCATCAATCCCGAGACCAATACGCTGCAGCACAATATCGACTTCCATTCGTCGACCGGCGCGCTCGGTGGCGGTGCTCTGACCGTGGTCAACCCCGGCGAGAAGACCATCCTGCGCTTCAAGGCCACCAAGGCCGGCGTCTTCGTCTATCACTGCGCACCTCCCGGCATGGTTCCGTGGCACGTCACCTCGGGCATGAACGGTGCAATGATGGTCCTGCCGCGCGACGGCCTGAAGGATCACAAAGGCAACGAACTGGTCTATGACAAGGTCTACTATGTTGGGGAACAGGACTTCTATGTTCCCAAGGACGAAAAGGGCAATTTCAAGAAATATGAAACTGCCGGCGACGCCTATCAGGACGTTCTCCAGGTCATGCGCAGCCTGACGCCGAGCCACATCGTCTTCAACGGCGCCGTCGGCGCGCTGACCGGCGAGAATGCGCTCAAGGCCGAAGTCGGCGATCGTGTCCTGATCGTGCATTCGCAGGCCAATCGCGACACCCGTCCGCACCTTATCGGCGGTCACGGCGACTATGTCTGGGCAACCGGCAAGTTCCACAACCCGCCGGAAACCGATCAGGAAACCTGGTTTATCCCGGGTGGCGCTGCCGGAGCTGCCTATTACACCTTCCTGCAGCCGGGCATTTACGCCTATGTCAACCACAACCTGATCGAGGCTTTCGAGCTGGGTGCCGCCGCGCACTTCACCGTCACCGGTGACTGGAACGACGATCTGATGACCTCGGTGCTCGCGCCTTCGGCCAGCTGATTTCGCCCTGCCCATGCCCGCTCCCCGCGGGCATGGGCTCCCTTTCCTTTGCCCGCCACTCGACTGCCTGCGGGAGGTCGCCATGTCCGTACTCAGCCACACTCACGTCCCCTCGGTTTCTTCGGTCGCGCTGCCGGCCGTGCTGCTGCTGGCCTTTGCCGGCGGGCTTGCCGTGCAGACCGGCGTTCTGCGCACCGCGCCCGCGGGTGTCCCGGTTCCGGCGACCATCCGCATCGAGCCGCACAGTTTCACCTATCGGCCGGCTGGCGAGTTCTACAAGAACGGCTTTGCCGTCGACGCACCTATGGTCGAGATCCACAGGAGCCAGCCCCTCGAGATCACCCGGTATCAGGTGACGACCGGCGAATACGATGCCTGCGTGGCTGAGGGTGCTTGTCCTGCCCGCGAATCCGAGACGCCGTCGTCTCTCGATTTGCCGGCCACGTCGATCAGCCACGACGACGCGACCGCCTATGCCGAATGGCTGAGCACCCGCACGGACGCCGTGTGGACCTTGCCGAGCGACGAGGACCTTGCCTTTGCCGCCGGATCGAAATTCCCCGATGACGCGCTCGGGGTCGATCCCGACAGCAAGAACCCTGCTCTGCGCTGGTTGGCCGACTATCAGCGCGAGGCAGCGCGCAAGGCCTCGCGCGATCCCTCGCCGCAGCCGCTCGGCCGCTTCGGCGAGGGCGAGTACGGCCTTGCCGACTTTGGCGGCAATGTCTGGGAATGGACCACGACTTGTAACCGCAAGGTTACGCTCGGCGATGGAATGACCGGCGCCGAGGCCAGCGAGAGCTGCGGCATCTATATCGCTTCTGGAAAACACCGTTCACCCCTCAGCTCCTTCATCCGCGACCCGAAGAGCGGCGGTTGCTCGGTCGGCACACCACCGGACAATGTCGGGTTTCGGCTGATCCGCGACGGCAGCTGGTATGGAAGGCTAGTTTTTGTCTTTCGTCAGGCGCGATCCTAGTCTAGAAGACCTAACTGACTTGAGGCCGTGGACGGCTGATCTGGCGCCAGACAGTTTGGCGCCAGTGACCGCAGAAAGGATCAGCGTCGTTGAAGATCGACCGGACCGTCGTCAAGGTTCTTCCGCTGTTCGACCGGATGAGCGACGAGGATCTCGACAAACTGCTTGCTCACGCTACCTCGCGGAGGATTCCGCAGGGAGAGTGCGTGTTCGAGCAGGGCCAGCCGGCGGTCAGCTTCTACCTGCTCTTGCACGGGCGTCTGAAGGTCACCCAGGTGACGGAAGACGGGCAGCAGATCATCGTGCGGGTCGTTCATCCCGGTGATCTCTTCGGCTTTGCCAAGGCGCTGCAGCGCAGCGACTACCCTGGCACCGCGATTGCCGCGGCCGAAAGCCTCACGCTCGGCTGGCCGACCGATCTGTGGCCCAATTTCGTCGAGCACAATCCCCGATTGGCGGTGACCGCCATGCAGACGATCGGCCAGCGTCTCGAAGAGGCGCATACCCGCATTCGCGAAATGTCGACCCAGGAGGTCGAGCGGCGTGTCGCCCACGTCGTCCTCAGGCTCGCGCGCAAGGCCGGGCGCAAGGAAGAGAACGGGATCCGCATCGACTTTCCCATCTCCCGCCAAGACATTGCCGAAATGACCGGAACGACGCTGCACACCGTGTCGCGCATCCTGAGCGCCTGGGAGGGGCGTGGACTGGTCGAAGGCGGCCGCCAGAAGCTGCTGGTGAAGAACGCCGCCGGGTTGTCGGAACTGGCCGAGGGGCTGAAGGATCAGCAGTGAAGGCTTCCGTTCGCTTCCTTGTGAAATTGCGCTTTGTTAGTTGCGCAAGCACAAAGAACGGCCTCGGCGAAAGGTCTATCTCCTGTCCCAACGGATCCGAAGGGTCCTGATTTCAAGGAGATAAGACAATGTCCATGATGATGAAGAGCCTCGCTGCTGCCGCTGTCGTGTTTGCCGCCCTGGCTGGCTCTGCTGCGGCTGCCGACCATGAAGTCCATATGCTGAACAAGGGCAAGGACGGCGCCATGGTCTTCGAGCCGGCCGGCGTCAAGATTGCTGCCGGTGATACCGTTACCTTCGTCCCGACCGACAAGGGACACAATGCCGAGATCATCAAGGGCATGCTTCCCGCTGGCGCTGCCGAGTTCAAGGGCAAGATCAATGAGAAGATCACCGTGACCTTCGACGTCCCCGGCGCCTATGGCGTCAAGTGCGCACCCCATGTCGGCATGGGTATGGTCGGCCTTGTTGTCGTCGGTGACGCGCCCGCCAATCTTGACGTCTACAAGGATGTGAAGATCCCAAAGAAGGCGCAGGAACGCTTTGCTGCCGCGCTCGCTTCCATTCAGTAAAAGGCTGCCAATTGGCAGGAGGAAGGCCCGTTCCGGCATCCGTCGGGGCGGGCTTTGCCGTTTCTACCCCCGTGTTTGCGCGTTCGGCAATTGCACAGAGCCTGGTTAGAAACTAGGTTCGGCCGGGATAGGTCACAGGGTTCGCGCGTGAAAAGAGCAGTTCAATTCGGATTCGTCATCGCCGTTGCGGCAGCGCCGATTGCCGCGACAGCGTCGAGCTGGCAGCCGGTCGAGAAGGTCGATAGCTATCCGATCACGGGAGCGAGCGGCGCGGAGCTTTACGCTTCGATCGGCGAGCGGGGGCCCAAACTAAGCATCGGTACGCGTGCCATTGCCCAGACGAGTTTCAAACTCACCTGGACGCGCAACTACGAGACGCGCGGGAATGCCTGCGTGCTGGCAACGGCCAAGCCCAAACTCATCATTACCTATGTCCTGCCCCAGCCAAAGGGCGGGCTGTCCGGTCCACTCAAGGCCAATTGGGAGACCTTCATC
>DAIMJJ010000033.1:0-7377 GCA_036722275.1 Rhizobium sp. | reverse complement strand
GGCTAGCGGCACCTTGCTGGGCGTGGACCGAGTGCGGCCATTCTTGGCCTGTGCATTGCGAGGAAGAGGTTGTCCCGCCTGCTTCGGGTGGGGCCAACTGCGTCTGGCGCCGATTTCCAATGTAATGTATTTCTAACGTTTAAAGTCGATCAATCAGAGATTAGCCTATTATAAATCAGTGGCTTATTCCATGGTCCAGTGGATTTTCGACCTTCCCATCATGGGCAAACTCGCCAATTGCGCTACCTTCGAATCTGTGCAACAAATCACGTGTAGCCGCGTTTGGAGGAGCTCGGCCACGCCTGAAAGCAGCAATATTGACCATGGCATACGGAGCGGCTGCAAGCCGCCCCGCTGATGACGTTCAGGGAAATGTTTCTGGGAGGAAGCCATGTCGCGGGCAGAATTGTCCGAACACTTGCTTTCGATAAAATCGGCCTTGGTGATCGACGATCATCCCCTTTATTGCGATGCTCTCGCGACGACCATGGAGAGCATGTTCAATACGCGCCGGATTCGAACAGCAACGACGTTGGGCGAAGCACTGCAGCAGTTGCGGATGCGCTTTTCGCCCGATCTGATCATACTCGACCTCAATCTCCCGGATGCGTCCGGGCTCAGCGGTTTCATGAAGATCAAGGAGAAGACGCCGGATGTCCCGGTCATCGTCATCTCGGCCATCACCACCGAAGGCGTGGTGCATTCGGTGATGGCAGCGGGGGCGGCGGGCTTCATCCCCAAGGATACCGGGCGGCAGACCTTTCAGGAGGCGATGCGCGACATCTGGAATGGCAAGACCTATGTGCCGCCGGGCTATGCCCTGCCGGCCAGAACCAAGGCCGGCGATCGCTCTGTCGAGTCGATTTCGCGGAAGATCGCCAATCTCTCGCAGCAGCAAACCCGAATTCTCGGCTTGATCTGCGAGGGCATGCCGAACAAGCTGATCGCGTACGAGATGCAGCTGGCCGAAGCCACGGTGAAAGCTCATATCACCGCCCTTTTGCGCCGGCTCGGCGTTCACAATCGCACGCAGGCGGCGATGCTGGTTCGCGAGGTCTCGATCCGCCATAAACTGCAGTGACGGGGTGCCGGAAGATGGGCTCCTCACCGGAGTGCGGCGGGTCGACGGTTCTCGAAGATCTCGAGCGCAGACCGGCCATGGCCGTTCGCGTTGCTGTTTCGCATGGGAAAACGGCGGCGGGGGCGCTCGCCGAAATCCGCCGACAGCTCGACCGCGCCCGTCCCAGCTTCATCCTGCTGTTCGTGCCCGGCCATCTTTCGCCGGAAGACATGGCGGCAGTCTTGCCGGCAGCACTGCCGGATGCGGTCGTTTTCGGCTGCACGACGGCGGGGCAGATCACTCCCAGAGGTTATGAGGATGATGCGCTCGTGGCGCTGGCCTTCGAACGAAGCCACTTCCGCGTGGCCTCCACGCTGTTCTCCCCGATTTCGCCGGTCTCGATCGCCGAGGTGGTGCAGCAGACGGAGCGGCTTGCCGAGCAGTTTCGCGCCACACCGGGGCGCAAGCGTCTCGCTCTGATCTTTGCCGACGGGCTTTCCAAACAGGAGGATATCCTCGTTGCAGCGTTGGAAGCCGGGCTGAAAGATGTCCCCGTCTTCGGCGGATCGGCCGGTGATGGTTTGCGCTTCGAGCGAACACAGGTGCTGCGCAACGGCGAATTTCGTAGCGATGCGGCGCTGCTCCTGCTGCTGGAGACGGACCTTTCCTTTTGCGGTCTCGGCTTCGACCATTTTCAGCCGACCGAAAGTCGGATGGTCGTGACCAAGGCCGTGCCGGAAGAGCGTCTGGTGCTGGAGATCAACGGCTCGCCGGCGGCGCAGGAATATGCCCGGCTCGTCCATGTTCCGGTTGACGCCCTGTCGCCGACGATCTTCGCCGAGAACCCGGTGCTGGTCCGGAACGGTAATATCTATCACGTCCGGGCGATCCAGCAAATCCACGGGGAGCACGGACTGACCTTCCTGTCGGCCATCGACGACGGACTGCTGCTGACGCTTGGGCGGGGGAAGGAAATCATCCGTACCCTCGACAGCGGGCTGACGGTGACCGACAAGCAGGGAGAGGCTCCCGATTTCATCTTGGGATTCGACTGCTATCTGCGCAAGCTGGAGATTGACCGGAAAGGGCTGGTGGCGCAGGCCTCCGATCGGTTCCGCGAGCGCCGGGTGGTCGGCTTCAGCACCTATGGCGAACAGCATCTCGGCGTGCACGTAAACCAGACCTTCGTCGGCGTCGCCTTCTTCCGCCCGAGGGGGAGCGCGCCGCTGTGATCGATCCGAGCGACCCGTATGAGATCCAGATCGCCAAGCAGGCGAAGATCATCGAGGCGCTGATCAACCGCGCCGAGCGCGGCCACGAGGTCGGCGGCACGGCCTATTCCCTTTTCCAGTCGGCGATCGCCCTGCAGGCGGAAGTGTGGGAGAAGACCAAGGATCTCGAAAAGGCGCTCGACACGCTCGGCCGGGCGTCCAGCGAACTGGAGATTGCCTATCAGGCGCAGGAACGGGTTCAGCGCAACCTTGCCGACGCCATGGTGGCGATGGAAGGTGGATTTGCGCTGTTTTCGGAAGATCGGCTGCAGGTTTGCAACAGCCAGTTCCGCAAGCTGCTGCCCGATATCGAGGATATCATCAAGCCGGGGCTCGCCTTCGAAGACTATCTCGCGGCCGTCAATGCGAGTCGTTACCTGTCGCGCGATGAGGGAGAGGGCGGGCCGGTGCGTGGCCGGGTGGCCGCCACCGCCCAGGGGCCTTCCGGCCAGCGGTTCTCTTCTTTCGTCGTGGCGCTTCGCAACGACCGCTGGTTCCAGATCTCCTATCGGCAGACCAGTTCCGACAATATGGCAGTCCTTCAGACCGAGATCACAGATCTCGTGCGGGAGAACCGTCGCGAGAAGAACCGGCTGATCGACCAGCAGGCGCATCTGTTGCAGGCGGCCTTCGATCATATGTCGCTCGGTGTTTGCACCTTCTCCTCCAGCGGCGAACTCCTGGTGCGCAACGAGCGCTTCGGCGAACTGCTGGGCGTTCCGCTGCCTCTTCTGAAAAAGGGAACGCGCTTCCAGCGCATCATCGAGCATATCGAGCGAAACGAAATCCTCGACCGGCTGCCGAAGGGGCCGGGATTTGCCGTCTGGCTGAAGGCTTTGAGGCGGGGGGAAACCGTGCAGCGTCGCTTCCGTCGCCGCGACGGAATGAGCCTCGACATGCGCCTGCATTCGCTCCCGGACGACGGCTTCATCGTTTCCATCATGGATGTGACCGCAGAGACGGAGGCTGCGGCGCTCTTGGAGCGGCGGGTGCAGGAACGCACCGCCGAGTTGACGGAGGCAAACCGTCTCCTGCAAATCCACGCCGATGAACAGACGAAGATTGAAGGCGCGCTGCGGCAGGCGAAGGAGGCGGCGGAGGCGGCCCATGTCTCGAAGACCCGTTTCCTCGCCGCCGCGAGCCATGATCTTCTGCAGCCGATCAACGCGGCGAGACTTTATCTCTCGACGCTGACAGAGACGGTCGATCCGTCCCAGGCCAAGGAGGTGGTGAGCCGGCTTAACCGGTCGTTCAATTCGATCGAGACGCTGCTTCAGGCGCTCCTGGACATATCCCGGCTCGACAGTTCCGGAGCCGAGTTCAACGTAACCTCCTTCAGCCTCGGCGGCATGCTGCAGGGGCTTGCGGAAGACCTTGCACCGCTTGCTGCCGAGAAGGGGATCGGGCTTGATATCGTCCCGTCCAGCCGGTGGGTGACGAGCGATCAGCGCTATCTGATGCGCTGCGTGCAGAACCTCATGGTCAATGCCATTCAATATACCCAAACGGGCCGGGTTCTCGTCGGTTGCCGGCTCTCGGGCAACCGTCTGCGCATCGAGGTGTGGGATACCGGCATCGGCATATCGGAAAAGGACCAAGCTCGGGTCTTCAACGAGTTCACGCGGGGCGGCGGTGGCAAGGGAACCGGCATGGGGCTCGGCCTGTCGATCGTCGAGCGGGCCTGTCGGCACCTCGACCATCGGGTTCGGCTTGTCTCGCGCCTTGGCCACGGCTCGATGTTCTCGATCGAGGTGCCGCTCGCATCCTCGGGCAGGGTGGGCAATGGCGAGAGCTGTCCGGTGGAGGCGATGCCGGAGGGCAGTCTCGATCTGATCGTTATGGTCGTCGAGAATGATGCCGACGAACTGCATGCCATGACTCGCAAGCTGGAGAACTGGGGCGCCAGCGTGCTGGCCGCGGGATCGACGGCGGAGGCGGTGGCGCTGATGCAGGAGATAGGAACGCCGCCAGACATCCTGCTGGCAGATTACCAGCTGGACGACGACGACACCGGTATCGACACCATCCGAACGCTCCGGGCGCTTGCCGGCGAGGAGATACCCGCCGTTCTCGTGTCTGCCAACCGGCAGCGCGAGCTTTTCCAGCTCGGCCAGGAAATGTCGTTCTCAGTGTTGAATAAACCGGTGCAGCCCGTGCGCCTGCGGGCGCTTATTGATTGGCAGACACGCGGCCGGGCGGCTTGAGGAAATACCGACCAATGTCTGCGATGACTCACAGATCGCAGGGATTAGGCTCGGACCAAAAGGGAGGTTGCCATGCGTGTCTTTCCGTTTCTTGCTGTGTTGGTCGTGCTGGCAGCCGAGCCTTTGTCTGCCGCCGAGACCTACGACCTCCTGTTCCGCAAAGGCGCGCTTTCCGGTGTTGAGGCTTCGTCTCCGCCTGCCTCCGGAACCGCTGGCACAGACACCCTGGTCTATGATCGGACGGTTTCGCCGTTGAAGATGGGAGAGACGCCCGACACCGACACCATCGGGTTGCAGCTTACGAGCGACGACACGGTGTCGCTAATCCTGCGCCGGGGGCCGCAGATGCGGTTCATCGGCAGTTTCCCGGCCTCCGTCGGCAATCCGCTGATCATGTATTTCCTCGAAACCGCCCTGGCCGATATCTCCCGCCAGTCGGGTGGAAGCCCCTACTATATGCGCAACCGCATCAAGGAAGCGCTGCTCAAGGACGCCGAGATCGTCCCCGTATCGGTGCATTTCGCACATCGTGACGTCCCCGCCCGGCAGGTGACCATCCGGCCCTTCGCGAAGGACAAGGCGCGATACCAGATGGGACGCTTTGCAGATCTGGCTCTGGCCGTCACGGTCTCGCCCGAGATCCCGGGGTGGTATTACTCGCTCGAAGCCAGGGTCCCGGAGGGATCGGGCGAGGCCGACATTGCCTACAAGACGGCAATCACGCTCACTCCCCATGGGGAGGAAAAGCCTTGAAGGTGGTTTACGTCCTTGTCGCTTTCCTATTTCAGGCCCTGCCGGCGGGCGCCCAGTCCGTGGCTGAACGACTGAACGATTATCCGACCGAAGCTCGCACGGACTATGTCTTCGGCTGCATGGCCACCAACGGCCAGAACCGCGAGATCTTGCGAAAATGCTCGTGCTCGATCGACACGATTGCGTCGATCCTGCCTTATGAAAAGTATGTCGAGGCGGAGACCGTCCTGTCCCTGCAGCAGGGCAGCGGCGAGCAGCTTTCGATGTACAAGACGGCGGTTGTGTCGCAAACCATGGTCGCCGAGCTCAGGCGGGCCCAGGCGGAAGCCGAAATGCTCTGCTTCTGACCTCTCCTTTTCGATTTCGGTCAGGCGGGCGGACGTTTCGGCAGGACCCGGTTGAAGACATTGCCATCGGTATCGACGGCGTGGACCGTGAAGTCGGCTGAGCCGTTGTCGACATAGGTGAAGCGGAAGACCGGATTTTCGCTGATCGATATCCCACCCTCGAGCGAGAACAGCAGATCTTCACCTTGGCGTACCTCGAGCGTGTTGATGAAGTGGGCGCCGATGAAAAGCTGGGTCACCTGGTCACGCTGCAGCCCTGAATAGTTGGGGTGGCGGATCATGATCTGCGCCTCACGCCGCATGGTCTGGTCCTTGACCGGCAGCTCGAAAACCTTGAGTTTCATGTCGCCCATGCCTGTCAGAGCGGCGGTCGCATCGCGGGTCGCTGGTGCCGAGCAACCACCAGAGGCCTTTACGTAGCGTCCCGTCATGACGTATCCCTGAGGGGTTGTGGCGATCGCGCGGATATTCGAGTACTGGTTGACGCGCACACGCGTTTCGAATTTCAGGGGCATCATGGATGGCCCGAAGCGAATCTCGGCGGCCACCGGGGCCGGGTTCTCGTCAATCACCAGCGTCAGTGCGTCGATCGGCCCCGCGGTCGGATCTGTCTGTTCGACCGTGACGGGAACGATGGCCGCATCGTCTGCGCGGTAAGGGGCGCGGAGGGTGAGGAACGGTCCTGCGTCGTGGATTTCGCTGTCACCAGCTATGGCCTCCCGGATCGTCTCCCAGGTCGGGCCTTCCACCAGCGGATTGTCCGGGGGCGCCTCATCGGCGAAGGCGAAACCCGTCGAGAGCATGAAGGCCAATCCCGCCAGAATCTGTCTCATCACCATCCGTCCCTAATCGTTGAGGACCAGGCACGATAGAGGATCGTGCGCCTGAAGATGATACGCCTCACATCCCTTGCGCAGAACCGAGCCTTTCGGATGTGTTGCGGCACAAGACCGCCGGTTCCAGGCTGGCAGTGAAACCGGAGCGGGCGGAGGCGAGACATGTTCGAGGCATTCGTGACCATCTGCCTTCTGGCGTCAGCCGATCCTGCGCCGGCAAGCGCGCCTTCAGTTTGCCGCCTTGCACTGCTTCCCGGGCACGCCGCTGCCAGCAAGACGGACTGTGAGGCCACCATTGCAGCCTCTCCGCCGGCATGGCTCGGTCATTTCAAGGCAGACAAGCCCACCTGCCGGCCGCGACCGCGGTCCAGTATCGGCTTCAACGAAGTCGCGCCAGGCCTCTTTGTACATCGCGGCGCAATTGCCGAGGTCGATCAGCAGAATGCCGGTGACATTGCCAACATCGCTTTCATCATCGGCAAAAGCAGTGTCGCCGTTATTGATTCCGGTGGCTCGCGGTGGGTGGGCGAGGAGGTTTATCTTGCCGTCCGCGAGCGGAGCCAACTGCCGATCTCGTATCTCATCCTCTCCCACATGCATCCGGACCATGTGTTCGGCGCCGAGCCTTTGCGGGAGGCGGGAGCCCGGGTCATCGGGCAGCAGAACCTGCCGCGCGCGCTTGCCGATCGGGCCGGAAGTTACCAGACGAGTTTCGGAAGGTTGATCGGCGCCGAGGCCTTTCTTGGCAGTCGCATCATTGTCCCGGATGTCGTCGTCGACAGGGTGGAGGCGATTGATCTCGGCGGGCGGATCCTTGAGCTCAGATCCTGGCCGACGGCCCATACGGCGACCGATCTCACCGTAATGGACCGCCGGCGCATCCAGCTCCACAATTGTCCCGCCCTT
>DAIMJJ010000032.1:22923-25220 GCA_036722275.1 Rhizobium sp. | reverse complement strand
CCAAAATCTAGCGCAGTCCTAGTGCAGCATGAAGTCGGCACTATAAAAATCATACAGTTAGAACCTATTTCTTCCAATTCCGATTCCAAAGGTCGCAGGTTCGAATCCTGCCGGGTGCGCCATTTCATCCTCTCTTCGATACCGCTTCCCGCGCAACTGTGGCATTGCTTTCAGCATGATTCGGCATTGGCCCGTCCGCAAAGGCGGCGGCTTGGCGGATCGGGGCAAGCGGTGTTGGCGGACGGAGATACGGGGCGTGCTGAGAGTTTTTGAAGAGGCGGCGCTTTCGGCGGGGCGGGCCATTCTCGAGGTCATGGAGGCCGGGGCGAGCATCACGCTGAAGCCGGACGCGACCCCTGTCACCGAGGCCGACGAGCGGGCCGAGGCGATCATTCTGGCGCATCTCGCGGAAAAGCTCCCTGAGATCCCGGTGGTCGCGGAAGAGGCTGTTGCCGCCGGCCGGGTGCCGCAAACGGCCGGCTCTGCCTTCATCCTCGTCGATCCGCTCGACGGTACGCGCGAGTTCATCGCGGGGCGGCCGGAATTTACCGTCAACATCGCGCTGATCCGCGATGGCGCGCCCGCGCTCGGCATCGTCTACGCGCCGGCCATGGATATCGCCTATGTCGGTTCCAAGGACGGGGCGGAGAAGCTCACGGTGACAGCCAAAGGCGGCATCATCGCGCGCCGGGCGATCGCGGTGCGCCCGGCCCACAAGCCGCCGCTTGCCGTCGCCAGCCGCTCGCACGGCAGCCCGGAGACCGAGCAATATCTCAAGGATCACGGCATCACCGACTGCTGCTCGATCGGCTCGTCGCTGAAATTCTGTCTGCTGGCGGAGGGGGTGGCGGATGTCTATCCGCGCTTCAGCCGTACCATGGAATGGGACACGGCCGCGGGCGACGCCGTGTTGCGCGCCGCGGGCGGCGCCACGCTCTGCCTCGACGGGCGCCCCCTCACCTATGGAAAGCGCGGGCAGCGGGACGACCGCGATTTCGCCAATCCCTTCTTCGTCTCGCATGGCGGCTGAGGCGAAAGAGGCAGGCTAGGCCCTTTGCGGCTTCAATTCACGACCAGAAGCCCGCCGTCGATCCGGGCCTTGATATGTCGGTCGATGCCGGAGCGGCCCGGGCAGGTGTGGAGCCGGCCGCCACAGGCCTCGCTGAGCGCCAGAAGGTCCGACCACACTCGTGAGCGCGGCATGTTGGCAGCCGCCAGCACCCGGGCCGACAGGAAGGCCGCGTCCTCGGACTGGTGCAGCAGACCGTAGTCGATCGGCGTGCCATAGCCCTCGACCCTGTAGAAGGTCTCGTAAAGCGGCGAGCGGAAGTCGGTGAGCAGCGGTTCGGCGGCGCGACCGGCGATCAGATGATCCCGCGTGACCGTGGCGTGGTGATCGCCGAACTCGGCCACGACCGTGCCGCGCGAGCCCGGCTCGGCCTTGCGCCGCTCGAGGAAGGCGCCGAGATCGGCCCGCGCCAGCCACACCCGGCGCAAATACTCGTTCGCCTCGCCGATACCGTCATAGTCGTGCGGCGCCGCCTGATCGTCCGGCAGCAGGACATAGTCGTAGGGCTGGTGGGCGAACATGGTCTGGACATGCAGGAACAGCGGGCGAGGATCCTTGCGGCGATGCTCGGTGACGAGTTTCTCGATGAAGGAGAAATAGTCGCGATCGCGCACCGTCATCGGCTTCATCCCCAGCGCCTCGGCATCGATCACCTCCTGAAAGCCGATCGACGTGAGGAAGGCGCCCTCGTTCAGCGCATTGAAGGGCAGCGGCATGACCGCAACGGTGCGGTAGCCGCAGCGCGACAGCAGTTCCGGCAGCGCTCCCCGGATGCGCCGCTCCATCAATTGCGTGACATAGGCCGCCTGCCAGCCGAAATCGGCGGTGGACAGCCCGGTGAGCACGGAGAAATTGGTCATCCAGGTGCCGGCGCCGATCGTCTCGACAAAGAGCGGCTTGATCGTGCCGTCGCCGGAGCGGAAGGTGTCGATCAGTTCGGGCGAGCGGACAAGCGTCGGAACGACGCCGGGTGCGGTCTGACTTTCCGACAGCACCATGAACAGATCCGGCTTCAGCCGCGCCGGGCCGCAGTCAATGTCCTCGGCAAACGACATGGTGGATCCGGCATGGGCGACCCGGGCGGCCAGCGGCAATTCGCCGAAAAGGTCGGGCAGATTGCGCAACGACAGCGGCAGCGCCGAGGCATTGTAGCCGGCGACGTAGGGCAGATAGTCGGCCTCGCGCGGATTGTGGATCGGATGGGTGAACTCGGCGGCGAGGAGAAAGA
>DAIMJJ010000032.1:0-22823 GCA_036722275.1 Rhizobium sp. | reverse complement strand
TCGGCCTCGCGCGGATTGTGGATCGGATGGGTGAACTCGGCGGCGAGGAGAAAGAGCGGAACGAGCGGAAGCCGCACCAGGAGCGGCACCCGCACCGCCCGCTCACCGCGAAAGAGCATGATCAGGAAGAAAGCAGCCAGCAGGATCGTCAGTCCGCCGGCCAGCGCGTGCAGGCGATAGTGCGACCACAGGAAATCGATGATCGACAGGTCCGTCCCGGTGAAAAAGAAGTCATAGGCATGGAGCGCCAGCCCCTTCAGCCTGAACTTCACCACCGACAACAGCGTCAGCAGCATGATGACGATGCCGGCCGTATAGAGCGAAAAGACTGGCCGCCGGCTGAGGAAGAAGACGAGACTGGCGAGCGCGAGCGTCACCGCGAAGGTGTAGGGCATGAAGCGCCAGCGCGTGTCGAAGAAGTGGACCAGCAGGAAAAAGACGACCGCCGCGGCCAGAACGGCCAACGGATGCAGGATCACCTTGAAAACCTTCGACCGCCGAGCGCTCGTCATGGGCACTTCCTCCAATGGGCAGAGCGTCATGATTACACGGCCAGGATGCAAGACAAGCCCGTTTTGGCGTTATGATTAACCTCGGAGCAACCGCAGGATGGTCAAATCTGGCCGCCCTGCGACCAATGATCCCGTATCCAACCGCCGATCGGCCTGCCAAAATTCGAGACGGATTGGGGCGGCAGCGGCCGAAGGGCCGCACGGACAGCGGGGAGCGGGCCATGCGCGGAGACGGCAATCACAAGAGGCAGGGTGTCGGTCTCAGCATGATCGGGCATCGCCTCACGGCCCTTGCTCTTATTGGCCTTCTTCTCTCGTTTACCCCGGTCGCTGCCGAGGATGCCGCTGGCCCGCTGGATCTCGAGACCATCGACAAGCTCTTTCCACCCGTCGATCCGGACGCGCCGCAGACGACGGGCCCTGCCGATCCGGGCGCCGATGCGACCACAGGCGGCTCGGGACAGGAACCGTCCCCTGGAACCGATCCGCTCGCCGACCTGCGCGAGATCGAGAAGCAGGCCCTGGAGACCCGCACGAAGGAGGCGGCCGAACGCTATGACGCCCTGGTGAAGGCGGCGAACGCCCTTCTGAAACAGGCCGAAACGCCCGCCGAACCGCCGCCCTCCCTCGGCGCCAGCTGCAACGAGCAGGACGACATCGTCGCCATGCTGACCAGCGAACTCGTCCAGGGTTATGTCAAGCGGGCGGGCAAGCCGGAGGCGAACCTTCTCACCGCGTTGCTCGATGCGCGTCGCAGCCTCAATGTCCTCGGCCAGGAGACGACCCAGGGCTTCGAGCTGGAGACTGCGCTCGCCGAGCGGCTGATGCACAAGGTCGAGCAGGTGTTGAACTTCACGCGCAAGCAGCGCGACAAGGTCCTGCCCGTCGTCGCCATGGCCAATCGCGTAGGCCAGCTGATCCAGCTGCTCGGCGATAGCGGGCTCGACCAGCGGCTCGTCGCAGAGACCGGCGCCTGGGCCGCCGAACTCATTCCCTCCATGCTCGACGACATCGCCAAGAAGCACGATTACAGCCTGGTCAGTGCGGTTTTTCAGGTCGCGCGTGCGGCCAATTCCACAGGGCTGGACACCGGCACCGCGGATGTCGACGCGCTGATGGCCCGCATCGAGGCTCTGATGCAGTTCGACCTGACGCTGACCTTCAATCTGACGAGCACGGGCGCCAATGGCCTGGTCGAGGAGTGGGTGCTGGAGAGTCGTTTTCCACTGCGCTACAAGCTCGGCGGCGGCGGCAAGACCCTCCATGCCGTCCTGGTCGGCGACGGCCAGGGCAGCTATGTGAGCTATGTCGACAAGGATCCCGGCTCCAAGCTCACCATGCAGGGCGCCAGTTTTCCGGTCAGCGCCAAGATCGATGACTTCGATGCCTGCCTGGGCAACGCGACCGTAGTGATCGACCAGTTCTATGCGGAAACAGAAACCTATTTCACCAAGAACGGGCCGCCGACAGAACTGCCGATCCTGCAATCGGCCTGGATCATGATGTTCGAGGATCGCATGGCCGGCGGCGCTTACAGCTTCAAGGTGCCGCTCAACAACCGCACCCCGATCGCCATCGACCGCAAGATCCGCGTGGTCATGGGCGTCTTTGACGGCACGCTGACGATCAAGCTGAAGCACAAACCGAAGTGAGCCGAAGCCGGGTGATCGAGGGCGGCCAGCCTAGCTCAGGAGCAAGACCGGCTTGCGCTCCGTCTCAGGGCCATCGCCGTCGAAGCCGGCCGCGCCCCTCGGATCGGCGATGTCGGTCAGGATCGCCTGCGATACCGTTTCGCCGAGTTCGGCCGAGCTGGTGATCCCCTGGATGAAGGGAAATTGATGCAGCAGGAAGGGCAAGGCCAGGCAGTAGATGCGTCGGCAAAGGGGCTGGTCGAACTGCAGCCTGTAGCATGCGTCGAGCCGCACACCGCCAGCCTCCTCCTCCCTTGATTGCCCGTCGGCCGCGAGCAGCACCTGATCGCCCGAGCGCACCCGCGCCTTGCCGACAACGCCCTGTCGGACCAGGCCCGGAAACGGGATGTCGGCGGCCGAAAGCCGCCCCTGCCCCGTCGCATCGACGAAGGCGTCGAACCGGAGCTGGCCATCGTCAAAGGTAACGAGCGCACCGCGCTCGACCGTGTCGGTGTCAAGCGCGTAGTCAGAGCCGAGCGCCAGAACATCGAGCATGCCGGCCCGCCGCAAGGCCAGCAGGCGGTCGATCGAGGCATGCGGCACGGTTGCATAATTGTCGACGAAGAGTGTCTTGAAGTGACGATGGAAGCGTTGGAGGTCGCGGCTGTCCAGATGCGGCACAACGCGCGCCACCACTTCGTGCATGCGCAGGATGGCATAACGCCAGGCTATCGTCGTGCGGGTCTCGTAGTTCTGCCGCGCTTCGGCGAGGTTGAGAGCGGCCCACACGAAGGGGTCATGGGCCTCGCGCTCGGCAAAATAGGCAGGGCCCACGGTCTCGACAGTCAGCTGCGAAAGGCCGATGCGGGCGGCATAGTCGGGATCAGCCGCCGACAGTTCGCGAACGAAGAGCTCGAACACCCGATCCAGCAGATCCCGCGCACCGGTCTCGACGAGGGCATCAACCGCAGCCTCGGTGCAGATCGACAACGGCTCGTAAGGGATGGCGAAATAAAAATCGGCCTCTGGCAGCATGCCCTTGCGGGACATGAGCGTGATGTGCAGATCGCCGGCCTCCCGCGCGGGCTGGAATTCCAGGAGCCCGGCTTCATCGTGATAGAAGCTGCCATGGCGGGTGGCGACGGTGACCATCGCGTCGATGGCGCTGAGCGAGGTCCCGAGAATACCGACGCGCGCCGCAGGAATCGTCTTCAAGAGGCTCGACGGCCAGGGCGAGGCGAAATAGCCGGGCTTGACCTCGATGACATCGGAAAAGCTGTGGCCGGTGGCCATGACCACATGGTCGAAGGCATAGTGCTCCGGCGGCTGGGCCGATGACCGGTCCGGCCGCTCGACGGTGAGCCGGATGTCGTCGACGCCAAGCGCCATGTCGGTGACCTCCTGGCCGGACTTGACCTCGATGACATGGCCCGACGCCCGCCCCTGCTCCACCAGCCGGTCGAACTGGGCCTTGAAATAGGCGCCGAGCACGACGCGCGGAAAGAACGCGCGGTCGGTGATGGCGGCGCGGGTCACGCGCAGGCGGTCAAGCTCGCCATCCGATTGTCGGTGGAGCCAGTCGGCCAGGGTTTCGCGGATCGGCGGGATCTCGATGCTGGCAATATTGGCCAGCATGGCGCGGTCATTGACGGCCGGGTGATAGGGCATGCCCTTGCCGGCCACCGCTTCCTTCTCGAACACGGTGATCGCAAGCGGCCGGGTCGAGGCGATCAGGCCGCGAAGCGTGTAGATTGCCGTCGGGCCCGAGCCGACGAGTGCGATGGAGTTGTGCATGGTCCGCCTTCCTGAGGGCCGGCGCGCCGAGCGGCCGGGCGAACATCAACGAGCGAGGGGCGGCGATCACTGCGCTGGGGTCGCCGCGGCCCCAAGGACCGCTCAAACCGACAGAGGCCGCCTGACCCGCCCCTCGGCCCGGTCCGCACGCCGATAGCGCACGACGCAGGCATTTGTTCCCGACCGCGGCAAATAACCTGTGAAGCGGGTGCGCCTAAGGGATACGGCCGTCCTGCAGAGACCGGTTCGCAGCGCCGGCACCGGGCGGCCTGGCCGGCGGACCGTACGCGCCGCCGCGCCGCAGGCTGCGATAAAGCGTGGAGCGGCTGACGCCGAACTGGCGCGCCGCCGCGGCAAGCGGCAGCCCCTTGGCCATCGCCTCGAGCGCCGCATCGACCTCGCCCGGCATCAGCTTGATCGGCCGGCCGATGGCACTGCCGCGCGCCCGTGCCGCCGACATGCCGGCCTTGGTGCGCTCCGAAATCAGCGCCCGCTCGAACTCCGCGAGCGCGCCCATGATGTGAAAGATCAGGATGCCGCCGGCAGAGGCCGTATCGATCGATTCCGTGATGGAATAGAGGCCGATCTCCTTGCGTCCGAGTTCATCCACCACCTCGATGAGGTGTGAGAGGGAACGGCCGAGGCGATCGAGTCGCCAGATGACGAGCGTGTCGCCGGCAGAGAGCTCGCTCAGCGAACGCACCAGGCCCGGCCGCGACCGCGAGGCGCCAGACTGGCCCCGATCGGAATGGATCTTCGCACATCCGGCGGCACGAAGCGCCCGCATCTGCATTTCGATGTTCTGGTCATGGGTGGAAACACGGGCATAGCCAATTCGCATCGTCACTCGCGCCAGACATCTGTTTGCGCCCCCGGCAGGGGCATTCCTGCAACGTCAAAATGTGTATCACAACCGTTCCCTTTTGAGCACAGCCAGAAATTTAAGTCAATGCAAAAATACACGCTTAGATTTATATTTGAGATAGGATCCCGCAGGCCGAGAGATCCGACTAAACCATTAAAGCTGATGATGTTTTCCCATCCCCCAAATTTTGAAGGGAAACAGGATGCGCCTCAACCATAAACGATTTAAGGTTGCATTTTCAGGCAGTGGGATTGTGCAAATAGGAACGCTTTAGCGACGCCGGAAGCGTGCTGCGGCAGAAGATCAAACCTCAAGAAGGAAGGATATTGCCATGCCCAATTATTTGCTGACTCTCAACATCGATCCGAGCGACCTCAACGTCATCAAGGCCGCCGGCCAGCGCCTGACCCTCGCCAAGCCGGTCGGCAGCGGCGACCCGAATGTCGTCTGGCTGTCGATCGATCCCTTCCAGTCGACGACGGTCGAATGGACCGAGGAATACTGGATCTACGCCTCGACCACCGAAGTGGCCCAGGGCAACAACATCTCCAAGCTGTCGGAAGTGACCCCCGGCCCCGCGCTCGACGCCGGCTACTATCCCTTCACCCCGGCAGCCACCTTCGGCGTCTTCCAGAACTCGCCGGCGATCCCCTCCGGCACCTATGCCGCCGAGAACATGATGCCCTACACGCAGTATCCGTCGCTCACCTTCGGTCTGTCGCAGTCGGCCATGGTCAGCAAGAAGCTCGCCGAGCGCAAGCCGATCTCCGCCCAGTCGGTGCTGTCGCAGCAGCAGATCCAGATGACGCCGTTCACCAATGTCTATGTCTGGCTGCAGAGCCAGTTCGCGAGCGAGACGATCATCACCAAGATCGTCGGCAACAACGCCATCGCGCGCTTCGGTGGCGGCGTCACGGAGATCACGCTGAAATACGACCCGAACCGCGGCATCTTCGTGCCCGACGTCAAGTCGCAGGGCCTGGTCGAACGCGGCATGATCGAGCTGCGCACGCCGCTGCTGCTCTGATCGCCCCCCCGTGCAGGGCGGCCGGCGCACCGGCCGCCCTCTTCACCGAAACCGAACCATGGCTGAGGGCAGAGAGCACCCGCAGACGGGACAGGCTTGCCTGCCGTTTCGGCCGATCAGCAACAAGGATGAGGACGATGACCACACTGCATGGCGCTTTGCGCCGTTCCACCGCCGCCCTGCTTTCCCTGGCGCTTGCCGCCTCGGCGACCACGGCGGCCGATCTGAAGATCGAAAACTTGAAGAAGGACAAGGCAAGCGAGAAACCGCTCACCGCGGCCGAAATCGAAGCGGCAAAGCCGATGCCGAGCAAGGAGGTATCGCCGGAAGAACTTGAACAGATGCGTGCGCGCTTCCGCGCACTCAATCCCGGCCTGCTCAACCTCAAGGCCGATCCCGGCAAGCAGGGAAGCCTCGTCAAGGGCGTGCCGGAGAAGGTGGCCGATCCCTCTGCCGCCGCGCCTTACTGGAGCACTGGACGGCTGACCTTCCGCGACGACGAAGGCGATCTTTCGACCTGCACGGCACAGTTCGTCGAGGATGCCGCGGTCATCCTGACGGCCGCCCATTGCGTCATGAACGAGAAGAACGGCGAGTGGTTCTCCGACTTCGTTTTCGATCGGGCCTATAACGACGGTCAGAAGGCCCAGACGGTCGGTTGGCGCTGCGTGTCGCTGTTCGACGCCTTCCACGATCCGGACCCGAACTTTGCCTATGACTACGCCTTCATCCTCGCGGACAAGACCGATGACCAGGCGCCGCTTGACCTGGCAACAGGGATGCCGGCGACCAGCGCTCTGACCGCGATCGGCTATCCCGACAACTTCGGGGGCAGCGAGTTCCTCTACAAGGTAGATGGTGAATGGGCCGAAGTGCTGGACGGCATCGTCACCATGAAGGGCAACCCGATGCGCTCCGGCAACAGCGGCGGAGCCTGGTTCACCGACTTCAAGGTCGGCGGCGGATCGGGGGAAAACCGCGTGATCAGCCTCAACTCGCACCACATCGAAGGCAACACCGAGGACGAGAACGGCCCGCTCTTCACCGCCGACACCAACCGTCTGCTGCAGCACGTCGCCACCGCAAGGTGCCTCGACTGAGAATAGCCTGTTCGTGTCGATAGGAAGGCCCGCCGGCGCGGCGGGCCTTCGCCGGCTTCCCCGGGGCCAAGCCTGCCTGCGCACACGTGCACCAGAGTGAGGCAATCGTAACGAATTTGCGGAATAAGGAGGACAGACGAGGAGCTCCCCATGACCGCATCCTGTGCCGGCTGCCGCGACGGCAAGGCCTTTCAACAGCCGTTCTCGATGGCCTTCCAGCCCATTGTCGACGTGGAGAACCGACGCGTCTTCGCCCACGAGGCGCTGGTGCGCGGCATTGGCGGCGAAGGCGCCGGCATGGTGCTGTCCGCGGTCGATGAAAGCAATCGCTATGCCTTCGACCAGCAGTGCCGGGTCAAGGCGATCGAGCTTGCCGCTCGGCTCGACCTCACCCAAAGCGACGCGCGGCTGTCGATCAACTTCATGCCGAATGCCGTCTACGAGCCGCGCGCCTGCATCAAGGCGACGCTGGCCGCCTGCAAGACCTTCGATCTGCCGGCGGAACGCATCATCTTCGAATTCACCGAGGGCGAGGCGCTGGATGTCGCACACCTCGAAAACATCCTCACCACCTATCGCCAGATCGGGTTTCTGACTGCCATCGACGATTTCGGGGCCGGCCATTCGGGCCTCAATCTTCTTGCCCGGATGCAGCCCGACATCGTCAAGATCGACATGGAGCTGATCCGCAACATCGACACCGACCGTGCCAAGCAGGTGATCCTCCGGTATCTGGTGGCGATGCTGCGCGACCTCTCGGTGACCGTGATCTGCGAAGGGATCGAAACGGAGGAGGAGCTGAAGGCGATCCGCGATACCGGCGTGACTCTGATCCAGGGCTATCGCCTCGCCCGGCCGAGCTTCGAGCGCCTGACGCCGTTGAGCGAGATCGCCCTGCCGCTGAGCGCCTGACGGCCCAAGCGCCGCGGCAGGCCTTCCCCAGCGCGGGCGCACCCATTTGTCGCAGCAGCTTAGGCGTCGCGACCCTTGCCGGCGAGGCTTCGAGGCGGCAAAAGGGGACGAAGAAACCGGAATGGCGAACGTGACTGAAGAGACGATCACCCTTTACGAAGCGATTGGCGGCGACGCGACGGTGAAGGCACTGTGCCACCGCTTCTACGAACTGATGGACACGCTGCCCGAGGCCGCGCGCTGCCGCGCCATCCATCCGCCGAGCCTCGCGGAGAGCGAGGAAAAGCTCTACGAATACCTGACCGGCTATCTCGGCGGACCACCGATCTACATGGAAAAGCGCGGCCATCCCATGCTGCGCCGACGCCACATGGTGGCCGAGATCGGCCCGCAGGAGCGCGACGAATGGTTCCTGTGCTTCCGCCAGGCGCTCGACGAGACGGTGGCGCACGAAAAGCTGCGCGGGATCATCTGGACGCCGATCGAGAAGCTTGGCTACCACATGCAGAACAAGGACTGACCCCATGGGCGGCTTTTGCGACAGGCTCCGGCCGCTGGTGCTGTTTCTGGCCGGCCTGATCGGCACGGCCGGCGTGGCGCTTGCCGCCGCCGCCACCCATATGGGCGGCGCCCTGCTTGGCCCGGCCTCGGCCATGTGCCTCGCCCACGCGCCCGCCATGCTGGCGCTTTTCGCCGCCCACAGATTGCTGAGTCCGGCGACCGGCGCCGGCCTGCTGATGGGCTTGGGCACGGTGCTCTTTGCCGGGGATCTGGTGCTGAAGGAGTTTTTTGGCGCCGGCCTCTTTCCGATGGCCGCGCCGTCCGGCGGCATCCTGATGATGCTCGGCTGGCTGCTCGCCGGCCTCGGCGCCTTCATGCCGCAGCCGAAAGCCTGAAGGCTCCGGCTGCGGCCGTTGCTTTAGAGGCTTGCCGTCTCCCGGCGCCCGAACAGGAGAAGATTGCCGTGCGGGTCGCGGATGTAGAAGCGGGCGATTTCCCCGCACGCTTCGTTCTCGATCCGCATCAGGCCGTCGACGCCGCGCGCCCGGAACTCCTCGTAGAGCGGATTGAGCGAATCGCTGCGGATGAAGACCGAGCTGTTGACGGCCATTTCGGGATCGCTGCAGTTCCAGAAATGCAGGACCATGCGGCCGCGGCGAAGGACCATATAGTCCTCGCACTCCGCCGGCTGATGCTCGAAACCGAGCGCATTCACGTAAAAATCGCGGGTCTTGGAAAAGCTGAGCGACGGCAGGATCGGGGTGACGTCGACGCCACCAAGTTCCACGGGGGTGATCGCGTTCATGCGGACCGTCCTTGAAAGGGTCCTGCTCCGCCGCGTCAGCCGGGTTCAGCCGTTCTTGCGCGCGGCATTCCTCTGCCACCGGGGAGCGGGAAAGTTGATGATCGTCGCCTCGCCATAAGGCAACCGCTGAGACATGGGTTTGGCGGCGCGCTGATGCAAGCCCGGCAGCGGCACAATCTCGGCACCGTGGTCGCGCAGCGCCTGCGCATCGGCGAGCCGCTCATGCAGCGCCGGCGCCAGCCCGTCGCCGTTCTGGGCCGCAAGCTTGTGCAGGTCGATCAACAGCGTGGCGTCGAAATCATCCTGGGTCATGAATTGTCACTCCTATCATTCAGGGTCTGCAAAGCCCGCTCGAGGCTGGACTTCGAGCCGTTGCGCAGAGGAATGAAGGTCTTGCCGAATTTCTTGCAGCCGCTCTTCACCCGCAGACACGCATCATGGCTGATACAGTCGATGGGGCAGAAGACGCAGTCGACCGAGGGCAGCACGGTGTCGATGCGCGACACCGCCTCTCTCAAACCGCCGTCGTGGTGGATGAGTTCCGCGCCGTGATTGCTGGCGATCTGGCGCAGATGCGCAACCTGGCAGTCGCGGCCACCGACATAGAGAAAGCTGCGCACGCTCGGCGTGGAGCGGGCTTGCGAGGCAACGGCGCCGGCCTCCGTTCTTGCCGCCAGCTTCTGCGCCGCCTGCTTCTTGCCCTTTTTCGCCATGTCCGTCCCTCATCTGATGTCGCCGCATGACACTGCGGCCTGTCGTGTGAGGCCGGACCTTAGTAAAGTTGATTTTTGGAGTAAAGATTAAACATGACAATAATCATCATATTTTGATGAAGCGCAAAGAGGCGATGCGGGCAGCGTGGTGCGCCGCCCGCCCATTCGCTCTTTCTCAGTAGGGCAGCCCCACATAGTTTTCGGCCATGGCGGTCTGCGCCGCCGCCGAGCCGGACAGATAGTCGAGCTCCGCCTCCTGCACCTTCTGGCCAAAATCGCCCTCGTCGGGGAAACGGTGGAGCAGCATGGTCATCGACCAGGAGAAGCGTTCCGCCTTCCAGATGCGGGCGAGCGCGCGGGCCGAATAGGCGTCGATGCCGGCCGGCGAGCGCTCGCCGTAGAATTCCTGCAGCCCTTCGAACAGGTAATGCACGTCCGAGGCCGCGAGGTTGAGGCCCTTGGCGCCGGTCGGGGGCACGATATGCCCCGCATCACCGACCAGAAACAGCCGTCCGAAGCGCAGCGGCTCGGCGACGAAGGAACGCAGCGGCGCGATCGACTTCTCGATCGACGGCCCCGTGACCATCGTCTCGGCGACCTCCACCGGCAGGCGGCGGCGGATCTCGTCCCAGAAGGCGTCGTCCGACCACATCTCCACCGTATCCGACAGCGGCACCTGCACATAATAGCGCGAGCGGGTGAGCGAACGCTGCGAACACAGCGCAAAGCCCCGGGCATGGTTGGCATAGATCAGCTCGTGATGCACGGGCGGCACGTCGGCCAGCAGACCGAGCCAGCCGAAGGGATAGACCTTCTCGTAGGTCTTCAGCCCCCTGCCCTCGACCGCAGCCCGGCTCGGCCCGTGATAGCCATCGCAGCCGGCGATGAAATCGCAGTCGATGCGGTGGGTCACCCCGTCTTTCTCGAAGGTCAGGTAAGGGCTCTCGCCGTCAAAGGCGTGCGGCGTGACATTGGCGGCATTGTAGATCGTCGGGGCGCCGCTTGCCTCGCGATGATCCATCAGGTCGCGCGTCAGTTCGGTCTGACCGTAGACCATCACCGAGGTTCCCGTGAGCCCCTTGAGGTCGATCCGGTGATGGCGGCCCGAGAAGGACAGCGAAAAGCCGTCATGCACCAGCCCCTCGCTGTGCATGCGTTCGCCCGCCCCCGCACGGTCCATCATGCCGACGGCACCGACCTCCAGCACGCCGGCGCGGATGCGGCCGAGAATATAGTCGCGGTCGACGCGATCGATGATGACATTGTCGATGCCGGCCCTGGTGAGCAGCTGGCCGAGCAAAAGGCCCGAAGGCCCGGAGCCGATGATGGCAACCTTGGTACGCATGATGAACCTCCTCCTGTTCTTGCAAAATGATAAGCCGCCCACCCTTGCCGACAATGGAAGATTCCGGCACATTCTTGGACAAACCGAACATTGGAGCGAGATCCGCGCATGAGCCGGTCGGTGCCGATCTACAGCCTTTACGGCGAGCAACCGACCGAGCACTCGGAGTTCTGGGCGCATGCCGAGACGATCTACAGTCGCAGCTCGCAGCACAGCTGGGAAATCCGGCCGCATCGCCACGAGCGATTGTTTCAGATTCTGCACATACGCGAGGGCCAGGGCGAGGCCTTGTTCGATGGCCGCTGGCACGCCTTCGGGCGTCTCACCGTCATCGTCATGCCGGAGCGCCACGACCATGGCTTCCGCTTCTCGAAGGATGTCGACGGTGCGGTGCTGACACTCGTCTCGCAGCGTTTTCCAGCCGACGCTCCGGTCCATGCGGGGCTTGCCGAGTGGTTGAGCCGACCGAGCCTCACCCGCCTTCCCGCCGACCATGCCGACACCCGCTATATCGCCGAAACACTCGACCGGGCCGAGCGCGAGATCGCCGAGGGTACCGCCCGGCCGGCGACGCTCATCGAGACGCTGCTGACGACCGCGCTGCTTCTGACCATGCGGCTGAGCGGCAGCGCGCTGAGGCCGGGCGAGGCCGATCGTGACAGCGAGCGCTTTGTCCGGCTCACCGAGATGATCAATGAAGGGTTCCGCGAACGCCGACCGATCGACGACTACGCCGCCCGGCTCGGCATGTCCGCCACCCACCTCAACCGCATCACCCGGCGTCTGTGCGGCAAACCGGTGAGCCGGCTGATCAGCGAGCGCATCCTTCTCGAAGCGCGCCGCGACCTGGTGTTCAGCGCGCTGTCGATCCAGCAGATCGCCGCCCGGCTCGGCTTCGAGGATCAGGCCTATTTCAGCCGCTTCTTCACCCTCAATGCCGGCCTCTCACCCAAGGCCTATCGCGAGCGGGAACAGGCGCGGCTGGAACGCTAGAAGCCCTGCCAATGCTGCGTTTTGACCGTTCCCTGTGAGAAAATTTTACCGTTTGATAAAATTTTTCTCCTGAGTTAGCCTGTTGTCAATCGCACCATAAAAAAGAGGGAACTTCGATGCGACGACTGGAACCGGGCCTCAAGGCCGGGCGGCTTGACGCTGCCGAATATGTGAAGAATTTCTCCGATCTCCACCCGCGCTTCAACGACCACGAGGCGCTGGTGGCAGCCGACCGCTGTTACTTCTGTCACGATGCGCCGTGCATGACGGCCTGTCCGACCTCCATCGACATTCCGATGTTCATCCGCCAGATTGCCACCGGCAACCCGATCGGTTCGGCCAAGACCATTTTCGACCAGAACATCCTCGGCGGCATGTGCGCCCGCGTCTGTCCCACCGAAACGCTGTGCGAGGAGGCCTGTGTGCGCAACACGGCCGAAGAGCGCCCGGTGGAGATCGGCCGGCTGCAGCGCTACGCCACCGACATCGCCATCGATGAGGACCGCCAGTTCTACACGCCGGCGGCTGCGACAGACAAATCGGTCGCCGTCGTCGGCGCCGGCCCGGCCGGCCTCGCCGCGGCCCATCGCCTCGCCATGCACGGCCATCGGGTGACGATCTACGACCATCGTGAAAAGGCCGGCGGCCTCAACGAATACGGGATTGCCGCCTACAAGACGACCAACGACTTTGCCCAGCGGGAAGTCGACTACATCCTGTCGCTCGGCAATATCGACGTGCTCGACGGCCAGATGCTCGGCCGCGACTTCACGCTGGCCGATCTCCAGGCCAAGCACGACGCCGTCTTCCTCGGCACCGGCCTTGGCAATGTCAATGCTCTCAACATCCCCGGCGCGAACATCAACGGCGTCATGGATGCCGTCGAATTCATCGCCAATCTGCGCGAGGCGACCAGCAAGGGCGACGTGCCTGTCGGCCGCGACGTCGTCGTCATCGGCGGCGGCATGACCGCCATCGATGCCGCCATCCAGGCCAAGCTGCTCGGCGCCGAGAACGTCACGATCTGCTACCGCCGCGGCAAGGAGCACATGAACGCCTCCGAGTTCGAGCAGGACCTCGCAGCCTCGAAGGGCGTGCATATCCGCCACTGGCTGCAGCCCAAGGAGGTCGCGCACCATCACGGCCATGTCTCGGCGATCACGCTGGAATACACCCATCTCGAAGACGGCCTCATGAAGGGCACCGGCCACACGACCGAGATCAAGGCCGACCAGATCCTGGTCGCCATCGGCCAGAAGCTCGATCTCTACGGCATCGAGCAATTGCAGCTGCAGGGCGGCAAGATCGCCGTCGACGGCGAAGGCCGGACCTCGGTTCCGGGCGTGTGGGCGGGCGGCGACTGCGCCTTCGGCGGCCAGGACCTCACCGTCTCCGCCGTTGCCATGGGCCGTGATGCGGCCGAATCCATCCATCGTTCTCTCGCCGTCCAGACGGCGGGAGCAAGTGCTGTCGCTTGACCCGAGACCGAGAGGAACGAAACCATGGCTGATCTTCGCAACAATTTCGTCGGCATCAAATCGCCGAACCCGTTCTGGCTCGCCTCGGCGCCGCCGACCGACAAGGCCTACAACGTCGAGCGCGCCTTCAAGGCCGGCTGGGGCGGCGTGGTCTGGAAGACGCTCGGCTCGGAAGGACCGCCGGTCGTCAACGTCAACGGCCCGCGCTACGGCGCGATCTGGGGCGCCGACCGCCGGCTTCTCGGCCTGAACAATATCGAGCTCATCACCGACCGTCCGCTGCAGGTGAACCTGCAAGAGATGAAGATGGTCAAGAAGAGCTGGCCGGACCGGGCGCTGATCGCCTCGATCATGGTGCCTTGCGTCGAAGAAGAGTGGAAGGCGATCCTGCCGCTGGTGGAAGAAACAGGCGCCGACGGCATCGAGCTCAATTTCGGCTGTCCGCACGGCATGTCGGAGCGCGGCATGGGTGCTGCGGTCGGACAGGTGCCGGAATATATCGAAATGGTCGTGCGCTGGTGTAAGCAATACACCCGCATGCCGGTCATCACCAAGCTGACGCCCAACATCACCGATATCCGCAAGCCGGCGCGGGCCGCCAAGGCCGGCGGAACCGACGCCGTGTCGCTGATCAACACGATCAACTCCATCGTCTCGGTCGATCTCGACAACTTCGCCCCCAATCCGACGGTCGGCGGCAAGGGCACCCATGGCGGTTATTGTGGTCCGGCGGTCAAGCCGATCGCACTCAACATGGTCGCCGAAATCGCCCGCGATGCCGAGACCTACGGCCTGCCGATCTCCGGAATTGGCGGCGTGACGACCTGGCGGGATGCCGCCGAATTCCTCGTGCTGGGCGCCGGCAATGTGCAGGTCTGCACCGCGGCCATGACCTACGGCTTCAAGATCGTTGAAGAGATGATCACCGGGCTTTCCGACTGGATGGACGCCAAGGGTCACCGCACCCTCGATGACATCACCGGCCGCGCCGTGCCGAATGTCACCGACTGGCAGTATCTCAACCTCAACTACATCGCCAAGGCGCGCATCGACCAGGATGCCTGCATCAAGTGTGGCCGCTGTCACATCGCCTGCGAGGACACCTCGCACCAGGCGATCACCGCCATGGTCAACGGCGTTCGCCACTTCGAGGTGAAGGAGGACGAATGCGTCGGCTGCAACCTGTGCGTCAATGTCTGTCCGGTGGAGAACTGCATCACCATGGTGGCACTCGAGCCCGGAACCCTCGACCAACGCACCGGCAGCCCGGTCAACCCGAACTATGCCAACTGGACGACCCACCCGAACAACCCGATGGCGGTGCAGGCCGCCGAGTGACATCGGCTTGCCACTTCTGAAGGCCAGGCCCGCCGAAAGGCGGGCCTGTTTGTTTTTCGGCCAGAACTGGCCGACTTCCAGGGTAGTTTAGCAATATTTGATCTACTCCCATTCAACAATTCTCAAGAGTTTCATGAAAACCTCCTGATTTAGACGGGGCCAAACTACAACCAGTGATTGCTTTGGCCGACTGAACGGGGACAATCGGCATGGCCAGTGGCAGCGGAAAGAAAGGTTGGAGTGCGCTTGTCGCAAAGCTCCAATATTATGTTCCCGCGCTGATCCTGGCCGTCGCCGTCGCCATCGCCATTGTCTACGCCGACGGTCAGAAAGACCGCCTCCATCAGGAAGACCTACGCAACCGCGTAACCGAGGAACTGGGCCTCATTCGCGCACGCCTGGAAGGCGGCATCAAT
Source organism: Rhizobium sp. (assembly GCA_036722275.1). Lineage (GTDB taxonomy): Bacteria > Pseudomonadota > Alphaproteobacteria > Rhizobiales > Rhizobiaceae > Allorhizobium. The sequence goes on along the minus strand of DAIMJJ010000032.1, from coordinate 7,393 downwards.
GCCAATATCCAGCTGGTCCAGGGCCTGGTGGCGGTCATGGAAACCGAACCGAATATCACCCAGGCACGCTTCTCCGCGCTGGGGCGCCGGATCTTCGAAAGCCCGCACCAGCTGCGCAACCTGGCGGGCGCCCCGGGCATGGTGATCCGCTTTGCCTATCCGCTGACCGGCAACGAACGCCTGATCGGCTTCGACTACCGGTCCAGCCCGGCACAATGGCCGGCCGCGCACCGAGTGCAGGAAAGCGGCCGAATGGTCGTGACCGGCCCCGTCGATCTCGTCCAGGGCGGTCGCGGCCTGATCGCGCGCTATCCGGTGGTCAACACCAGCGGCAAGGGCGGCCGCACCTTCTGGGGCCTCGTCGCCGCCGTCATCGACATGGACAAGCTCTACAGCTATGGCGGTCTCGACAGCGAGAACCTCGGCATCGACGTCGCCATCGCCAGCAAGAAGACCGATGCCGCGCAGAAGGCGCCCTTCTACGGCGACGCCGCGATCTTCGCCAATGATCCAGTGAGCATGCCGATCAGTTTCGGCAGCGAAAGCTGGGAAATCGTCGCCACTCCGAAGGGCGGCTGGGACCAGCCGGCACCCGACCTCTGGACCACGCGCATCCTGATGATGCTGGTGGGCGCCATGATTGTCACCCCCGTTGCCTGGATCGCGAGGCTGCTGAGCGAACGTCAGTCTCACATTGCCGCCCTGCACCAGCGCGAGGAAGAGCTGCGCGCCATTTCCCACCGCCTCGAGATTGCCCTGGAAGCCTCGCGCATCGGGGTCTGGGAGATCGACATCGGCAGTGGCGAGCTGCATTGGGACGCCCGCATGCAGCAGCTCTACGGCGTCCAGGGCGCCGATCGCTATTCCTACGAGACCTGGCGCAAGACGCTGCATCCCGACGACCTCGAAGAAGCCGAGCGGGTGTTCAACCGCGCCGTCGACAGCGGCAAGGACTATGTCACCGAGTTCCGCATCAAGACGGGCTCCGGCGAGGTGCGCCACATCCGCGCCTATGGCACGACCTATCGCGACAGCCGGTTCCGCAAGAAACTCGTCGGCGTCAACTGGAACGTCACCGCAGACGTGCTGCTGCAGCAGGAGCTGCGCGAAGCCAAGCTTCAGGCGGAATTGCAGAACCTCGAGCTTGAGCAGGCCCGCCAGCACATGGAGCACAATTCGCTGCATGACGCGCTGACCAACCTGCCCAACCGGCGCTATCTCGACCAGTATCTGATGCGGCTCGACACGGAGGCCACGCCTGAGGCGAGCGCGACCGTCCTGCACATCGACCTCGACCGCTTCAAGGACATCAACGACACGCTTGGCCACGGCGCCGGCGACGCTATCCTGCGCCATGTCGCCGTCAAGCTGCGCGAGAACACCCGTGCCGCCGATTTCGTCGCCCGCATCGGTGGCGACGAATTCGTCGTCGTCTGCGCCGACAGCATGATGGAGACCGAATATGGCGATCTCGCCCGGCGCCTGATCGATGCCGTCAACACCCCGATCAGCTATGCCGGCCATGAATGCCGGGTCGGTGCCTCGATCGGGATTGCCACGCGCAAGGACGGTGACGTCAACGCCGAACAGCTGCTCGTCAATGCCGACATCGCCCTTTACGAGGCCAAGCGCCACGGCCGCAACCGCGTCGAGCGCTACACGGACCACCTGCGTTCGCTGACGATCAACACCAAAAAGACGGCGGATGCCGTCCTGCGCTCGCTGGAGCAGAACGACTTCGTCGCCTATTTCCAACCGCAGTTCGACGCAACCACGCTGGAGATCAATGGTGTGGAGGCCCTCGCCCGCTGGGATCATCCGGAAGAAGGCATTCTCGGCCCCGACCGTTTCCTCAAGATCGCCGAAAGCCTGAACGTCGTCTCGCAGATCGATGCCGCCATCCTGGAGCAGGCGCTGTTCCAGCGCACCCGCTGGCAGGCGAGCGGCCTTGCGATCGACAAGGTCTCGGTCAACATCTCCGCCCAGCGCCTGTTTGACGACACGCTCCTCGAGCGGCTGGAACAGCTCGACCTGGTGCCCGGCACGCTGTCCTTCGAACTGCTCGAATCGATCTCCTTCGACGACAAGGGCGCGGCCGTCACCAGCAGCATCGAACGCATCAAGGCCTACGGCATCGACATCGAGATCGACGATTTCGGCACCGGCTACGCCTCGATCCTCAGCCTGCTGAAGCTCTCGCCGCGCCGTCTGAAGATCGACCGCCAGCTGACCGCACCGATCATCGTCTCCTCCGCCCAGCGCCGACTGATCAGCTCGATCGTCGAGATCGGCCGCTCGCTCGGCATCGAGATCGTGGCGGAAGGCGTCGAGACCATGCACCATGCCGCGATCCTGCGCGACCTCGGCTGCCAGACGCTGCAGGGCTACGCGCTGGCCCGCCCGATGGACGGCAAGGCCTTCATGGACTTTGCTCACAGCCGCTCGTGGATGCCGCAGCGGACCGCCGAAGCCGTCTGATCGAGCGATCCTTAATGGGGCAAAGCCGCGGCGGCCTTTGCCCGCCCGCATGCTCATGCTACAACCGCGGCCCCGCCTTCAAGAGCCCCCAAGAGATAGCCGAAGCCTTTCGTGACCCAGCAGAGCGCCGCAAGCACGCACCACAACACCCATGCCAGCGGCCGCGAGAAGCTCAAGGCGCATCTGGCGGTCCTGCTGTTTTCGCTGCTGGTGTCGGGCTCCTTCTCCTTCGGCGGCATCGCCACCCGGCTCATCGACCCGATCGCCTTGCAGGCGCTGCGCTATGCGGTCACGGTGGCCGTGATCGCCCTCCTCTGCTGGAAGCTCGGCGTCCGGCTCACTCTGCCCCGGGAACCCTGGCGCTTCGCCATCCTCGGTCTCTTGATGGCGGTCTACATGACCACCATGTTCATCGCCCTGCAGTTCACCAAGCCCGTAGCGACTGGCGCTGTCTTTACGCTCATGCCGCTGATGAGCGCCGTGTTTGCCTGGTTCCTGATGCGCCAGCACACGCGTCCGGGCGTGCTCGCGAGCCTGCTGATTGCCGCTACCGGCGCCATCTGGGTGATCTTTCGCGGCGACGTCGCCGCCCTCCTCGCCTTCGATATCGGTCGGGGCGAAATGATCTACTTCGTCGGCGTTCTGTGCCATGCGGCCTATGTGCCGCTGCTGCGGCTGTTCAACCGCAAGGAGGCGCCGCTCGCCTTCGTCTTCTGGGCCGCGGTTGCGACCTTCGGCTTCATCCTTGTTCCGGCGGCACCGCGGCTTGTGACCGTGGATTTCCTCAGCCTGCCGCCGATCGTGTGGGTCGCCGTTCTCTATCTGTCGGTCATCGCAACCGCGGTGACCTTCTTCCTGCTGCAATATGCCTCGATGCGCCTGCCGGCTTCCAAGGTGCTCGCCTACGGCTATCTCACCCCGTCCTTCATCATCGTCATCGAGGGACTGATCGGCCATGGCTGGGCCTCGGCCTCGGTGTTCCTCGGCGCACTGGTCACCGCTTGCGGTCTGGTGGTGATGGCATTGCTTCCCGACTGATCACGAAGCGGGCGGGCGTGCCGGCATCAATCCGCGTACGAAGAGCTCTTCCAGATAGCGCGCGGCATCCTCGAAACGGTCGTCCGAGCGCTTGCCGTCGCCCAGCACCGCCCGCACCTGCACGTCGAAATCGGCATAGTGCTGGGTCGTCGACCAGATCGAGAAGATCAGGTGATAGGGATCGCACTCCCTGACCTTTCCGGCGCGCACCCAGGAGCGGATCACCTCGGCCTTCTCGTCGACAAGGTCCTTGAGCTGGCCCTTGAGCATGTCCTCGATATGCGGCGCGCCTTGCAGGATCTCGTTGGCAAACAACCGGCTCTCACGGGGGAAGTCGCGGGCCATCTCGAGCTTGCGGCGGATATAGGAGCGGATCTCCTCTTCCGGATCGCCCTCGGCGTCGAAGGCCTTGAGCGGCTCCAGCCAGTTCTCCAGCACCCGGTCGATCAAGGCCCGGTGCATGCCCTCTTTGGTCCGAAAATAGTAAAGAAGGTTCGGCTTCGACATGCCCGCGACCTCGGCGATCTGGTCGATGGTCGAGCCGCGAAAGCCGCGCAGCGAAAAGACGTCGAGCGCCGCTTCGAGGATGCGCTCCTCCTTCTCTTCCTGGATCCGCGTCCGCCTCTGTGTCTGCGCCGCTCTCGGTATCGCCATCCTTGCCCTGCCCCGCCCTCGGCTCACCCCTTAAAGGGTTGATCTTTCTCAATTTTACCCCTGCCGCTTTTTCGGGCAGATGCCTTCTATTTTGTCGTGATTTTTCGTGTTTTCCGTCTTGAGTGCCGCGTCGGAAGCTGTAATGTTTACCAGTCGGTCAAATTATTGGTGAGTTGTCAAATAAAGGCAACCAGCCATTTCGCCAGCCAGAGAAACAACAAAGATCGGCGGCGGGACGACAAGGGGAATAACAGGGCATGCGATTTGCATGACCCTTCGAAAACAGGTGAGGATACTGCGATGACGGCTCAAACCGGCGTAAACCTGCGCGTGAACGGCGACCGGCTCTGGGACATGCTGATGGAAATGGCGAAGGTCGGCCCCGGCATTGCCGGCGGCAACAATCGCCAGACGCTGACCGACGCCGATGCCGAGGGCCGCAGGCTGTTCCAGACCTGGTGCGAGGATGCGGGCCTGACCATGGGCGTCGACAAGATGGGCACCATGTTCATGACCCGTCCCGGCACCGATCCGGATGCGCTGCCGGTCTATGTCGGCTCCCACCTGGACACGCAGCCGACCGGCGGCAAGTATGACGGCGTGCTGGGCGTTCTCGCAGCACTCGAGGTCGTGCGCTCGATGAACGATCTCGGCATCAGGACGAAGCATCCGATCGTCGTCACCAACTGGGCGAACGAAGAAGGCGCACGCTTTGCCCCCGCCATGCTCGCCTCGGGCGTCTTTGCCGGCATCCACTCGCTCGACTATGCCTATGGCCGCCAGGATCCGGACGGCAAGACCTATGGCGACGAACTGAAGCGCATCGGCTGGCTCGGCGACGAAGACGTCGGCGCAAGAAAGATGCACGCTTATTACGAATATCACATCGAGCAGGGCCCGATCCTCGAGGCGGAAAACAAGCAGATCGGCGTGGTCACCCACTGTCAGGGTCTGTGGTGGCTGGAATTCACCCTGACCGGCAAGGAGGCCCATACCGGCTCCACCCCGATGAACCATCGCGTCAATGCCGGCCTTGCCATGGCCCGCATCATGGAAATGGTCCAGACGGTGGCCATGGACAACCAGCCGGGCTGCGTCGGCGGCGTCGGACAGGTGAAGTTCTCGCCCAATTCCCGCAACGTGCTTCCCGGCACCGTCATCTTCACGGTCGATATCCGCTCGCCGGAACAGGCCAAGCTCGACGGCATGCGCGCCCGCATCGAAAAGGAAGCGGCCGAAATCTGTAAGGCGCTGGGCGTCGGCTGCTCGATAGAGGCCGTCGGCCATTTCGATCCGGTCACCTTTGATCCGAAGCTGGTCGACACGGTCCGCAAGGCCGCCGAACGTCTCGGCTACAGCCACATGAACATCATTTCCGGCGCCGGCCACGATGCCTGCTGGGCCGCCAAGGTCGCGCCCGCGACGATGATCATGTGCCCCTGCGTCGACGGCCTCAGCCACAACGAGGCGGAAGAGATCTCCAAGGACTGGGCCGCCGCCGGCGCCGATGTGCTGCTGCAGGCGGTCCTGGAGACGGCGGAGATTGTGGCCTGATGTCACCCGCCTTCGGCGCCCCCTCATCCGGCCCTTCGGGCCACCTTCTCCCCGCCGGGGAGAAGAGGGAGTTTGTGGCGCCGGCGCCGTTTCCAATGGCCGTTACCATTGGGGGACGATTGGGCCTCGAAAAAGGCGGTGCTCAGCGCCGGCGTGACCTCTTCTCCCCCGCGGGGAGAAGGTGGCGCGTAGCGCCGGATGAGGGGGGAACCCACATGGCAGGCGATCAACCGGACATCACCAAGCGGCGCCCCGGCAAGACGGATCAGGCACGATCACTGAGGCGGAACGAAACGGAGGCAGAGTTTCGCCTGTGGAGCGATCTTCGCAACCGGCAACTGAACGGATACAAATTCTCCCGGCAGGTTCCCTTGGGCGTTTACGTCGCGGATTTTGTCTGTCGCGAGCAGCATCTGGTCGTCGAGCTCGATGGCAGCCAGCATGCCCAGAGCATCGCGGATGAGCGACGCACCCTCTGGCTGAACGACAACGGCTATTCGGTCTTAAGGTTCTGGAACGACGAAGTATTGAAAGAACGGCGCGCCGTTCTCGAAACCATTCTGGCGGTGCTGGAATGTCGGATCGTGGAAGTATGCGAGACCATCCGCTTCTCGCCAGCGAAAGGGGAGAACCGGTGACCGCCACGCCGCAACAGTGCTCGCTTCGCGCCCCCTCATCCGGCCCTTCGGGCCACCTTCTCCCCGCTGGGGAGAAGAGGGAGCGCGCCGCGACCTCGCAGCCAACTGCCAGCGACGAAGCAAGGTCGACCGCTGACTTGAAGTCTTGGAGGACACAGCGTCGGCGTGACCTCTTCTCCCCCGCGGGGAGAAGGTGGCGCGTAGCGCCGGATGAGGGGACGCCGAAGGCGAGCCGAACGGATTCAAGAACAACTTTCAAGAACACCACACCGGGAGAGTTCCAATGAGCAAAGTCATCAAGGGCGGCACCATTGTCACCGCCGATCTCACCTACAAGGCGGACGTCAAGATCGAGGGCGGGGTGATCGTCGAGATCGGGCCCAATCTCTCCGGCGACACGGTTCTCGACGCCGCCGGCTGCTATGTCATGCCGGGCGGCATCGATCCGCATGTGCATCTCGAAATGCCCTTCATGGGCACCTATTCCGCAGATGACTTCGAGAGCGGCACGCGCGCGGGCTTGGCCGGCGGCACCACCATGGTGGTCGATTTCTGCCTGCCAGCGCCGGACCAGTCGCTGCTTGAGGCGCTCTCGATGTGGGACAACAAGACGTCCCGCGCCAATGCCGACTACTCCTTCCACATGGCGATCACCGGCTGGAACGAGCGGATCTTCAACGAGATGAAGACGATCGTTGAGGACAAGGGCATCAACACCTTCAAGCACTTCATGGCCTACAAGGGCGCGCTGATGGTGAACGACGACGAGATGTTCGCCTCCTTCCAGCGTTGCGCCGAGCTCGGCGCGCTGCCGCTCGTGCATGCCGAAAACGGCGACGTCGTCGCCTCGATGACCGCCAAGCTGTTGGCCGAAGGCAATAACGGGCCGGAAGGCCATGCCTATTCCCGTCCGCCGGAAGTCGAGGGCGAGGCCACCAACCGCGCCATCATGCTGGCCGACATGGCCGGCGTACCGCTCTATGTCGTGCACACCTCCTGCGAACAGGCGCATGAAGCGATCCGCCGTGCCC
>DAIMJJ010000031.1:4973-25545 GCA_036722275.1 Rhizobium sp. | reverse complement strand
AGATCTTCGACTTCTTCGCCGGCGAATGCCTGCGACTTGCCGGCGAAAGCCTGCCGTCGGTCCGGCCGGGCATCGGCGTCGAGATCACGCGCGAACCGATCGGCCCGATCGGCCTTATCACCCCGTGGAACTTCCCGATCGCCATCCCGGCCTGGAAGATCGCTCCGGCCCTTTGCTACGGCAACACGGTCGTCTTGAAGCCGGCCGAACTGGTTCCCGGCTGCGCCTGGGCGCTCGCCGACATCCTGCACCGCGCCGGCCTGCCGAAGGGCGTGTTCAACCTCGTCATGGGCAAGGGGTCGGTCATCGGCCAGGTCATGCTCGACAGCCCGGACCTCGCCGGCATCAGCTTCACCGGATCCGTCGGTACCGGCAAGCGCGTGGCGCTCGCCTCGATCGAACACGGCCGCAAGTACCAGCTGGAAATGGGCGGCAAGAACCCCTTCGTCATCCTCGACGACGCGGACCTGTCGGTCGCCGTCGAAGCCTCGCTGAATTCCTGCTTCTTCTCCACCGGTCAGCGCTGCACCGCATCGTCGCGCCTGATCGTGACCGAAGGCATCCACGACCGCTTCGTCGCGGCCCTGGTCGAACGCCTGAAGTCGGTCAATGTCGACAATGCCCTGAAGGCCGGCACCCATATCGGCCCGGTCGTCGACGAGCGCCAGCTGATGCAGGACATCGACTATATTGATATCGGTCGCTCGGAAGGCGCCAACCTGGTCTTCGGCGGCGAGCGGCTCAACCGCGAAACGCCCGGCTTCTATCTGCAGCCTGCCCTGTTCACTGAAGCGTCCAACCAGATGCGCATCTCCCGCGAGGAGATCTTCGGACCGGTCGCATCGGTCATTCGCGTCAAGGGTTATGAGGAGGCCCTTAGCGTCGCCAACGACACGCCGTTCGGCCTGTCCTCGGGCATTGCCACCACCAGCCTCAAGCATGCGACGCATTTCCGCCGCAATGCCGAAGCCGGCATGGTCATGGTCAACCTGCCGACCGCCGGCGTCGACTTCCACGTGCCCTTCGGCGGTCGCAAGGGCTCGTCCTTCGGACCGCGCGAGCAAGGCCGCTACGCTGCCGAGTTCTTCACGACGGTCAAGACCCAGTACACGCTGGCCTAATCGACCGGCCTGGCCTCCGGAGACACGGATGCCCTGCAACGATAGAAGAGGAACGGGCCGGTTCGCCGGCCCGTTAGCATTCACCCCTTGGTGATCATGATGAGAATGACGAACATCGTCGGCACGGCTGCAAGCGCCGGGATGATGATTGCCGGATAGCCGAAGGCGAGGATGGCGAGCAGCCAGACCAGCAGGAGGTTGACCATGAACAGCACCTTCGCGGTGGTCGGGCCGGTGATGGCCTCCTTGAGCATCCAGCCGAACACAGGCACGTGGTAGATCATCCGCGCAATCATCGAGTTTCCTTTCCGGGGCGCCGCCCACACTTGATATTTGTCACCCCTAGCGGCCGCCGCCGGTGGCGACAATGCGGCAAAATGACGTTTGCCAAGTCCGACCCCATGTCTCTCGGATCTGTTCGCTCGACAGAAAGAGACCTCGACATTCGACAAAGGTTGGCAAAGCGGATGGCGCTTCTGGACATGCGCCCGGCAATGATCCTATTAGTCTGGATTGTGATGGTTCCGCCAAGACAAACGATGCGGCGGACGAAAAGGGAATACGGTGAGGACTACCCATCAGGGGCCGATACCGTGGCTGCCCCCGCAACTGTGAGCGGCGAGCGACGTCCAGAATGCCATTGGCCGAAGCGGCTGATAAGGCGGACCGAGCCGAGACCCGCAAGCCAGGAGACCTGCCATCGCGCGCGCCGTGGAAGACGGCATCCACTGAAGAACCGCGCGGTGGGCGCGGACGAAAGGAACCGAAATGCATATTGAACCTGGCATCGTTGACGGTGCAAAGATCGCACTCAGCTACGCAACCGCCGTTGCATCCTTCGGCCTCGTGACGAAGATGGCCGTCGACACCGTCCGTCGCGACGGCGGTGTATTCGCCCTGGTGACGCGCAGCGTCATCACCACGCTTCTTGTCTTCTGCTTCTTCGAAGTCCTGCCGCACTATCCTGTCGGCGTTTCCGAAGTGCATCTCATTCTCGGATCGACCCTTTATCTGATCTTCGGTGCCGGACCCGCCGCCATCGGCCTTGCCGCCGGTCTTCTGCTACAGGGCCTGTTCTTCGCGCCGTTCGACCTGCCGCAATACGGCATCAACGTCACCACGCTGATCGTTCCGCTCTGGGCTGTCGGCCAGCTCGCCAAGCGCATCATCCCGTCGCACACGGCCTATGTCGACGTGAGCTACCTGCAGGCCCTGTCGCTGTCGACCGCCTATCAGGGCGGCATCGTCGCCTGGGTCGCCTTCTGGGCCTTCTATGGCCAGGGCTTCGGCGCCGAGAACCTCGCCAATGTCGGCACCTTCGGCATTGCCTACATGAGCGTCATCATTCTCGAGCCGCTGGCCGATCTCGCGGTTCTGGCGATCGCCAAAACGCTGGCGCCCTACACGAAGAACCCGCTCTTCTACAACCGTCTGCACCACATGGCCGCCTGATCGCAGACGCCAGACCCGACTGATAAGGCGCGTGGCTCCGGTCACGCGCTTTTTTCTTTGAAAAAGCTGGCGGCTTGCGCTACCGCCCTAGGGCAAGTCGCCGCTTCCCGCCAGGGGCCGGCGCCAAACCACCGGCCGGTCCAAAAGGTCCGCCGCATCGACCCGCTGATCAAAGGGTAACGCCGTTGCGCATTCTCTCCGAAGCCCATTTTCCCGAACTGCCGAATTACTACCGCGGCAAGGTGCGCGAGAACTACGACCTGCCGGACGGCAGCCGGATCATCATCTCGACCGACCGACTGAGCGCCTTCGACCGGATCCTGACATGCATTCCCTACAAGGGCCAGGTCCTGACCCAGACGGCCCGCTACTGGTTTGAGGAGACCGCGGACATCTGCCCCAACCACGTGATCGCCTATCCCGATCCCAATGTCGTGGTCGGCAAGCGTCTTGACATCCTTCCCGTCGAGATCGTGGTGCGCGGCTATCTCGCCGGCACGACCGGCACGTCGATCCTGACGCTCTACAAGAAGGGCGAGCGTAGCATGTACGGCATCACCCTGCCGGACGGCCTGCGCGACAATCAGGTCCTGCCCGAGCCGATCATCACCCCGACGAGCAAGGCTTTCGACGGCGGCCATGACGAACCGTTGAGCGCCGAGCAGATCGTCGCCGAGGGCCTGCTGACGCAAGAGCAGTGGGACACCGTCTCGCGTTACGCACTGGCGCTCTTTGCCCGCGGGCAGGAACTCGCCGCCAAGCGCGGACTGATTCTCGTCGATACCAAGTATGAATTCGGCACCGACGCCGAGGGCAACATCCTGCTCGCCGACGAAATCCACACGCCGGATAGCAGCCGATACTGGATCGCCGACAGCTATCAGCGAAGCTTCGAGGCGGGCGAACGGCCTGCGAGCTTCGACAAGGACTTCGTGCGAGCCTGGGTCGCCGAACGCTGTGATCCGTACAAGGACGAGATCCCGGAAATCCCCGTGGCACTGGTCGAGGAGACCTCCAAGGTCTATATCAAGGCATTCGAAACCATCACCGGGCTTCGGTTCGTGCCGGACGACCGCTGCGATACGCCGCGGGACCGCGTCCGCATGAACCTTGCCCCTTACTTCCCGGGGAGCTGATCCACCGTGCCGATCGCGCGAACAGGCGAGAGACCCGCCAAGGCCAATCCGACCGCTGTGGCCTCGCCTGCGCCGGGCAGGCGCTCACGACGGCCGGCCGAGGAGACGCGCGAGGACATCCTCAACGCGGCGGAAAATCTCTTTCGCACGCGCGGCTATGCCAGCGTCGCCATCGCCGACATCGCCGGCGCGCTTGGCATGTCCCCGGCGAATATTTTCAAACATTTCCACAACAAGACCAGCCTTGTCGACGCCATCTCGGCCCGCCACATCGAGACCATGATCGCACGGCTCGACCGGCTCGACACCGCGGAACCGCCACCGCAGCGCCTGCTCGACTTCGTGAAACACCTGATGCAGAGCCATCTTCGCGATCTCGAGGACAATCCCTACCTGTTCGAGATGGTGCTTCTGACCGCGAAGGACGATCTCCAGTGCGGGCACCGCTACAAGGATATGCTGATCGCCGAACTGGCCGCGATCATCGAAGACGGGATTGCAGCGGGCATCTACAAGATCAGCGACAGCCGCAAGGCGGCCAGCTCGGCATTTCCGGCGCTTGCCTGCGTTCTGCACCCTGTCATGATCGCGAATGAAAAGGCTGACATATTGGCAACACGGTGCGAAGATGTCGTCGCACTGATCAATGCTGCACTGCAAAGCCCTCTTGCCAAGTGACGATAGTTGAAATACGTCACTTGGCGATTGATTGCTGACTTTATTCCGCTGCCCCCTTGCGTGCCCGGTTCCTGATTAACAGAAGTTAATTTTTCGAGCGGCCCGCAATGCTGTAGCGCTACACCGTCCCGCCCTATTGATGACCCGGAAAAGACAATGAAAAGACACCTCAAGCTGACCACGGCCCTTCTGGTCCTCTCCGCTGCCCTGGCCGGCTGCAACGATGCCGCAACGCAGGGCCAGGCCCCGGCTGGCGCCGGTGCGGAACGCCCGCCGGCTGCCGTGAGCGTCGTCGTGATGAAGAAGGGGCAGCAGCCGCTGACCACCATGCTCCCGGGCCGCGCAGCGGCCTTCCAGGTTGCCGAGATCCGCCCGCGGGTGAGTGGCATCATCAAGGAAATCGCCTTCAAGGAGGGCGGCGAGGTCAAGGAGGGGGATCTTCTCTACAAGATCGAGGACGACACCTATCGCGCGCAGGTGGCCCAGGCCGAAGCGAGCCTTGCCAAGGCCGAAGCCGGAGTTCCGAGCGCCGAGGCCAATCTCGCGCGCTATGAACGCCTGGTTGGCAGCGGCGCAACCCAGATCGAGTTCGAAAACGCCAAGGTGACCCTGCTGCAGGCCAAGGCGAATGTCGCCGAGGCCAAGGCCGCCCTGCGCGCCGCGCAGATCAATCTCGATCTCACCAACATCGAAGCACCCTTCGACGGCGTCACCAGCACGTCGAACTTCTCGATCGGCAACGTTGTGACCGCAAATCAGGGCGACGCGCTGACCACGCTGCGCCGACTGGATCCGATCTATATCGAGCTGACCGAATCGAGCGCCAACCTGCTGCGACTGAAGCAGGCCATGGCGGCTGGCCGCCTGAACGAGGATGACGACACCGCCGATATCAAGCTCACGCTCGAGGACGGCATCGAATACCCGCATGTCGGCAAGCTCGACATGTCCGACATGGCGGTCAGCCAGACGACCGGCACCTATTCCATTCGTGCCGTCTTCGACAATCCGGACGACATGATCCTGCCGGGCATGTATGTGCGCGCCAGCGTCACCGTCGGCAAGGAAAACGGTTATCTGATCCCGCAGCGGGCCGCCATGCGCGATGCCCGCGGCGCCCTGACCGCCAAGTTCGTGACCGCCGAGAACAAGGTCGAAACCCGCACCTTTGCGGAAAGCGTCGTCTCCGGCAACAACTGGCTGGTCACGGAAGGCATTGAGGACGGCGACAAGCTGATCGTCGATGGCTTCCAGTGGATCGGCGACGGTGCGCCGGTCGCGCCGGTCGAAGCAACGATCGATGCGAAGGGCTTCGTCGTCGAAGCGCCCAAGGCACCGGAAGCAACCCCGGCCGCAAAGCCGTGATCTTTGCGGCTTCGCAGGCAGTACAAAGGCGCTAAGGGGTAACCAATGGCCAAGTTTTTTATTCGCCGTCCAATCTTTGCCTGGGTGATCGCGATCGTGATCATGCTGGGCGGGGCTCTGGCGATCTCCACTCTTTCGATTTCACAATATCCGGAGATTGCACCGACTACGGTTCGCATTTCCGCCACCTATAATGGTGCCAGCGCCGAGACGGTCGAAAAGTCGGTCACATCGATCATCGAGGACGGGATGACCGGCCTCGACGACCTGACCTATATGACCTCGTCGTCCAGCACCGGTCGCGCCTCTGTGACGCTGACCTTCGGCAACAGCATCGAACCCGACATTGCCCAGGTGCAAGTGCAGAACAAGCTGCAGCTCGTTCAGTCACAGCTTCCTGACGTCGTCCAGCAGGCCGGCATTTCGGTTTCTCGCTCGACGTCGAGCATCCTCCTCGTCGGCGCACTGGTATCGACGGATTCCTCGCGCCAGCCCGTAGAACTCGGCGACATCTTCTCCAGCCAGATCGAGGACCAGATCAAGCGTCTCGAAGGCGTGGGCAGCATCGAGGTATTCGGCACCGGCTACGCCATGCGCGTCTGGCTCGATCCCTGCAAGCTCAACAAGTTCCAACTGACCCCGACGGATGTCACCTCCGCCATCCAGGCGCAGAATACGCAGGTGTCGGTTGGCTCGATCGGCGGCCAGCCGGTGACCGAAGGGCAGCAGATCAACGTCACCGTGACGGCCCAGAGCCAACTCCAGAGCGTGTCGGACTTCGAATCGATCATCCTCAAGGTCGAGACCGACGGCGCGACCGTTCGCCTGAGCGATGTCGCGCGCATCGAGATCGGCCAGGAGAGCTATGCGAACAACACCAGAGCGAACCGCAAGCCGGCGACCGGCTTTGCCGTCAACCTGGCGACCGGTGCGAACGCGCTGGATACGGCCGAGCGCGTCAAGACTGCGCTTGCGGCCATCGCGCCGACGCTGCCGGAAAACGTCGTCATTACCTATCCGTATGATACAACGCCCTTCGTTCAGCTCTCCATCGAGAAGGTAGTGCACACGCTGATCGAAGCGATCGTGCTCGTCTTCTTTGTGCTGCTGATCTTCCTGCAGAACCTGCGCGCCACCTTCATCCCAATGATCGCGGTCCCGGTCGTTCTGCTCGGAACCTTCGGCATTCTGGCGGTGACGGGCTATTCGATCAACACGCTGACCATGTTCGCCATGGTTCTGGCGATCGGTCTTCTCGTCGACGATGCGATCGTCGTCGTCGAAAACGTCGAGCGCATCATGTCGGAGGAAGGACTGTCCCCGCTTGAAGCCACCGAAAAGTCGATGGGCGAGATCACCGGCGCGATCGTGGGTATCGCACTGGTTCTGACCGCCGTCTTCATTCCGATGGCCTTCTTCGGCGGTTCGACCGGCATCATCTACCGGCAGTTCTCCGTGACGATCGTGTCCGCGATGCTTCTGTCGGCCGTGGTCGCGATCGTGCTGACGCCAGCGCTCTGCGCCACGATGCTGAAGCCGATCGACCACACCAAGGAAAGCCGCGGCCCGGGCGCATGGTTCAACCGGAATTTCGACCGCACCACGACCGGCTATGTCTCGAGCATCGGCTATCTGCTGAAGCGCCCGCTGCGCGTCATGCTGATGTTCGTGCTGGTCATCGGCGGCTGCGCCTGGATCTTCATGCGCATGCCGAGCTCCTTCCTGCCGCAGGAAGACCAGGGCGTGCTGATGACCATCATCCAGCTGCCGAACGGCGCCACCACCGCCCGCACCGAGGAAGTCATCAAGAAGATTGAGGACTACTATCTTGAGAAAGAGAAGGAGGCGATCCAGGACGTCTTCGCTGTCTCCGGCTTCAGCTTCGTCGGCCAGGGCCAGAACTATGCGCTGGTTTTTGCCAAGCTGAAGGATTTCGAAGAGCGCAAGACGCCGGAACTGGCCGCTTCGGCCGTCGTCCAACGTGCCATGGGCTATTTCTTCACGCTGCGCGACGCGATGGCCTTCCCGCTGCAGCCGCCGGCCATTCCGGGCCTCGGCACGTCCAGCGGCTTCTCCATGTACCTGGTGGACAGCGGCAATACCGGCACCGAAGCCCTGACAGCCGCGTCCAAGCAACTGATCGGCCTCGGAAGCTCCAATCCCAAGGTCAGCTCGCTGCGCTCGAACAGCCCGGACGCCGAAAGCCAGCTCAAGATCCTGCTCGACCAGGAGAAGATGGGCGCCATGGGTCTGGACCTTGCCACCGTCAACTCGATGCTGTCGACGATCTTTGCCGGTCGTGACGTCAACGATTTCACGCTCAACAACGAGCTGAAGCCGGTCTATGTCCAAGGCGACGCACCCTATCGCATGCAGCCGGACGACCTCGGCCACTGGTATGCGCGCAACGGGGCAGGCGAAATGGTACCGTTCTCGGCCTTCAGCCAGGTCTCATGGGTCGGCGGCCCGCCGACGCTGGCGCGCTTCAACGGCATCAGCGCCATCTCGCTTGATGGTTCTGCTGGTCCAGGCGTGAGCTCCGGCGACGCGATGGACGAAATGGAACGCCTGACCGCAGGTCTCAACGGCGGCTACACGGTCGCCTGGCAGGGCATCTCCTATCAGGAACGTCTGTCCGGATCGCAGGCTCCCCTGCTCTACGGCCTCTCGGTGCTGATCGTCTTCCTGTGCCTTGCCGCACTCTATGAAAGCTGGTCGATCCCGTTCTCGGTCATCATGGCCGTACCGGTCGGCGTGCTCGGTGCGCTTGCCGCGGCTTACTTCTTCGGCCAGGCCAACGACGTCTATTTCAAGGTCGGCCTGCTGACCACGATTGGTCTTGCCGCGAAGAACGCGATCCTGATCGTCGAGTTCGCACGGGACCGCATGGATCGTGGTGCGGACCTGATCGAAGCGACACTGGAAGCCGCCCGCCTGCGCCTGCGCCCGATCGTCATGACCTCGCTCGCCTTCATCCTGGGCGTCGTGCCGCTGGCGGTCGCCACCGGCGCCGGTTCGGCCGCCCAGAACTCGATCGGTATCGGCGTTCTCGGCGGCATGATGGCGGCAACCCTGCTCGGCATCTTCTTCGTACCCTCTTTCTTTGTGGTCGTTCGCAGGCTCACAAGCCGTGCAAAAACCAAAGAGGCCCTGTCATGACAATCAACGACTTGGTAGGTTAACAAAATGTCTGCGTCGCGATCGCCGAATCGGGGCGCAGTCGAGGCAAGGGGCGCGTGGCGACGGGTTATGACGACCTTCGCTCCTGCGTTCGACACCCTGAATGCAATCTAGGATAAGATGATGGTATCCATTCGCGTAGCCGCCCCCCTCGCACTGCTGCTGCTGTCCAGCTGCGTCACCGGCCCCGATCATACGGCGCCACAGACCCCGCTTCCGGAAAAGTTCGCCGAAGGGGGAAAGAAGAGCAATGGCGAAGTCGCCATGGCCGCCTGGTGGACCGCCTTCAACGACAAGCGCCTGAACGGCCTCGTCGACCAAGGCATCAACCAGAACCTCGACGTTCTGCAGGCGCTCGAGCGCATCACGGCCGCTGAAGCCGGCGTCGTCGTTGCCGGCGCCGGCGGCCTGCCGTCGCTCGGCGTCTCGGCGGAGGAATCGGTTTCGAAGTCCAAGGGCACCGGCGACTACAGCGCCCGCACCACGGATACGACATCCACGTCCAGCGGCGGCGTCAACGTTTCCTGGCTGCTCGATCTGTTCGGCCAGTATCGCCGGGCCAAGGAAAGTGCCTCGGCCTCTCTCGACGCGGCCTATGCCAGCGCCGATGTCGCCAAGCTGTCCTTCCTGTCCGACCTCGTGACCTCCTATATCAATGCGCGCTACTACCAGGAGCGCATCGCCATCGCCCGCAAGAACCTCGCGTCTCGCCGCGAAACGCTGGAACTCACGAAGCTGCAGCTGGAAGCCGGCGCCGCCTCCCGTCTCGACGTCGTTCAGTCGGAAGGCTTGGTCAACTCGACGCTCGCCGACCTGCCCGGCCTCGAGACGAACTTCCGCCGTTCGGCCCACCATATTGCAACGCTGCTCGGCCTGCCGGCATCCACCCTGATCGCCGATCTGCAGAAGGGCGCGCCGCAGCCGATCGCCCGCCGCAGCATCAATGCCGGCGTGCCGGCCGACCTGATCCGCAACCGGCCCGACATCCGCAAAACAGAACGCGAACTCGCCTCGGCGGTCGCCGAGATCGGTGTGGCCGAAGCCCAGCTCTACCCCACGATCACGCTTGGTGGCTCGATTTCGCCCTCGTGGATCTCGACCAAGTCGCTCGCCGGCAGCCTGACCTCCTGGTCCTTCGGCCCGAGCCTCACCCTGCCGATCCTCGACGGCGGCCGCCTGAAGGCCAATGTCGACATCGCCGAATCCTCGGCCCGTGGCGCCTATCTCGCCTGGAAGGCTTCGGTGTTGAACGCAGTCGAGGAAGTCGAGAACGCTCTCGCCGCCGTCAACCGCGACAGCCAGACGGTCAGCGCGCTGACCGCGACCGTCCGCTCCTACGAAGAGGCGCTGGCGCTTTCGACCGCAAGCTACAAGGACGGGGCATCGTCGCTCCTCGACGTCCTCGACGCCCAGCGCTCGGTCTCGACGGCCCAGGCCAGCCTGGCGCAGGCCGTCCAGCAGATGGCGGCCGACTATGTCGCACTCAACGTGGCCATCGGCGGCGGTTACGCCTTCGACGGAAAGAGCGCCAGCGGCACCAAGGTTGCCAAGAACATGTGACGCTCGCACTGAGCGCCACGGCGAAATCGGACCCGGCACCGAAAGGCTGCCGGGTTTTTTCATCGGGTGCAGACAAGAGAAGGAGAAGGGCCGGTTCTCGGCCGGGCCGTAACCCTCAGAAGGTGGCGGGGGTGTTGATCCACAGCAGCACGGTCTCGCCGTCAAAACTGTTGTGCCAGGAATGCGGCCGGCGGCTCTCGAAGTAGAAGCTGTCGCCGGCGTGCAGTTCGAAGAAGCGGTCGCCGTCGAGGATGATCTCCAGACTGCCGGACAGAACGTGGATGAACTCCTCGCCCTCATGCTGATAGGCGCCCTCGCTGGAGGCCCCCGGCGCCAGCTGGAAGCGGTTACATTCCATCTGGTTGCGGCCCTCGGCCAGCACCTGGACCTTCACACCGGTCGTCGTCGTCGGCCAGGTCGGCCACTTGCCGTCGCGGATGAGCGACTCGCCACCCTGCGCCTGCTCCTGGCCGCTGAGCGAGGCGAGCGTCGTACCGAGAAACGCGGCCACGCCATGCAGAGCGGTGAACGACAGCCCTTGCGAAGTCCGCTCGAAGGTGGAGAGTTGTGAAACCGAGACGCCGGTCGCCTGCGCCACAGCCTCAAGCGTCTTGCCGGCATCTCGGCGTAGACGTCGGATCTTGAGGCCGACCGGGATCTCCTGGGGTTCGGCACCGTCTTCGCTGTCGCGATCGGCATCGGACTGTTCGTCGGTCGTCCCCTCGTCACGCAGGCTCTCGCGGATGGCGGCGGGATTCAGTCCCCTCTCGCTGCGCAGCCAGGCGATCGTCTTCAGTCGCTCGACCAGCGCACGATCATAGAGCCGCTGGCCCGACGGCGTGCGGATCGGCTCGATCAGCTCTTGCGTCTCCCAAAGCCGAAGGGTGGATGGGGAAACCCCCACCATCCGGGCGGCTTCGGCAATCTTGAAACGGATATCATCCATGCGGGTCGAACCCTGTCAGCGCAATGTCATCGCCATGGTTGATAATTGCGACAAACCATATTGCAAGTCTACAGAAAAAATGTAGGAAATATTGCAGCCTTGCGATCGTACAAGAATGCCGACGCCGAGGGTCAACCGGTTACCAGAGGAATTTGCCAAATGAAGAACTCCGAAATTGCTGTTCGCAAGAACGACGCCATCTCGCGCGGCGTCGGCATGACGACCCAGGTCTATGCCGCCAAGGCAGAAAACGCCGAGGTCTGGGACGTCGAAGGCCGCCGCTACATCGATTTTGCCGGCGGCATCGCGGTTCTTAACACCGGCCATCGCCATCCGAAGGTCATCGAAGCGGTCAAGAAGCAGCTCGACTGCTTCACCCACACCTGCCACCAGGTCATGCCCTACGAGAACTACGTGGCGCTCGCCGAACGTCTGAACAAGATGGTTCCGATCGCCGGCCCGAAGAAGACCATTTTTGCCACCACCGGTGCCGAAGCTGTCGAGAATGCCGTCAAGATCGCCCGCGCCGCCACCGGCCGCTCGGCTGTCATCGCCTTCACCGGCGCCTTCCACGGCCGTACCTTCATGGGCATGGCGCTGACCGGCAAGGTCGTTCCCTACAAGGTCGGCTTCGGCCAGATGATGGGCGACGTCTTCCACGTGCCCTTCCCGATCGAACTGCACGGCATCAGCGTCGAAGAATCGCTCGACGTTCTCGACAAGCTGTTCAAGGCTGACGTCGACCCGAAGCGCGTTGCCGCGATCATCCTTGAGCCGGTTCAGGGCGAAGGTGGTTTCTATGAAGTTCCGCGCGCGCTGATGAAGGCCGTTCGCCAGATCTGCGACGATCACGGCATCCTGATGATCGCCGACGAAGTCCAGACCGGCTTTGCCCGTACCGGAAAGGTCTTCGGCATGGAAAATTACGACGTTCAGCCGGACCTGATGACCATGGCGAAGAGCCTCGCCGGCGGCTTCCCGCTGTCCGCCGTCACCGGCCGCGCCGAACTCATGGACGCACCCGGCCCGGGCGGCCTCGGCGGCACCTATGCCGGTAACCCGCTCGCGATCGCCGCGTCTCACGCCGTTCTCGATGTCATTGAGGAAGAAAAGCTCTGCGACCGCGCCAATCAGCTCGGTGGCCGCCTGAAGCAGCGCCTCGAAGCCCTGCGCGCCGACATTCCGCAGATCTCCGACATCCGCGGCCCGGGCTTCATGGTCGCCGTCGAATTCGGCCAGGCCGGCTCGACCAAGCCGGACGCCGACCTCACCAACGCCATTCGTCTGAAGGCGCTGGAAAAGGGCCTTATTCTCCTCACCTGCGGCGTTTATGGTAACGTCATCCGCTTCCTGTCCCCGATCACCATCCAGGACGAAGTCTTCAACGAAGCGCTCGACATCATCGAAACCTCGATCCGCGAAGCCGTGGGAGAAAAGAAATAATGACCATCTCCAATCTTTTGGCCTCCAAGCTGAAGGATGCGTCGCTCGCCACCGACAAGGCTCTTGTCGGTGACGAGTGGGTTTCTGCATCCGCCAGTGGCAAGACCTTCGAAGTGACCAACCCGGCGACCGGCGACGTGATCGCCGTTCTGCCCGACCTCGGCAAGGCCGAGGTCACCCGCGCGGTCGATGTCGCCTACAAGGCACAGAAGGCCTGGGCGAAGAAGACCGGCAAGGAACGTGCTGGCGTTCTGCGCAAGCTTTACGACCTGATGGTTGCCAATGCCGACGACCTTGCCACCATCCTGACCATGGAGATGGGCAAGCCGTGGCCGGAAGCCCGCGGCGAAATCCTCTACGGCGCATCCTATGTCGAATGGTTCGGCGAAGAAGCCAAGCGCGTCTATGGCGACACCATTCCGGGCCATCAGGCCGACAAGCGGATCATGGTCATCCGCCAGCCGGTCGGCGTGGTCGGCGCGATCACACCGTGGAATTTCCCGAACGCCATGCTCGCCCGCAAGATGGCACCCGCCGTCGCCGTCGGCTGCGCCATGGTTTCGAAGCCCGCGGCCCAGACCCCGCTCTCGGCCCTGGCACTCGCCATCCTCGCCGAACGCGCCGGTCTGCCGCTCGGCATCTTCTCGGTCCTCACCTCGACCGACGCCGCCATGGTGGGCAAGGAGTTCTGCGACAACGACAAGGTCCGCAAGCTGACCTTTACCGGCTCGACCAATGTCGGCCGCATCCTGATGCGCCAGGGTGCCGACCAGATCATGAAGCTCGGCCTCGAGCTCGGCGGCAATGCGCCGTTCATCGTCTTCGACGACGCGGATCTCGATGCCGCCGTCGAAGGTGCAATGATCTCGAAGTACCGCAATGCCGGCCAGACCTGTGTTTGCGCCAACCGCCTCTACATCCAGTCGGGCATCTATGACGCCTTTGCGGCCAAGCTCGCCGAGCGCGTCGGCCAGATGAAGGTGGGTGACGGCTTCGCCGAAGGCGTGACCACCGGTCCGCTGATCGATGGAAATGCCCTGAAGAAGGTCGAGGAGCATGTCTCCGACGCCGTTGCCAAGGGGGCCAAGGTGGCTCTCGGCGGCAAGCCTGCCGACCAGGGCGGCCTGTTCTTCCAACCGACGATCCTCACCGGCGTGACTTCCGACATGAAGGTCGCCGTCGAGGAAACCTTCGGTCCGGTTGCACCGCTCTTCAAGTTCGAAACCGAAGAAGAAGTGATCGAGCTCGCCAACAACACCGAGTTCGGTCTTGCTTCCTACTTCTACTCGAAGGACGTGGCCAAGATCTTCCGCGTGGCGGAAGCGCTCGAATACGGCATGGTCGGCATCAACACCGGCCTGATCTCGACCGAAGTCGCCCCGTTCGGCGGCATCAAGCAGTCCGGCCTCGGCCGCGAAGGCTCGAAATACGGGATCGATGACTATACCGAACTGAAATACATGTGCCTCGGCGGTATCGCCTGAGCCAGCAATATCAATCAGCCCCGGCCCTGGCCGGGGCTGTTTCGTTTCGGACGACCGCTCAAAACAGTGGCTGCGCGACCGCCTTGCCCAGCTGAGCCAGCGCCTCGAAATGTCCGCCACGCGCACTCGACTTGCGCCAGAAGAAGCCGATCTGCCGCTCACCCGACCAACCGTCCAGCGTCAGCAGCCGAACATTCTGTTCCCGTGCAAATTCGGAGCGCACGTAGAGCTCGGGAAACAGCGACAGCCCCATCTCGATCGACACCATCTGCCGCAGCGCGTCGAGGCTCGACCCTTCATAGTCTTCCGCCAGCATCGCACCCGAAATCGTGGCAAGCTGGCGCACGTCGTCGAGCAGCCGGTGTCCAGGCCCAAGCGTCAGCAGGCGCTCACCCTTCAATGCCGAGACCGGAACGCGTTGAAGCCGCGCGAGCGGATGCTCCTTGGGCACGCCGAGATAGATGCGCTCGCAGCAGATATGGCGAAACGCGAAGAGCTCTTCCTGATCCGGGATCTGGCCGAGGGCGCAGTCCGTTTCGCCTTCCAGCACGGCACGCTCCAGAAGGCGGGGCCGATCCTCGCGGATATAGACCTTGAGGTCCCGGTGCTCCCGGTGCAGCTCCGGCAGCAGGTAGGGCAGGAAATAGGGGCCGAACGAGGAGACGACCCCGAGCCGCAGGCTCCCCCCGAGATTGCCCTTGGAGCTTGCTGCCAGCGCCCGAATCTCGTCAAGGCCAAGCAGCACGACCCGCGCCGCCGCAATAATCTCCGCTCCAACCGGCGTCGGCGCCACCTGACCGGGCATGCGCTCGATCAGCGTCGCGCCCAGCTGCTTTTCGAGCAGCGCCACCTGCACCGACAGCGTCGGCTGCGAGACGTTGCAACGCCGCGCCGCCTCCCCGAAATGACCGGTTTCACCGAGCGCCACGAGATATTCCAACTGCCGATGGGTGGGGCGATAGGGCATGACATTCTCGATAGTTTGAAACTATCAGGATGATACGATCAATGAATTAGACCAATCAAGACCAATTGGCGATATTCGGCCTCGTACAACAGGAGACCGCACATGAAGCAGCTGCTCAAAGCCCTCAGGGCCCGCCATGCCCTGGTAGCCAACAAGATCGACGACGAACAGAAGCGTCCGCAGCCGGACGGGTTTCGCGTTCGTTCCCTGAAGAAGATCAGACTTCGCCTGAAGGAGCAGATCGCCTTTTTGGAACGGAGCGAGAAGACCCGGTCCGCCCCGGCGACGGATAGGTTCCGTCCGTTCGGCAAGCAGTTGTCGACCATCCGCTAGTTCAGAACAGGCGTTCGGGCGCTGCAGCCGTAGCAGCGTCAGACACGTTTGTCGAAGACCGGTAAGCTCCGCTTGCCGGTCTTTTTTCGGGCCTTAGCCCTCCTTTCCTTCCTGATCAGCCATAGGTTCATCACCATGTCCGTTTTCGCAGAGATCGCTTCGGCCAATCTCCTCTCACCACCGGTGCTCTTCTTCCTTCTCGGCCTTCTCGCCAGCCTGGCCGGCGCCCAGCTCTCGCTGCCCGAAGGCGCAAGCAAGATGCTCGCGGTCTACCTCATTCTGGCGATCGGCTTCAAAGGTGGAGCCGCCCTTTCCGTCGGCGGAGCCGGGACCCAGCTCGTCTGGCTGCTGCTTGCCGGCATTGCGCTGTCGGCGCTGATGCCCTTGATCGGCGAGCGTTTGCTGCGCTTCATCTCGCGCCTCGGCCCGATCGAACGCTCGGCGGTGGCTGCCCATTATGGATCGGTCTCGATCGTGACCTTCGTGGCCGCGGCAACCGCCCTCACCGCGCTCGGCATCCATCATGACGGTGCCATGGTCGCCGTCGCCGCCATCATGGAAACCCCGGCCATTCTCACGGCGCTACTGCTGATCAACCGCGCCCGCGCCTCCAATGTCCAGGGCTCCGGCAGCCATGTCCCGGCGTCCGGCTTCGGCTCGGTGCTGAACGAGGTCTTCCTCAATCAGACCATCATCATCCTGCTCGGCGCACTCGTGGTCGGTCTGATTTCAGGACAGACCGGCCTTCGCAGCGTCGAACCCTTCCTGGTGGCCCCCTTTACCGGCGCGCTCTGCATCTTCCTTCTCGACCTCGGCGCCCAGGCCGGCCGCGGCCTGCGCACCGGCTGGCGGGACCTGACCCCCGGCTATCTGAGCTTCGCAGTCCTGATGCCGCTGACCGGTGCCACCCTCGCCGGCCTGGTCGCCACCAGCATCGGGCTCGGCGTCGGCAACACGGCGCTTCTGATGACGCTCGCCGCCAGCGCCTCCTATATCGCGGTCCCCGCCGCCATGCGGCTTGCCGTGCCCGAGGCCCGTCCCGCCATCTCGCTCAGCCTGTCTCTGGGGATCACCTTCCCCCTCAACATCCTGATCGGCATCCCGATCTATGTGATCCTGGCAAAGGCGATCAGCGCCTGAGCGAACACGAAAAGACCCGGCATTCCATTCCTGGAATGCCGGGCCTGATTTACCCTGAATGGTGTCAGGATCAGTTCTTGGCGCGTTCGACGTAGGAATTGTCTTCGGTCGCGATGACGACGCGGGTGCCGGCATCGATATGCGGCGGAACCATGGTGCGGATGCCGTTGGAGAGCATGGCCGGCTTGTAGGAAGACGATGCCGTCTGGCCCTTCACGACCGGCTCGGTCTCGACGATTTCGAGCGTGACGTGGCGCGGCAGTTCGATCGCCAGCGCAACACCTTCGTGCATGGACAGGATGCAGGTCATGCCTTCCTGCAGATAGGCCTTCTGCTCGCCCATGGTCTCGGCGTCGACGACAACCTGATCGTAGCTTTCCGGGTTCATGAAGTGGAAGCCTTCGCCATCCTCATAGAGGAACTGGAAGTTCACGTCTTCGACAAAGGCGCGCTCGACCTGTTCGGTGGTGCGCCAGCGCTCGGACACCTTCACGCCGTCGACGATACGGCGCATGTTGACCTGCGTAACCGGGGTGCCCTTGCCGGGATGGAAGTTTTCGGCGGTGAGAACCACGTAGAGCTTGCCGTCCACATCGAGAACGTTGCCCTTGCGAACCGAAGAGGCGATGACCTTGACCATTGGAATTCCTTGTAACTACGAAAGACCCGTCGTAAAGGACGACCCGCCGTCCCTGCTGACGCCTTTTGAATTTTCCTGGGCGCAACTAACCCAAAATCGGCCAAATAGCCAGCCCGTGTTGCAACAAGGACCGAGAAAGCCGGAATGATCGATCGCCGCCGCTCCCATGCCGCCTGGTGGACACCCTCGGCCCATGCCGACCGGCGACCCTTCCTCATGGGACGCAACGCCATCCAGTCGGCTTTCCGCGGCTATTTCGCGGCGCGCGACTTCATCGAGGTCGACACGGCGACGCTGCAGGTGTCCCCGGGAAACGAGGCCCATCTTCACGCATTTGCAACCGAGGCCATCGGCCACGACGGCCAGGCCTCGCCGCTCTATCTGCACACCTCTCCGGAGTTCGCCTGCAAGAAGCTGCTGGCCGCCGGCGAGCGACGCATTTCCTGCTTCGCCCATGTCTATCGCAACCGAGAGCGCGGCCCCCTGCACCATCCCGAATTCACCATGCTCGAATGGTATCGCGTCGGCGAACGCTACGAAGCGCTGATGGCCGACGCTGCAAGCCTCGTCGCCCTCTCCGCGGAGACCACCGGGATGCGGACCTTCGCTTATCGAGAGAACACCTGCGACCCTTTCCTCGCGCCGGAGCGGCTCTCCGTCGCCGAAGCCTTCCAGCGTTATGCCGGCATAGACCTTCTGGGGTCGGTGGAAGCCGGCGGCGCGACTGACCGCGAGCATCTGGCCGCACAGTTGCACAATGCCGGAATGCGGGTGGCCGCCGACGACACCTGGGCGGACCTCTTCAGCCGTGTGATCGTGGAAAAGGTCGAGCCCCATCTCGGCATGGGGCGCCTCACCATCCTGGACGAATACCCGGTCGCGGAAGCCGCCCTTGCAAGGCCCTCCGCCCGCGATCCCCGCGTTGCCGAGCGGTTCGAGCTCTATGCCTGCGGCGTCGAGCTCGCCAATGCCTTCGGCGAGCTGACCGATGCGGGCGAACAGCGCCGCCGCTTCGAAGCAGAGATGGCGGAAAAGATGCGCGTCTACGGCGAAGCCTATCCGCTCGACGAAGCGTTCCTGGAAGCGCTCGCCATCATGCCGGAAGCCTCCGGCATCGCGCTCGGCTTCGACCGGCTGGTGATGCTGGCAACCGGCGCCATCCGGATCGACCAGGTTATGTGGGCGCCGGTGGCGGAGATGCCGGCTTGAGCGGCGCGTCGCTGAAGTCGGTGGACGCGCTGATCGCGGCTGGCCTGGCTGCGGAGGGCGAGCGCGACGCGCTCGACCGCGTAGCCGAACGCTATGCGGTCGCGCTGACACCCACGGTTCAGGCCTTGATCGACGAGACAAACCCCGCCGATCCGATCGCCCGCCAATATGTTCCCACGTCCGCCGAGCTGATCGAGACCGAAGGCGAACGAAACGACCCGATCGGTGACCATGCCCACAGCCCTGTCGAGGGCATCGTTCACCGCTATCCGGACCGCGTGCTGCTCAAGGTCGTGCATATCTGCCCAGTCTACTGCCGTTTCTGCTTTCGCCGGGAAATGGTGGGGCCGCAGGGCGACGGAACGCTTCCCCCCGACAAGCTCGATGCGGCGCTCGCCTATATCGCCTCGCAACCGGGCATATGGGAGGTCATCCTCACCGGCGGCGATCCGCTGGTCCTGTCGCCACGGCGCCTGCGCGAGATCATGTCGGCCCTCTCAACCATTCCGCATGTGCGGATCGTGCGCCTGCACAGCCGCGTGCCGGCGGTCGATCCCGAGCGCATCACCGCGGAACTGATTGCAGCGCTGCAGGCAAGCGGCAAAACGGTCTATATCGCGCTGCACGCCAATCACCCGCGCGAGATGTCAGAGGCGGTGCGCGAAGCCTGCGGCCGGCTGGTCGATGCCGGCATCGTCATGCTCAGCCAAAGCGTCTTGCTGAAGGGCATCAACGACGACGCCGAGGTGCTTGCGGCGCTCATGCGGGCCTTCGTCGAAACCCGGATCAAGCCCTATTATCTGCATCACCCCGACATGGCACCGGGGACAAGCCACTTCCGTTTGTCGATCGCCGAAGGGCAGTCCCTGATGCGCGCGCTGCGCAGCAAGGTCTCCGGACTTTGCATCCCTGCCTATATCCTCGACCTTCCGGACGGCCACGGAAAGGTGTCGCTCGGCGACGGCATGCTGCGCGAGACAGCGCCCGACCACTATGTCGTAACCGACCGCCAGGGCGTTGCGCGCACCTACCCTTGAGCCGAAGCCAAGACCGGCAAATCCCTGTTTTCGCCTGAGAAACCGGCACTGCACCAGGCGCTGTCGGGCCCGTGTGCGCGGGGTGCGACAGCGCTCATTTTTCCTTAACTACGGCATTTAGCGGAATCTTATGCTTTCCAGCCTAAGAAATCATCCAACAATTTGGAAGAATAGCATCAGGGAAGGGAAAATAGATGAACGAAACAATTCGGACATTGCTGGCGAAACTGGGCGGTCTGCCGGTCTCCGTCGACACCATTGCCGACGACGCCGATCTCTATGCGGCCGGCCTGTCGTCCTTCGCCTCCGTGCAGTTGATGCTCGGCCTCGAAGAAGCCTTCGACATCGAGTTTCCGGACCACCTGCTGAACCGCAAGTCGTTTGCGAGCGTCGCCGCAATCGAATCCACCGTCAAGTCGATCCTCGAGGATAGAAAGGTCGCATGATGGACCTCTCCGCCAAACCGCAAGAAACGCATCTGAGGGCCCGCGCCCTTCGTGTGGCCACCGTCGCCGCCGCCCATGCCGACGACGTGGACAAGGTCGGACGCTTCCCGCGCGAAGCCGTCGAAGAAATGAAGGCCGCCAGGTTGATGGGGATCATGATCCCCGTCGACCTAGGCGGCGAAGGTCTTTCCACCTCGGAAATCGCCGAGATCTGCACGATCATCGGCCAGGCCTGCGCATCGAGCGCCATGATCTTCGCCATGCACCAGATCAAGGTTTCGAGTCTGGTGTCGCATGGTCAGGACGCTGCCTGGCATCGGGACTTCATGCGCCGCGTCGCCTCGGAACAGCTGCTGCTCGGCTCGGCGACGACCGAGGCCGGCATCGGCGGCAATATGCGCAACAGCATCTGCGCGATCGAGGTCAAGGACGGCC
>DAIMJJ010000031.1:0-4873 GCA_036722275.1 Rhizobium sp. | reverse complement strand
GGCATCGGCGGCAATATGCGCAACAGCATCTGCGCGATCGAGGTCAAGGACGGCCGCTGCTATCTGGAGAAGGACGCGACCGTCATCTCCTACGGCATCGACTGCGACGCCATTCTCATTACCTCGCGCAGCCACAAGGACGCGGCGTCCTCCGACCAGGTGATGACCGTCTTCCTCAAGGACCAGTACACGCTTGAGCATACCCAGAGCTGGGACACGCTCGGCATGCGCGGCACCTGCTCCGACGGCTTCATCTTCAAGGGCGAAGCCCCGGCCGAGCAGATCCTGCCGCAACCCTTTGCCGAAATCGCCGCCCAGTCCATGCTGGCGAGCGCCCATCTTCTGTGGAGCGCACTCTGGTACGGGATCGCGGTCGACGCCTTCTCGCGTGCGCAGAATTTTGTGCGGGCCGCCGCGCGCAAGTCGCCCGGAACGCAGCCGCCCGGTCTCGTGCAGCTCGCGGAGATGTCGAGCCAGCTCCAGGTCGTGCGCGCCAACATCGTCAACGGCCTGCAGGCCTTTGAGGCCGCCCGCAAGGATCAGGATCGCCTGTCTTCCATGGGCTTTGCCGTCGCGATGAACAATGTGAAGATCGCCTCCTCCGAAATGATCCTGCCGATCATCAACCAGGCGATGCGGATCTGCGGCATCCTCGGCTACAAGAACGGCACGCCCTATAGCCTCGGCCGCCATCTGCGCGATGCCCATTCGGCCGAGCTGATGATCTCCAACGATCGCATTCTCGCCAACACCTCAACCATGCTGCTTGTTCACAAGCAGGAAACCGGATTGCTGGGATAAGAACCATGGATATGCAGGTAAGCTTCCTCGACCGTCTCTTCGAAAGCGGTCTTCTGATCGAAACCGGCGTCGACGGCCTCTATGGCCGCGGCGGACGCTTCGAAGACGTGATTGCGGCCTTCGAGCGCTTGATCGACCGTTACGGTGCGGCCGATGGCGCGGAAGCGATCCGCTTTCCTCCCGGCATGAACCGCGCCTATTTCGAAAAGAGCGGCTACATGAAGAGCTTCCCGCAGCTGGCCGGTACCGTGCACAGCTTCTGCGGCAACGAACTCGACCATGTCAGCCTGCTGAAATGCATGGATGCCGACGAGGACTGGACGGCGGAGCAGAAGGCGACCGACATCGTGCTGACGCCGGCGGCCTGCTATCCGCTCTATCCGACGATCGCCAAGCGCGGCAATTTGCCGGAAAAGGGCGGTCTCTTCGACCTGCAGTCCTACTGCTTCCGCCATGAGCCGTCCAACGACCCGGCGCGCCAGCAGCTGTTCCGCATGCGCGAATATGTCTGCATGGGCAGCCAGGAGCAGGTGACCGAATTCCGCCAGACCTGGATGGATCGCGGTCAGCAGATCATGGCCGAGGTCGGCCTGCCGGTGGAGATCGACGTCGCCAACGATCCTTTCTTTGGCCGCGCCGGCAAGATGCTCGCCAACAACCAGCGCGACCAGAACCTCAAGTTCGAACTGCTGATCCCGATCACCTCCACGACCAACCCGACGGCCTGCATGAGCTTCAACTATCACCAGGACGCCTTCGGGACGAAATGGGGCTTGAACCTCGCAGACGGTTCGGTGGCGCATACCGCCTGCGTCGGCTTCGGTCTGGAACGTATCGCGCTGGCACTCTTCCATCACCACGGGCTCGACGTCGACCAGTGGCCCGCCTCGGTCCGCGCCGCTCTGTGGGGCTGATCCGGTGACGGCAGCGGTCTTTCCCGGACTGGATCCGGCCACCTACGCGCCGCATGCGCTGCATGCGAGCGATCGCATGTGGCCGGAGACCAACTGCTATGTCGATCTGTGGATCGAGGTCCTCGCCTCGATGGGCGCCCGGCCGGAAGCCATGCTCGGCTTCACCCTGACCCAGGATTTCGAGGGCGACCAGCTCACCTTCTTCAAGGTGCCGCTCGAAGACCTTGAAGAACTTTACGGCATCCGCGTCACGGAACTTGCCATCTTCGACAGCGTCGAGGCCCATGTCGCCGAGCAGATCGCCCGCGGACGCCTCTGCCTTGTCGAGATGGACAGCTATTTCATGCCGGACACCCGCGGCGTCGGCTACCGCCAGGACCACGGAAAGACGACGGTCGCCATCAACCGGCTCGACAGAGACGGCCGTCGGATGGATTATTTCCACAATGGCGGCTTCTTCCATGTCGAGGGCGAGGATTTCGACGGGCTGTTCCAGCGCGATCTGCCCGAGGGCGCCCTGCCCTTCCTGCCCTATACCGAATTCGCCAAGTTCCCCACGGTCCTGCCGTCCGACGCGCATCAGCGCGAAACCGCCTGGCGCCTCCTGAAGCGTCACTTCGTCCGGCGGCCGGAAGCCAATCCGATTGCCGCTTTCGCCGAAGTCTTCCCGACCCAGGTCGAGGCAATCGCGGAACGCCCCTTCGGCTATTTCCACAAATATGCCTTCAACACGCTGCGTCAGTTCGGTGCCAATTTCGAGCTGCTTGCCAGCCACTTGGCGTGGCTGTCGCCGTCGCAATTCGAAGACGCCGCCGCGCATGCTCTGAAGATCTCGGAAACGGCCAAGACCGTCCAGTTCCAGCTCGCCCGTGCGGTGACGCGGAAAAAGTTCGATCCGTTGCGATCCGCCCTGGACCCGGCGGCCGAGGCCTGGGACAAGCTCGTCGGAGACATTGGCAAAACCCTCGCCTGAGGAGGCACGATGACGCGCATCACCACTTACCTCGCAGCGGACGAACGCCCGCTGGAGCAGGGCTGGACGCTGCTCGTCACCGAAGCCGGTCGGTATGCGGATCCCTCGCAGGTCCACCGGCCGGCGGCGCGCATTCCCGCGCCCGTGCCGGGCACGGTCGCCCAGGCACTCACCCAGGCTGGCCTCTTCGATCCGGAAAACCCGCAGCCGCTGCATGACAAGGACGCCTGGTACTTCCGCTCGCTCGCGGGCGAGGCGCCCGGTCCAGCCGTTCTGCGGTTTGCCGGGCTGGCGACGATGGCCGAGGTCTATGTGAACGGCGAACTTCGACTGTCCTGCGGCAGCATGTTTGCGGCCAATGATGTCGACCTGCTGCTCTCGGGCGACGACGAGATCGCCATCTGTTTCCGGGCCCTGACGCCGCATCTCGACAAGCGCGGCCCGCGGGCGCGCTGGCGTCCGCAGATGATGGATCATCAGGGCCTGCGCCTGATCCGCACCACACCGCTCGGCCATATGCCCGGCTGGTGTCCTGCGATCCACTCTGTCGGTCCCTATCGGCCGATCACGCTGATCCGCCCAGGCCCGCATGCGATCACCGATCTGAAGATCGAGGCCGGTCTTGACGCCGACGGCACAGGCCGCCTTGCCGTCAGCTTTGCGCTTCAAGGGGATGCCGAACGGGTAAACCTGTCCTGCGCCGGCGAAGAAACCGGCTTTCGACGAGACGGCGACGGTGTCTGGCGGGCTGACTTGGCGCTTCAGACCATCGAACCCTGGTGGCCGCGCACCCATGGCGAACCGAAGCTCTACGACGCCCGGCTGTCGATCGATGGCCGGCCCTATTCTCTGGGCCTCGTCGGCTTCCGTCGCATCGAGCTCGACCTTGGACCGGATGGTCGCGGCTTCGGCCTGATCGTCAATGGCACGCCGGTCTTCTGCCGCGGCGCGGTCTGGACCAATGCGGACATCCTGCGGTTGCCCGGCGCGGCCGAGGACTATGCTCCGTGGCTGACGCTCGCCGCCGAGGCCGGCATGAACATGATCCGCGTCGGCGGCACGATGACCTATGAGAGCCCCGACTTCTTCCGTCTGTGCGATCGGCTCGGGTTGCTGGTCTGGCAGGACCTCATCTTCGCCAACTTCGACTACCCGGCGGCGGACGAGGCCTTCGCCGCAAGCATAGACGACGAAATCGACACCTTCCTGAGCGGGGTCCAGGGATCGCCATCGCTCGCCGTGCTCTGCGGCGGCAGCGAAGTCTATCAGCAGGGTGCCATGCTCGGACTGCCGGAGCGCATCTGGAAGACACCGTTCTTCGAAGAGACGCTCAGAACCCTTGGCGCACGGTCCCGGCCGGACGTGCCCTATGTGGCAAACTCTCCCTCCGGCGGCGCCATGCCATTCTCTCCCAATGAGGGCGTCACGCATTACTACGGCGTCGGCGCCTACTGCCGGCCGCTTGAAGATGCGCGCCGCGCCGAGGTCCGGTTTGCCGCCGAGAGCCTCGCCTTCGCCCATGTGCCCCAGCAGGCAACCCTCGACGCGCATCTGCCGGTCGCGCCTGTGCATGATCCGCGCTGGAAAGCTCGTGTACCCCGCGACCGCGGCGCATCCTGGGACTTCGAGGACATTCGCGACCATTATCTTCAAGAGCTTTACGGCTTCGATCCGGCGCGCCTGCGGCGTGAAGACGCCGGCCGCTATCTCGACCTCTCACGTGCCGTCACCGGCGAGGTCGTGACCGAGACCTACGGCGAATGGCGGCGCACCGGCTCGACTTGCAGGGGCGCGCTGGTCTGGACATTGCAGGATCTCCTGCCCGGACCCGGCTGGGGCGTGATCGACGCAATCGGTGAACCGAAGCCGGTCTGGTATGCCCTGAAGCGCGCCTTCCGCCCGCTTCAGGTCGTCCTCACCGACGAGGGCACCAACGGGCTCGACGTGCATGTGCTCAACGACACAGGAAATGCCGTGGACCTGATCCTCGAGCTTGCCTGCCTGCGCGACGGCAGCCAGCCGGTGGTCAGCGCCCGCCGCGAACTGACCGCGCCGCCGCGCAGCGCGCTGAAGCTTGCGGCGACCGATCTATTCGGTGCCTTCTTCGATACCACCTATGCCTTCCGGTTCGGGCCGCCGTCGCATGACGTGACCGTGGCGCGTCTGGTGGCGGCGGACACCGGAA
>DAIMJJ010000030.1:0-25955 GCA_036722275.1 Rhizobium sp. | reverse complement strand
ATCGTCAACCAGAATCTGACGCCCGATCGGAGGTTCGGCCCGCGAGGTGCAGCTCGCCCGGTGGCAGAGTCGACAGGCCATTCCAACCGGCGTCGGCGTCCGATCGGATTCGGGGCGCACATAGACCAGACGCTCGGCATGCTGTGCATCGCACACCAACGCGACAGCGCGGTCAACCCGCGTGACGCCGAAGGCGCCTCCGCCAGAGCTCACTGTCCGGGCAATGGAGAAAAAACGCTGTCCGTCCGGGAACTCCAGCCACTGCGTGACAATCTCTCCAGGTGTGCGGAAAACCTGGTGCACATTCCACAGCGGGCAGCCGCCACCATAGCTCGAGAACGGAAAGTGAGCGCCGTCGAGGCGCTTGGAGACATTGCCGGCCGAATCGATGCGGACGAAGAAGAACGGAATGCGCTCCTGTCCCGGTTTCTGAAGCGTCGTCAGCCGGTGCGCGGTCTGCTCGAAGCTGGTGCCGAATTGGCGTGAAAGCGCTGCAAGATCGTAGCGTTTGGCCTCAACAGCCTTGGCAAACGCCGAATAGGGCATGAGCAGGGCTGCGGCGCAGTAGCTCGCCAAGGCCCGGTGGGTGAGGCGCTCGCTTGCTTCATTGGTGAAGCCGCCCTCGTGAACCGCAGCGGCGATCTCCTTGGCGAATTCCAGATAGGCGAGCTGTTGCGCCAGCTGGAACTGCTGGCTTGCCATGTCCAGCGACTCGTCCAGCAGGATCTGCCGCCGGTGCAGATCGTGTCGGCGCAGCGAATCCGACATGACGGAGGATGGCAGCCGCCTGATCCGCAGGCCGTGCTTTTCCTTGAGGTAGGCGGTGATGCCGCCCTTCTCGGCGATCGTTGTGGCCAGACGCTCGGTGATCGTGTCGAGCGTGGGAAAACTGTTGCGGCGCGCGGCAAGGAAGCGGCGTGTGGCCGCCACCGGATCGACCATGGAAGGGGTGCCGCCGCGCTGGTCCGGGGAGCGGTCGGCGAGCGCCAGTTGTTCTTCACGGTAGGCGGTGTAGAGACGCAGCATCGCTTCGCTGAACGCGGGAAAGCTGTTGGCCACCTCGGCGATCTCCGTCGCCGCGAAGTCGATATCGGCGAAGATGGGATCCTTCATCGCGGCCTGAAGGCGGGTTGCATGGTCCGCACCGCCATCGCCGGCGAGATCCGACATGTCGATCTTGTAGGACCGCGCCAACCGCAGAAGGATTTCCGCCGTGACGGGGCGGTGGTTGCGCTCCATGAGGGCGATATAGGAGGGCGAGATTTCGAGGTCGCTCGCCATCTCGTTCTGGGTCAGGCCGAGATTGCGACGCAGTCGTCGCAAACGGGTTCCGAGATAAACGCCCTGCTTTTCCGCCATTGTCCGCTCCAACTTTACAACATTACAATCAGTTTTTGTAAAGTATGACAAGTGCACATCATGCCCTCTCCTGTCGCCCCCGCCGATCGGATATCACTCCTCCATCAAATTGAAGGAGTGCTCTCATGGCCTACACAACTGATCTTGCAAAAATCGACACCCTGATTGCCGCCAATCCGAACTGGAGCGGCATCACCTCCGAAGCGGTTGCCCGGATGCGCCTGCAGAACCGCTTCAAGACGGGTCTCGACATCGCCCGCTACACCGCCGACATCATGCGCCGCGACATGGCAGCCTACGATGCCGATCCGGCAAACTACACCCAGTCGCTGGGTTGCTGGCACGGTTTCATCGGTCAGCAGAAGATGATCTCCATCAAGAAGCATTTCGGCTCGACCAAGGGTCGTTATCTCTATCTCTCCGGCTGGATGGTTGCGGCACTTCGCTCGGAATTCGGCCCGCTGCCCGACCAGTCGATGCATGAAAAGACCAGCGTTCCGGCGCTGATCGAGGAACTCTACACCTTCCTGCGCCAGGCTGACGCCCGCGAACTCGGCATGCTGTTCCGCGATATCGATGCCGCCCGCGCCGCCGGTGACATCGCCCGCGAAAAGCAGCTGCAGCAGTCGGTCGAGAACTACCAGACGCATGTCGTTCCGATCATCGCCGACATTGACGCCGGTTTCGGTAATGCGGAAGCCACCTATCTGCTCGCCAAGAAGATGATCGAGGCGGGTGCCTGCGCCCTGCAGATCGAAAACCAGGTTTCCGACGAGAAGCAGTGCGGCCACCAGGACGGCAAGGTCACCGTTCCGCATGAAGATTTCATCGCGAAGATCCGCGCCTGCCGTTACGCCTTCCTGGAACTGGGCGTCGACAACGGCATCATCGTTGCACGGACCGACTCCCTTGGCGCCGGCCTCACCAAGCAGATCGCCTTCAGCAAGGAACCCGGCGACATCGGCGACCTCTACAACTCCTTCCTCGATTGCGAGGAAGTTGTCGACGCCAGCAGCATCAACGGCGATGTCATCATCAATCGCGATGGCAAGCTGATGCGTCCGAAGCGCCTTCCGTCCAATCTCTACCAGTTCCGCGAAGGAACCGGTGCGGACCGTTGCGTTCTCGATTGCATCACCTCGCTCAACAATGGCGCCGACCTTCTGTGGATCGAGACGGAGAAGCCGCATATCGAACAGATTGCCGGCATGGTTGACCGCGTCCGCGAGGTCATTCCGAACGCTAAGCTCG
The DNA here is from genome assembly GCA_036722275.1 of Rhizobium sp. Classification (GTDB taxonomy): domain Bacteria; phylum Pseudomonadota; class Alphaproteobacteria; order Rhizobiales; family Rhizobiaceae; genus Allorhizobium. The sequence continues at coordinate 23,345 of DAIMJJ010000030.1, read as the reverse complement.
TCTACAACAACTCGCCGTCGTTCAACTGGACGCTCAACTTCCGCCAGCAGGTCTTCGACGCCTGGGTCAAGGAAGGCAAGGACGTTTCGGCCTACGACCGTGCCAAGCTGATGAGCGTCGATTACGACGCAACGGAACTCGGCGCCGAGGCAGACGAGCGTATCCGGACCTTCCAGCGCGATGCGGCAAAGCGCGCCGGCATCTTCCATCACCTGATCACGCTGCCGACCTATCACACGGCGGCGCTGTCCACCGACAACCTCGCCAAGGAATACTTCGGCGATGCCGGCATGCTCGGCTACGTCAAGGGCGTCCAGCGCAAGGAAATCCGCGAAGGGATCGCCTGCGTCAAGCACCAGAACATGGCGGGTTCGGACCTGGGCGATGATCACAAGGAATACTTCGCCGGTGAAGCAGCACTCAAGGCTGGTGGTGCCCACAACACGATGAACCAGTTTGCCGCCTAAACCAGACGGCTGCGGGACGCGTCTCTGGCATCCCGCAGTTCTTCCGGCGGCTCTCTGGAAAACAAGCGCGCCTCGCGTCAACGTCCGCCCCTCGCTTCAGAAGCGAGGGGCTTTTCGTTCATGCAGCCTTTTGAGCGCGCGAGGGAGCGCGTTCCACCTCGCCGTCTCGACAATACGGGCGAGGGGTGAGATCGCCCGGATAGCGCTCAGCGTGCTTCTCCGCTGCCTTCCTCTTGAGTATTGACCATGGCGGTCGCCAATTGCCGGAACGTCACCGTACCGACGGGTTGCCCGGTTGTGCTGACAACGGTGATGGCCCCCTCGGGTGTGCCGGCAAGGGCGCGTACCGCCTCTTCGATGGTACTTGCGGCGCAGACTGTGGGGCCGCCCAAGGGCTGGCTCTCCAGCGCGCCCATGATCGCTTCGACATGGACCACCCGGCCGCGGTTTACTTCCTTGACGAAGTTGGCGACGTAATCGTCGGCGGGGCGAAGCACGATGTCCTGGCTCGTGCCCTGCTGGATCACCTCACCGTCGCGCAGGATGGCGATCTGGTCGCCGAGCCTCAGTGCCTCGTCCAGATCGTGTGTGATGAAGACAATCGTCTTCCTGATCTCCTGCTGCAGGTCGAGGAGGACGGTCTGCATATCGGTGCGGATGAGCGGATCGAGCGCGGAATAGGCCTCGTCCATGAGGAGGACGGGCGCGTCGTTGGCGAGCGCCCGGGCAAGTCCGACACGTTGCTGCATGCCGCCGGACAGCTGGTTCGGGTATTTCTGTTCGAAGCCCTTGAGGCCCACGCGCTCGATCCAGCGCATCGCGGTGTCGATGCACTTCTGACGCGGGATACCCTGGATCTCGAGCCCAAAGACGGTGTTGTCAATGACCGTGCGATGCGGGAGAAGGGCAAACTTCTGAAACACCATCGCGGTCTGGTGGCGCCGGAACTCGCGGAGTTCTGACTGCTGCATCTTGACCACGTCGACGCCATCGACAAGGACCTCGCCAGCCGTCGGGTCGATCAAGCGGTTGATGTGGCGGATCAGAGTCGACTTGCCGGAACCGGAAAGCCCCATGATCACCTGAATGCCGCCCGACGGGATCTCGATGTTGATGTCCCTCAATCCGAGAACATGGCCATGTTTCTCATTGAGTTCGGCTTTGCTGAGCCCGTCCTTCACGGCATCGACATAGCGCGCGCCGTCCGGGCCGAAGATCTTGTAGAGGTGGCGGATCTTGATGCCGCCGAAGACATGCTCAGCCATGGACGACCTCCCGGTGCTTCTGAAGGCGCTTGCCATAGGCCTGGCTGACGCGGTCGAACATGATGGCAATGCCGACGATGGCGAGCCCGTTGAACATGCCGAGCGTGAAATACTGGTTGGCAATGGCCTTCAGCACCGGCTGGCCAAGGCCCTGCACGCCGATCATCGAGGCGATGACGACCATGGCGAGCGCCATCATGATGGTCTGGTTGATGCCGGCCATGATGGTTGGAAGAGCCAGCGGCAACTGCACCTTCAGCAGCTTTTGCCGGTCGTCGGCACCGAAGGCATCGGCGGCTTCGAGCACGTCCTTGTCGACAAGTCGGATGCCAAGATTCGTGAGGCGGATCATCGGCGGAATGGCGTAGATCACGACGGCGATCAGGCCCGGAACCTTGCCGATCCCCAGCAGCATGACGACCGGGATGAGATAGACGAAGCTGGGCATGGTCTGCATGACGTCGAGGATCGGGTTCATCACCTGTTGGACCCGGTCGGACCGGGCCATGAGGATGCCGATCGGTATGCCGATGGCGATCGACAACAGGGTGCAGACGAAGATCATCGAGATCGTCCGCATCGTGTCGTCCCACATGTCGAGATAGCCGATCGCCATCAACGTCACGAGACAGCCGGCGACAATGCGAAGGCTGCGCGTTGCGGCAAAGGCGATGGCCAGGATCAGCAGCGTGATAATCGGCCAGGGGGTTTTCAGCATGAACCGTTCGGCACCGATCAGGAAGTGCTGGAGGGGCGTGAAGAAGCTTTCGATCGTGTCGCCATAGCTGCGTGTAAACGTCCGAAAGCTTTCGTCGATCGCCTTTTTGAGATCACGCAGTGCATTGTCGTCCATGTGCGGAAAATTATAAAACCAATCCATTCGGTTCCCCTCTTGAAAAGAGCCGATCCAGTGTCTTTTTGTTCTTTTCGGCAGGTGATGTGCGATGCGCGAATGCGCATCGCACGTTCAATGCAGGGCGCTTAGAGCGCGGCCTCGATCTTGGCAGCGGCCTCCGCAGAGACCCACTTCTTCCAGACGTCCGGGTTTTCCTTGAGGAAATGCTTGGCACCGTCTTCGCCGCTCGCCTGGTTGTCGGTCATCCAAGCCATCAGGGCGTTGATGCTTGCATTGCTCCAGGAGCGGCTGCCGAGATAGGCCATGACCTCGGTTCCGGCCCGTTCGGCAAAGGGCTTGGCGACCAGCGTTGCGATCGTGTCGACCGGCCATGCGCTGGGCTTGGGATCCGGGCAGTCGGCGACGGTTATGCAGCGCTTCCATTCCGCGGCGTCATAGGGAACGCCGGCATCGAGCTGCACCATTTCGTATTTGCCAAGCAGCGCAGTCGGGGCCCAGTAGTAGCCGACCCAGCCTTCCTTGCGCTCGTAAGCCTTGGCAATCGAGCCATCAAGGCCAGCCGACGAACCGGTATCGACCAGCGTCCAGCCGGCTTCTTCTGCACCGAACGCCTTGTAGAGCTGCGCGGTGACGACGGTGCCGCCCCAGCCCTGGGGGCCATTGAAGATCGCGCCCTTGCTCGGGTCTTCCGGATCCTTGATGAGGTCGGGGTGCTTCAGCAGGTCGGCGACGGTCTTGATGTCCGGATGGGCGTCGGCGAAGTATTTCGGGATCCACCAGCCCTGAATGCCGCCATCGGGAAGCGGCGATCCGACCTTGACGATACGGCCCTCTTCCGTGCCCTTTTTCACGATCTCCGGCAGCAGGTCGACCCAGGCCTCGGGCGCAATGTCCGGCTCGCCTTTTTCAGCCATGGAGGTGATCGTCGGCACGGTGTCGCCAATGGTGATTTCGGCGCTGCATCCGTAGCCTTCGTTGAGAATGATCTTGTCGAGATTGGAGATCAACTCGGCGCTCTGCCAGTTCATGGAGGCGATCGTGATGGTTCCACATTCAGCCGCCTCGGCCAACGAAGAACCGGCGATGGTTCCCAGGAAGAGGCACGTCGATGCAAGCAGTCTGTTCATTATCGTTCCCTCTGTTTTGCGGCTTTTCGTCTGACCGGGGCGCCGCGTTACCCGTTCAGTTGAGGTGCATGGGCGGTTCACCCATTCGCACCGAATTCTCCTTTGCTGCGGCAAGCCCGCGTGCCACGGCCTTGCCGAAACCCGCTCCGACCATCGCTTCGATGCCAGCCGCGGTCGTGCCGCGATAGTCGAGGAAGGTCCTGATCGTGTCCGAAGGGCAGGATCCGTTCGTCTCAAGCAGACGCCCGGCACCGATGAAGACGGCGTCGACGGCGCGTCGTGCGGTCTGCCGATCGATGCCGCGCGCAATTGCGTCATTCATCATCGCTTCGGCGAGCAGTGCCGGAAAGGCCGGTCCCGATCCGGTGAGGCCCGTGAAATAATCGATCTCCGCCTCGGACCGCACTTCCACATGAAGCCCGCAGGCGTTGAAGATAGCGTCGATGATCTTGCGGTCGCTGTCAGTGACCCCGGTCGCAATCCACGGCGTGAACGATTTTCGCACCTCGGCTGCGGCATTCGGGAGGCTGCGAACGGCGCGGGCGGTCTGAAGCTGCGCCACGAGGTCTGGGAGCCGGACGCCCGCCATGACCGATATGACCAGCTTGTCCTTTGCGCTGAAACGCAGAAGCGGCCAGTCCTGCGGGCGCACGCTGAGGATGATGACGTCAGAGCGTTCCGCGATCATCTCGTTGTCGGTGGTCCAGAACGCGCCGTCGAAGCGGTCGGGACGATGGCTGCGGTAGGATAGTGAAAGGGCGCAGGGAGCGACGACGCCAGTGTCGAGTATGGCTGATGCGATCGCGCCGCCCAGCCAACCGGAACCTCCGACAATGCCAATCTTCGATCCCTTAATGTCCAACCTCTCTCATTCCTCCCTGTATCCATGCCGTGCAAAGAAGCGGTCCAGCTCTCTTTTTTGAGGGGACTGCCCGGTATAGATGGCAATATATTCGGGGATGCGCTTCATCCTGAGCGACAGATTCTCGCTTGATTGCATCGAAATGTAGCCAATTTGCACGAGATAGGTCGTTCGCGCCCGGACATCGGCAGCGACCGCGTCGTAACCGAAACGCATGATCATGCGGCAGATGGCATCCATTCTCGCCTGATCGGCCGTCTGGACCTCGGCGAGGATTTCCGCGGATTGCAGGGCCCAGCTGCGGACGGCAAATTCGAACTGGGAATCGAACAGGTCCTTGTTCAGCCAGCAGTCGAAGACATTCAGCATCGCTTCGACAACCGTCTCGGCATAGGCTTCGGTCTGCTTGATCAGATTGCCGGTGTTCTTCTCCCGCCAGCGCGAAACGAGCGCGCCCAAGAGTTCCTCCCGGTCCTTGAAGAACCAGTAGAAGCTTGTGCGTGAGAGATTGAGGCGCTTTGCCAGGGGCAGAATTTTGACCGAATCCACGCCGGATTCCAGAAGCGCGTCATAGGCCGCCTCGATCCATGCTTCCGGCGATCCCCGCCACCCAGTATCGCTCAGCTTCTGTTCCATGGCCTTTTCCTAACAAATGGATTTCATCGTTACAAGTTGAAAATGTACACAAGTGTTTACATGGTGTACTCACGCGTTTTCATAATTGACACATATGTACATCCCTGCCTAACCTGGATGAAAATTTCCCGGACCGGAGCTCTGTCGCATGTCGAATGATCCCCTGCTGCAACCTTTCCAGCTGAAGCACCTGACCCTGCGCAACCGCATCATCGTCACCTCGCACGAGCCTGCCTATCCGGAAGACGGCATGCCGAAAAGCCGATATCGCGCCTACACGGTCGAGCGCGCCCGCGGCGGCGTCGCCATGACGATGACGGCAGGGTCGGCGGCGGTCTCGAAGGACAGTCCGCCGGTCTTCAACAACCTCCTGGCCTACAAGGACGAGATCGTTCCCTGGATCCGCGAGATGACCGATGCCGTCCACGAGGCGGGTTCGGCGATCATGATTCAGCTCACCCATCTCGGGCGGCGCACGCGCTGGGACAAGGGCGACTGGTTGCCCGTGCTCGCACCCTCCCATCATCGTGAGGCCGCTCATCGCGCCTTTCCGAAGAAAATCGAGGACTGGGATATCGAGCGGATCATCAAGGACTTCGCCGACGCGGCCGAGCGCATGAAAGCCGGCGGCATGGATGGTGTCGAGCTCGAGGCCTATGGACACCTGATTGACCAGTTCACCTCGCCGTTGACGAACGAACTCGACGGCCCCTATGGCGGCTCTCTCGACAACCGCATGCGCTTCTGTCTCGACGTCTTCAAGGCGATCCGGGAAAGGGTCGGTAACGACTTCATTCTGGGCGTGCGCTATACGGCCGACGAGCGCCTGGCCGGTGGCACCGCCAAGTCCGACGGAATCGAGATCTCCAAGCGGCTGCGCGACAGCGGCCTGATCGACTATCTCAACGTCATCCGCGGCCACATCGATACCGATCCGGGCCTCACTGACGTCATCCCGATCCAGGGCATGGCCAATTCTCCGCATCTCGACTTCGCGGGCGAGATCCGGGCGGCGACCAATTTCCCGACCTTCCATGCAGCGAAGATCCCCGATGTCGCCACCGCGCGCCACGCGATCGCTTCGGGCAAGGTCGACATGGTCGGCATGACGCGGGCCCACATGACCGACCCGCATATCGTCCGCAAGATCATCGAGAAGCGGGAGGAGGACATCCGCCCCTGTGTCGGCGCCAATTATTGCCTGGACCGCATCTATCAGGGCGGACTTGCCTTCTGCATCCACAATCCCGCCACGGGTCGCGAAGAAACCATGCCGCACATCATCCCCAAGGCGGAGGTGCGCAAGAAGATCGTCATCGTCGGTGCCGGGCCGGCCGGCCTTGAGGCGGCGCGCGTCTGTGGTGAGCGCGACCACGAGGTGATCGTGTTCGAGGCCGCCAGCCATCCCGGCGGCCAGATCCGCCTGACCGCCCAGAGCGAACGGCGCCGCGAGATGATCAGCATCATCGACTGGCGCATGAACCAGTGCGAAAAACGCGGCGTGAACTTCCGGTTCAACACCTGGGCGGATGCTGCGACGATCCTGGCGGAGAAGCCCGATGTCGTGATCATCGCGACCGGGGGGCTGCCGCACACTGAGGTTCTGAGCTCCGGCAACGAACTGGTGGTCTCGTCCTGGGATATTCTCTCCGGCGACGTGAAGCCGGGTACGAACGTGCTCGTCTATGACGATGCCGGCGACCATGCCGGCTTGCAGGCGGCCGAGGTTATCGCCAAGACCGGCGCCAAGGTCGAGGTCATGACGCCGGACCGCACCTTTGCGCCGGAGGTTATGGCCATGAACCTCGTGCCGTATATGCGCTCCCTGCAGAAACTGGATACGACCTTCACCGTTACCTATCGCCTGCAGTCGGCCGAGCGCAGTGGCAATCAGATCATTGCCCAAGTCGGCAGCGACTACGGCGGCGTGACCAAGGAGCGCAAGGTCGACCAGATCGTCGTGAACCACGGCACCATCCCGCTGGACGAGCTCTACTTCGAGCTGAAGCCGGGATCGAAAAACCTGGGCGAAGTGTCCTATGACGAACTGCTCTCAGGAGTGCCGCAGTCGGTCGAGCGCAATCCCGCCGGTACCTACCGGCTCTACCGGATCGGCGACGCCGTCGCCGCCCGCAATACGCATGCGGCGATCTACGACGCATTGCGGCTGGCCAAGGATTTGTGACATCACGCGTGACGCTGATCTTCAGGGGTTTCTGGACGAGTTGCTTGCGGCGTTCGCTCGGGTATCCCCTGAATCTGAATAGCCCCGAGTTTTGTCGACGCCATCTCCCCTAATTCTGAGGCAGGTGCCCAAGAAGCCGGCAGCAGGCCATTCGTCGTCTTGCTTGTCATAGACCCTGCTTCTGACGAGTTGGGGTCTACGGCAAACTCGGGGCGGTTCATCCTGATTGGCCTGTGCTCTTCAGCCTCGGATCTTTGCCCATTTCGTCTCATTGTTGCGACAGTCAGCTCGGCGACGCGCGCCAGCAGCTTCAATTCCGCAATAAAGTCATCAGCTTGAACTCATCCCTCTGGTCTCCGTTACAAAAATAAAGATGCGTTGACTTTTATAAAATAGATGCGAAATTGAGCCTGCCTCATCGAACAGGCGCCGGTCGACGGCCGCCAGGGGCAGGGGAGATAGAATGAAGATCCGGGAGGAGAGCCTGGCGCGCATCGCGTCCGGCGTGGGCTTTGACGTGCTTGTCGTGGGAGGCGGGGTCAACGGTGTCGCGGTTCTGCGCGAGCTGGCGCTGAACGGCGTGTCCGCATTGCTCGTGGACCGCGCCGACTTCTGCAAGGGTGCCACCAGTGCTTCCTCGCGCATGGCCCATGGCGGGCTGCGCTATCTCGAAAACCGCGAGTTCAAGCTCGTTGCCGAATCCGCGCGCGAGCGCAATTTGCTCCTCAAACATGCCCCGCATTTCACCCGGCCGCTGGAAGTGGTGGTGCCGCTGTCCAACTACCTGAAAGGCCTGACGGGCTCGGTCCTGCGCTTTCTCGGACTCTCCAGCCGCAGCGGTCCGCTGAGTGCGGCCGGCCTGAAAGGGGCCCTCTGCCTCTACGAATTCCTCGGTCGCGTGGATAAGGTCCTGCCGTCGCATAGCACCCGGCTCCAACGCGCCGCCTTTCCAAAGGGGCTGTCCACGCGTTACCGGGCGGTCATCAGCTATTTCGACGGGCGGATCCGCAATCCGGAAGCGCTCGTCGTCGAAATGATTGAAGACGCGCTCCAGGCCAGTGAAAACGTGGCCTGCCTCAACCATGCCGACTGGACGCGGGACGGCAACGCTATTGTCGTCACGGACCGCATCTCCGGCCGGACGGCGCGGCTGAAGCCCAAGCTCGTGGTCAATGCGGCCGGCGCCTGGGTGGATCAGGTCAACCGGACGTTCGGCCTCAGCACCGCCTATATCCGGCCGGTCAAGGGCGCCCATCTCGTCATCCGGCATGACGAACTGCACCGGCGAATGGCCGGTCGTGCCTTCTATTTCGATGACGGCACCGGCCGCATGGTGATCTGCTACCCGCTCGACCGCACCATTCTGCTCGGCACCACCGAGATCCAGGTCGACAGCCCAGACGACGACCGCGTGGCCTCGGACGAGATCCGTTATCTGACCGGCGCGCTTTCCAGCCTGTTCGATGATATCGAGGTCACGGAAGGCGACGTCGTGGCCGTGACGACCGGCATTCGGCCGTTGCAGGCCGGCGGCGGTGCCAGCGTCAACCGGGCCAACCGCGACCATCTGATCGCCGAGGACCGACTGGCCTCCGGCCAGCCGCTTCTCTCGCTCGTCGGTGGCAAGTGGACCACCTTCAGGGCCTTCGGCGAACAGGCGGGCGACCGCATCTTCGAGCTTCTCTCCGTCAAGCGCCGGGTGGACAGCCGTCGCCGCCCCTATCCGGGTGCAGCTGGCCTGGGGCCGGATGGCAAAGGGCGGCAGGATCTGGTGAACCAGCTTTGCAGCAAACACGCGACGACGCCGCAAAGAGCCTCGGATCTCGTTGATCGCTACGGTGCGGTGGCCCTCGATGTGGCCGCTTTCTGCGCTCTCTCCGCGGATGCGCCGATCGCGAGCCTTCCGGATTTTACCGAGCGGGAGCTGCGCTGGCTGATCGAGAGGCGTGCCGCGCTCTTTCTCGACGACCTTCTTCTGCGGCGCACGCAGATCGTGCTGGACGGCCGCTGCACGCCGGCCGTGGTGCGCGATTTCGGCCAATGCCTGGCGAGCGTCCGGGGCCTCGATGCCGCCTGGGCCGAGCGGGAAATCGCCCGCTGCCTCGCCATGCCGACCGTCCTGCCGCAGAAAACCGCCGCAGCTTTGAGCACGGAGATCCACAATGGGTGATCTGTTTCTCGCCATCGATGCCGGCGGAACGGCGGTCAAGGCCGCAATCTTCGACGCAACCGGCCGGCTGGTGACGGCGCGCGCCGTCGACGTGGTGACGATCCATCGCGACAACGGCTGGGTCGAGCGCGAGCCGGAGGCCTTCTGGCGCAATACGGCCCGCGCCATCCGCGAGCTTACGTCCGGCCAGGTCGATCCCGGCCGCATTGCAGCCATCGCCTGCACCGGCTTCGGCAACGGCATCTTCCTCGTGGACGAACAGGGCCGTGGCACGCGCGACGGCATCGTCTCGGTCGATCATCGGGCGCAGTCGATCGTCGACGACTTCCGTCGCGATGGCACAGCGGATGCCATGGAGGCGCTGTCCGGCCACAGGATCTGGGGCGGGCAGACGATCATGCAGTTGATCTGGCTCGCGCGTAACGAGCCGCATGTGGTCGAGAGGACCCGCTGGGCGCTGGCGTGCAAGGACTATATCCGCATGCGGCTCACCGATGTCGCCGCCTCGGATCCGAGCGATGCCAGCGGCGGCGGCCTGCTGAACCTCGAACGCGGCGACTATGACGCCGGCTATTTCGAGCGCCTGGGCATCGGCGCCTTCATCAGCCGCCTGCCGCCGCTCGTGGAAAACACCGGCATTGCTGGTTGCGTCTCCAAAAGCGCGGCCGAGGAAACGGGTCTGCTGGCCGGAACGCCCGTCGTCGCTGCGATGATGGATGTCAGCGCCTGCGTCACCGGCTCCGGTGTCATCGGCGGCAAGCTTCTGACCATGATCGCCGGTACCTGGTCGATCAATGCCATCGAGACGGACAGGAAGGTGCGCGAAAACCCGCCCATCCTCAACATGCTCCACCGGGATCGCGCCTGCCGGTTGCTCGCAGACGGAAGCCCGACCTCGGCGGCCAATCTGAGCTGGTATCTGGCCCGCGCCGCCGGTGGAGACATCGATGTTGCCACGGCCAATGACCTGGTCGCGGCGAGCCCGGTGGTCGCCCGCCGCTGCCATTTCATGCCCTTCGTCAATGGACCGGCGCCGAGACGCGGCGCCTTCGTCGGCCTGGTCAATTCCGACGACCGCGGCTCCATGCTGCGGGCGATTTACGAAGGGGTGGCCTTTCAGCATCGCCGGCACGGCGAGAACGTCTCGCACTATGTCGCGCCCGATGGGCCTTCGGTCATCCGGCTTGCGGGCGGGGCATCGAAGAGCGCGGTCTGGTCGCAGATCTTCGCCGACATCTGCGGCCTGCCGGTCGAGGTGTCGGAGGGTGAGGAACTCGGGGCGCTCGGCGCAGCCATGTGCGCCGCCGTGGCGACCGGCCATTACAGCGATCTCGCCGCGGCCTCGGGCGGAATGTGCCGCATCACCCGCACGGCTTTGCCCGATGCGTCGGTGCGTGCCTTCTACGAGGACCGTTACCAGCAATTTCTGACACTCGATCAGAAACTCGCCGATCTTTTCTAGCGATCGGAAACCACGAAGAGCAGTTCATTGGAGGAGGAATGACGATGAAATGGAAGACAGCCTTTTTATGCTCCGTCTGCATGCTGGCGCTGCCGGCGGCCGTGCGGGCGCAGGAAGATGCCTGCGTCGGTAAGGTGCCGACCCTCAACGTGATCGGCCAGGGCATGCCGTCCGTGACCGAACTCGACAAATATGTCGGCGAGTTCAACAAGAAATGGCAGACCACCGTGAAGATCAATCTTCTCGGCGAGAACGAACGCCGCGCCAAGGCGCGCCTCGACGCCTCGACCGGGGCCGGTGCCTATCAGGTGCTCTATGTCGATGAAGCCAACACCCCGGAATACGCAACGGCCGGATGGATCTATCCGCTGGCTGACGTGCTGCCGGCGGAATACGACATCGCCGATTTCCGCGTCGATCTGGCCAATGTCGCCACCTATCAGGGCAAGCAGTATTTCGCGCCCTTCGTCGGCGGCGGCGACATCCTGATCTACCGCAAGGACGTGCTCGAAAAGGCCGGTCTCTCGGTGCCGAAGACGCTCGACGAGATGGTTGCCGGCATCAAGGCGGTCAACGACCCGGCCAACAAGCTCTATGGCTGGGCCGCCCGCGGCCAGCGCGGCTCCGGCATGAATGTCTGGCGCTGGACGCCGTTCTTCCGTGGTCTCGGCGGTGAATGGATGGATGGCGATCAGCCGGCCTTCAACTCGGACAAGGGCGTTCAGGCGACCGAGCTCTACATCGATCTGATGAAGTACGCCCCGCCCGGCGTCGGCACGTTCAACTGGTCGGACTCGGTCGAGGCCTTCCGCGGCGGGCAGGTCGCCTATCTGATCGAGTCCGACGTCTTCGGCCCGTGGATGGAGGACCCGGAGAAGTCCGTGGTCAAGGGCAAGGTCGGCTATGCCCCGCCGCCCGAACCGCTCGGCTCCGCCGGCTGGGCCCATGGCTTCGCCGTCTCGACGGTCGGTGCCAAGGACGATTGCACGAAGAAGGTCGCCGGCGATTTCGTCGGCTGGGCAACCTCCAAGGAGATGGAAGCCCGCCGTCTCGCCGACGGCATCGCCTCCGATGTCGGCCGCCAGTCCACGCTGAAGAGCGAAGCCTTCCGCAAGGCCGTCCCGGCCGAATACATCGAGGCGCTGCTGGCGACCGGCGCGCGCACGAAGCTTCTGATCATGGCGAGCCCCGTGTGGCCGGAAATCGGCGACAATCTGGGGCTTGCGCTCGAGGAACTGTTCACCGGCACGAAGACGGACGTTCAGGCCACGCTCGACGAGGCAGTCTTTGCCGCCGAGGACACGCTTCGCCACGCCAAGTAACGTGAGAGGCTGCGGCCGGGCGCATGGGTGCCCGGCCGGATCCCTAACCTTTAAAGAGCAACGGAATGCACAAACAGAGATTCGTCTTCTGGACGGTTGCGCCCGCCTTCACCATCCTTGCGATCCTGGCTTTGGTTTCGGTCGCCGGAGCGCTGTATTTCTCGGTCATGGACCGGTCGTTGCGCTACCCGGACTATGATTTCGTCGGCCTTTACAACTACCAGCGTCTTCTCGGCGATCGCCGCTTCCTGAATGCCCTCAAGATCTCTGCGATCTGGGAGCTGGTGACGGTCGCCGGATCGCTGCTGGTGGCGGTGTTCCTCTCGGTCTACATTTTCGAGACCACCCGCTCGGCCCGCGCCCGCAACCTGATCTGCCTCGCCTTTCTCGCGCCGGTCCTGCTGCCGCGCGTGGCGGCCGCTTTCATCTGGCGCTTTCTCTATTCGCCGTCGCTCGGTCTCATCAACTACCTGACCGGTCTCCTCGGCCTCGGCCCGATCGAGTTTCTCGCCGATCCGCAGCTGGCGCTGTTTTCGGTCGCCGTGGTCGACATCTGGCAGTGGGGCCTGTTCTTCACCGTCATCCTGCTGAAGCTGCTCGAAACCCTGCCCAAGGACCCGATCGAGGCTGCCCAGCTGGACAACGCCAAGACCTGGGAAATCCATGCCTACGTCACCCTGCCCATGCTCAAGGCGCCGATCATCAGCCTGGCGTTGGTCAAGGCGGTGGAATCGCTGCGCTCCTTCGACCTCATCTTCGTCATGACGGGCGGCGGGCCGGGCACGGCGACCGAGACGCTCGACCTCTACGCCTATCAGGCGGGCATCAATCTCGGCGGCCGCGTCTCCTACGCTTCCGCCATGTCCATCCTCCTTCTTCTCATAACCACGGTCGTCTTCACGCTCGTCTGGCGAGGTATCCGCAAATGGTCAGCCTGATCCGCCGCACCGCCGCCCGGGGCTTCCTGGCCCTCATGATCCTGATCGCGCTGATGCCGATCGTCTGGACCATCCTCGGCTCGTTCAAGAAGCTGAAGGACATCGTCACGCCGGTTCCGACCCTGATCTTCACGCCGACGCTGGAGAACTTCGCGACCATCCTGCAGAACCCGTCCATCCGCGATGGACTCGGCAATTCCGTGGTGGTCGTCGGTGTCTCGGTCCTGCTCGGCGCCCTGTTCGGCATTCCCGCCGCCTACAGCCTGGCGCGCCATGTGGAGAAGAAGAAGGACGACCTGCAGTTCTTCGTTCTGTCCCTGCGCTTCATGCCGCCGGTGGCGATCGCCATCCCCTTCATCATTCTCTATCTCGACAGCGGCATCTACGACACGCTCGCCGGCCTGATCCTCGTCTACCTCATCTCCACCATCTCGACGGTGATCTGGCTCTCCGTGCCTGCCTTCGAGCGGGTGCCGAAGGAGATCGAGGAGGCGGCGGCCATGGAAGGCTGCTCGCAGGCGGAGATCTTCCTGAAGTTCGCTCTTCCGATTGCCGCCCCCTCGCTGTTCGGCTCGCTCGTCTTCACCTTCGTGCTGGTCTGGAACGAGCTGCTTCTGGCGCTGACGCTTGCAGCCGAAAACTCCACGCTTCCCGTCGTGGCCGCGTCCATCACCTCGCTCGGCAAGGAAGTCCCCTGGGGGGTCATCAATGCCTCGACCGTCATCCTCGTCCTGCCACCGCTGGTCTTCATCGGGCTCCTGATGAGCTTCATCAACCGCATGGTCGCGACGGGCCGCAAATAGGAAAAATCGCCATGGCCAACATCAAATGCACCCAGATCCGCAAGTCCTATGGCAGCCATACGGTCATCTCGGATCTCAACCTCGATATCGCCGACCATGAATTCGTGGTCTTTCTCGGACCGTCCGGCTGCGGCAAGTCCACCATGCTGCGCATGATCGCGGGGCTCGAAGAGATCTCCGGCGGCACGGTCAGCATCGGCGGCCGCGACGTGACCCACCTGCCGCCCGGTGAGCGCGGGGTCGCCATGGTCTTCCAGTCCTATGCGCTCTATCCGCACATGACCGTCTTCGACAACATTGCCTTCGGTCTGCGCCGGCAGAAGGTGCCGGACGCTGAAATTCGCCGCCGCGTCGAAAACGTCTCGAACATGCTCGGCCTGGCCCAGCTTCTGGAGCGCAAGCCGAAGAACCTTTCGGGCGGCCAGCAGCAGCGCGTCGCCATGGCGCGCGCCATGATCAAGACGCCGAAGCTCTTCCTCTTTGACGAGCCGCTGTCAAACCTCGATGCCAAGCTGCGCGAGAAGCTGCGCACCGAAATCCGGCGCATGCATCTCGATCTGAAGACCACCACCATCTTCGTCACCCACGACCAGCTCGAGGCGATGACCATCGCCGACCGCATCGTGCTGATGCGCGCCGGTGCTATCGAACAGCAGGGCACGCCGTCGGAGATCTTCGACCGCCCTGCCACCCGTTTTGTCGCCGATTTCATCGGCTCGCCGGCCATGAACTTCCGGGATTGCACCGTTTCCCTGCGCGGCGACGAGGCGGAACTGGTCTCGGGCTCGATCCGTCTGCGGGTGCCCGCCCGCAATTTCCGTGAATTGAACGAGGGCGTCGAGGTTGAGGTCGGCCTTCGTCCCTCCCGCATGGATATCGCCGCTGAAGGGGACGCAAATGTCATCAGCGGCACGGTGGTGCTCGTCGAGAACATGGGCAGCGAAGGCCAGGTGATCGTCGATGTCGATGGTCGGGAGATGTCCTTCGTCACCAAGGCCTTCCGGACGCTCGAAGCCGGACAGCGGATCGACGTCTCGATCGCTGCGGACAGCATTCACATCTTCTCGAAGCAAGACGGCCGCTCGCTGCTGCGCCCTGCGGCATGACACGTCTTCGAACCAGTATGGACCACGACATGACCAAGACCCGCTACGAAGAAAAGATGGAACGCATTCGCGCCGGCCGGTACGCCAAGGGCGATTTCATCCTTGCCGATGCCAAGGACGCCGATCTCTCCGGCGGCATCCTGACCACCGGTCGCCGGCGCAGTGCCGACGGCAGCATTGTCGGCAACCGGACCCGCGCCGAGTTCCTTGCCGAGATCGAGGCGCTGGTGAAGCAGGATGTCGTCGACATCATGCTGGCCTCCACGTCCAACATGGAAACCCTGCAGGCACGCGGTGTCTTCTCCCGTTCGCGCATCATGCCCGCCTTTCGCGCCAACGATACCACGGATGTCTGGGGTGTCGTGCGCGGTGGTGACTATCGGGCGACGCCGTCGCTGCCCTACAGCGGTACGGACCTGACGCGGGCGAAGGCGGATCTTTGCCTCTATTCCATGACCTTCAACAACAACGCCGCGGCCGATGTCGCAACGCTAGAAGCCTATCGCGATTTCCGGCCGCGGGCGCGGGCGGCGGGCAAGAAGCACTTCCTCGAAGTGTTCAATCCGAACATGCCGACCGGTTTCGATGCGGCGGAAACCGGCATGTATGTCAACGACTGCATCGCGCGGGCGCTGGCGGCCCTGACGGCCGACGAGCGCCCGGAGTTTCTGAAAGTCGCCTATAACGGCCCGGCGGCGCTCGAAGAGCTGGTGGCGCATGACGGCTCGGTGGTGGTCGGGGTGCTGGGCGGCGGCACGGGAACCCATCGCGATACCTTCGAACTGGTCTGGCAGGCGGAAAAATACGGCGCCCGGCTTGCGCTCTTCGGGCGCAAGATCAACATGGCGGAGCATCAACCGTCCTTCATCCGCTGGATGCGCGCCGTAGCCGATGGCAGTGCGACGCCGGTCGAGGCCATCCGCGGCTATCATGGCGATCTGGCCAAACTCGGTCTGGTTGCGGACCGATCTGTTGACGACGACCTTCTGATCACCGAAGAGGTGCTGATGGCCGCCGCGGCGCGCTAAGAGAGTAACCGGGAAACATCCATGTACCGATCGCAGCATCCGTCCAACAAGATCGTCGCCGAGGTGGCGTGGATGTACTACGTCAAGAACCTCAATCAGGGGGAGATCGCCGACGCGCTCTCCCTGTCGCGGCCGACCGTCATCAGCTACCTGAAGCTCGCCAAGGAGCGCAACATCGTCTGCATCCAGGTGGCGCCGGAGCATTATCGCATCAACGCCGTTGCCGATGCGCTGAGCGAAGCCTACGGGCTGAAAAGCGCCCACGTTGTGCCCGACGACGGCATGCAGGGTGAGATGCTGACGCGGGCGGTCTGCGAGGTCGCCGCCCACCATTTGTCGAGCTTCCTCGATCAGGGAGATGTGCTCGGCGTGTCCTGGGGGCAGACGGTTTCCTTTGTCTCCGAATATGTGCCGTACTGGCCGATCAAGAACCTGACGGTACGCCAGTTGATCGGATCGATCGCCAATCCGCTGCTCAGCACCTCGGAGAGCTGCACCACCGAGATCGCGCGCCGGCTGAATGGCTATTGCATCAATTTCAATGCTCCCGCGGTCTGTTCGAGCGCGGAGCTTGCGGCCGCCCTCAAGGCGGAGCCGATCATCAGCGAGCAGCTGAACAACCTGCGAAAGTGCAACAAGTCGATCTTCTCGCTCAGCCCCTGCACGCCGGACACCCATGTCGTGCAGTTCAAGATCGCAACCGTCAAGGACATCGACGATTACCGCGCCAGGGGCGCCGTCGGCATCATCGCTGGACGCTTCATCGATGAGGCCGGCCGGCCGGTGCTCGGCGATCTCGACGAGCGCATCATCGGCGCCGACCACGATCTGCTGCGCGACATGGAAGGCCTTCTTGTCGTCAGCGGCGCCTTCAAACTGGATGCCACCCGCGCCGCTCTGCGCGGCGGTTTTGTCGACCATCTGGTGACTGACCTGACGATGGCGGAACTGCTCCTGGCGGCCAGTCGTTGACGTTGCTCTGACGATTGCGAACAATCGCCTGAGCGCTTCCGATCGGTCATGGGGTGCGAGAGGCGGGCGCCGTGCCGTCAGCCGAAGCGCGGGCTCGGCCTGCAGAAGAAGCACAGTTCGCTGCCGGCGGGTGAACTGACACTGGCGAAAATCACGGCGCCGTCATAGGGCGCCCGGATCTCCTCGCCGGTCACCCGCATCCCAATCCGCTCGCCCTCATGCACGGGTTCCCCGGAGGAGAACTGCCGCACCAACCGGTCCTCGTCGCTGTTGGCCATCACGGCCTCATCGATCTCCCATGCCTGGACCGGGGTTGAGCCGGGCAGGAGGGGGGCGTCGGTCAGCCCGAGATGGGCAAGGCCGTTGAGGATGGTCCGGTAGGCGACGCGCGGGCCTTCCGGATCGGTGTGACTGCCGCATTCGACGGTCACGGCATAGCCGCCGGCGAACCGCATGTATTCGGCCGTGCCGACACCATGGGACATCGCCTCATACGGATAACCCTTGCCGAGCCGGACAAGCGAGGCACGTTCATGGGCGCTCATCCAGCCATGCACGATCATCGGCAGCCCGAGCGCCTTGACCAGATCCTCCTCTTGTTTCGCCTTATCGAACGGTTCGAGCCCGTCCTGATTGTTGCTCGGGCCGATGAGCGCGAAGGGAAGGCCGGCTGCGCTGAACGAATGCAGATCGATGAGCACGTCATGCTCGCGCAGCAGCGGGCATAGGACATTGGCAATGCGATCCTCATTGTCCATCGGCACCGGTTTTTCACTGAGGTTGCGATTGAGATTGCGGTCGCCCTCGCGGCGGTTCCAGCGATAGGCGAGAGCATTGACCACCGGCACGAAGGTGACGCTGCCGCGGGCAAGCTTCAGCCGACCGGAGCGGAAGTCGGCAATGACGCGGGAAATCGCCAGCGGTCCGCAGGTTTCGTTGCCGTGCACGGAGCCGGTGACGATCAGCCGCGGTCCCGGCTGGAGCGCCCGGAACGTCACGCACTCCATGACTTCCGTCGGCGTGCCTGCGGCGGTGATCTGCGCTTCATCGGCCGGCGCGATATCGATCATCATGCCGGGTTGGAGCCGGCTCGCAAATTCGAGCAACTGGTCGTGGGCGATGGCGACGCAGCCCTGCGTGCCGCTGAAATCCGGCCGGGCGGCATGCATGAAGATGGCGCTGCCGCCGGCTACCCTCGGAGTGGAGTCGTTCCAGCCAACGGGGATGAAAAGATCGAACAGCCGTTCGCCCGTCCGAACCTTCACTTCCGGCGACATGTCGAGCACGAACTGATTGTAGAACGGGCTTTCGGGATCTTCGATCCAGTTGTAGTTGGCCGGCTTCTCGAGGAAGGGAAAGGCAAAGGAACGCGGCGCATCACCCAGTGCCTCAGGGTCGTAGAAGCCGTAGCGCAGCGGAAAGGTGCCGATCGGGGTCGCGCCGTCGCCTTCGCGCTTCAGCCCAGGCTCACGCAGGCCGGAGCGGCCGACGGCGCAGGGGATCGTCCAGTTGCCGATCGTCAGCGTGCCCCTGTGGGGCTGGTCCGGGTCCTGCCCGGCGCGCACCTTGATGACCGGCTGGACGAGATGGGAAGCGGAAATGTCATTCATGTCTAGGACCTTGGCAGGAGATGGCAACGCGCGTGATGCGTTTGCGACATTGCGGTAAATTCGGGGACCGAGCCGGTTCGGCAAACGGCCATCGCATGGCTGCAGCGGGGGTTGAAGGCGCAGCCTTGCGGTGGATCGAGGGCCGAGGGAATTTCGCCTTGAAGGCGTATCGTCCCGGAAATCGGGTTCATCGGATCGGGGATCGAGGCGATCAGTGAGCGGGTGTAGGGGTGGGCGGGCGCGGTGAAGATCTCGTCCCAGCGCCCCTGTTCGACGATGCGGCCGAGATACATCACCGCGATGCGATCGCACATGTGTTCCACTACGCCGAGATCGTGCGAGATCATCAGCAGCGCCACGCCGAGTTCATTTTTCAGTTCCAGAAGCAGGTTGATGATTTGCGCCCGGATGGAGACGTCAAGCGCCGACACCGGTTCGTCGCAGACGACGAGCTTCGGTTCGACGATCAGGGCGCGGGCAATGCAGATGCGCTGCCGCTGGCCGCCGGAGAATTCGTGCGGATAGCGTTTGGCCGCATCGGGCCTGAGGCCCACCTTGCGCAGCATGTCCGCGACGCGGTCTTCCCGCTCGCTGGGATGGCCGATGCCGTGCAGCTTCAGCGGCCCGCCAAGGCTCTGGCCGACGGTGTGCCTCGGGTTCAGCGAGGCGAAGGGGTCCTGGAACACCATCTGCACGATGCGGGCGCGGTCCAGTCGGTCGGACTGGCTGCTCGCCCCGCTCACGTCCTGTCCGTCGAGCACGATCCGTCCGCCGCTCGCCGGCACGAGTCCGAGAATGGACTGCGCGAGCGTCGATTTTCCGCAGCCCGATTCCCCCACGAGACCGAGACATTCCCCGGCCTTCAGGTCGAGGTTTACGCCATCGACGGCCTTGAGCAGGCCGCGCCGGAAACCGAAGCCCTGACGGACAGGGTAATGAACCTTGAGATCCTCGATGCCGAGGATATCGGGACGCGCGGTCCCGGGATTTTCCATGGTGACGTCAGCCATTGAGATAGCACCTCTTGCGGCCGCCCGAGGAAAGCGGCGTCGTTTCCGGCGCGGCTGTCAGGCATTGCGGCATGACTTCGGCACAACGCGGAGCGAAGCGGCAGCCCTGGCCATACTCGACAATTGGCGGAACCACGCCCGGTATTTCGGCAAGCTTGGCCTGACCTGCGATAAGCCGCCGGCCAAGCCGCGGCAGCGATGCCACCAGCCCTTGGGTGTAGGGATGCTGCGGATCGGAGAAGATCTTCTCCGCCGGCTGTTCCTCCACCAGATGGCCGGCATACATCACTGCCACCCGATGGCAGACACGGGCGACAAGCCCGAGATCGTGGGAGATCATCAGCACGGCCGTTCCCCGTGCGCGACAGAGATCGAGGATCAGTTCGATGATTTCGGCCTGAATGGTGACATCGAGCGCCGTCGTCGCCTCGTCGGCAATCAGAAGGTCGGGATCGCAGGCGAGCGCAATGGCGATCATCACGCGCTGGCGCATCCCGCCCGAAAGCTGATGCGGATAGTCGTTCACCCGCCGGCTGGCCGCAGGCACCTGCACTTGCTCCAGGCATTCGATGGCGCGCTTGCGCGCCGCGCGCCGGTTCATGCCCTGATGCAGGACGAACATCTCGCCGATCTGGTCGCCGATGGTCATCAGCGGATTGAGCGCGGTCATCGGTTCCTGGAAGATCATGGCGATGCGGTTGCCGCGCAGCATCCGCATGCTGCGGTTGGGCAGGCGGGCGATATCACCGCCGTCGAAGCGGATCCGCCCGCCGGTGACCCGCAACGGGCCGCCCAGCAATCCCGCGATGGATAGCGCCGTGAGGCTCTTGCCGCAGCCGGACTCTCCGACGAGGCCGACCACCTCGCCGCGGCCGATCGACAGGTTGAGGCCCTCGACCGCCGGGAATTCCTCGCCATTCGCCGAGAGCGAGATCCGCAGGTCCTCGATATTGAGAATGAGATCCTCGCTCATGGGCGCCGTGCCTTCCCCTGCGGATCGATGAGATCGCGCAGACCATCGCCCAGCAGATTGAACCCGAGAACTGTGAGGAAGAGTGCCAGGCCGGGGAAGATGGCGATCCAGGGCGAGACCATCAGCTGCTCGCGCGCATGGGAGAGCATCGAGCCCCAACTCGGCGCGGGCGGCACGACGCCGAGCCCGAGGAAAGAGAGCGAAGCCTCCGCCATGATCGCCGAGCCGATGCCCATGGTGGCGATCACCACCAGCGGACCCGCGATGTTCGGCAAAAGCTCGCGGAACATGATGTGGAAGCGCCCGTAACCCATGGTCTGCGCCGCCTGCACATAGCTGCGCGACTTCTGCGACAGCACCTGCGCCCGGCTGATGCGACAGCTATAGGCCCAGTCGGTCATGCCCAGCGCGATCAGGAGGCTCGTCACCCCCGGCCCGAGCACGGCCATCAGCGCGAGCGCGAAGACCACCGTCGGGATGGAGAGCATCAGGTTGGTGAGGCCCTGGACGAACTCATCCCACCAGCCGCCGAAATAGCCGGCCGAAAGACCGAGCGCCACGCCGATGCAGGTGTTCATCAGCTGCACGACCAGGCCGATGGTGAGCGAGATGCGGGCGCCATAGACGACGCGGCTGAAGATGTCGCGGCCCTGTTCGTCCGTTCCCATGAGGAAAGACGGGCCCGGCGGTTCCTCGGCATAGATGAGGTTGGCGTCGAGAACGGGATCATGGGTGGCAATCAGCGGCGCGAAGAGCGCAACGAAGATCATGATGGCGAGGATCAGCCCGCCGACGAAGAGATTGGGGCGCAGGAGATGGAGGAGTTTCATCGGTAGCGGATCCTCGGGTCGATCAGCATGTAGGCGATGTCTACCAGCGTGTTGATGAGCAGGAAGAACAGCACGATGACGAGAACGCAGCCCTGCACCGCGGGAATGTCGCGCAGCGAGACGGACTGGATGAGCAGCGATCCGACGCCAGGCCACGCGAACAGGCTTTCGATCACCACCGAGCCGCCGAGCATCGAGCCGAATTGCAGGCCGATCGTGGTCAGCACCAGAACGAAGGCGTTGCGCGCCAGATGCCGGGTGACGATGCGGGTCTCGCTCATGCCCTTGGAGCGTGCGGTGCGGATGAAGTCGGCGCCGCGCACTTCGAGCACGGCCGCCCGCGTCGTTCTGGCGAGGAGCGCCATGGGGCCGATGCCAAGCGTGAGCGCCGGCAGCACGAGATGCTGCAGCCCGCCCTGGCCGTAGCCGAAGGTCGGCAGCCAGCCCAGTTTCAGCGAGAAGAAGTACATCGCCAGGAGGCCGAACCAGAAGCCGGGCACGGAAAGCCCGGAAACCGCCCCCATCATCGCCGCCATGTCGATCCAGCTTCCGGGCCGTGACGCCGCGATGAAGCCCAGCGGCAGGCCGACGGCGACGGCAAACAGGATGGCGGCGCAGGCCAGGCGGAAGGAGGCGATGATGCGACTTTCCAGCATGTCGATCACCGGCCGGCGGGTGGAGAAGGAGGTTCCGAGATCGCCGCGTGCGAGGTCGGCGACATAGCGACCGAAGCGCTCGGGCAGGGGATCGTTCAGATGAAGCTGTTCCTCGATCCTGGCCATGACCTTGGGATCGATGTCACGTTTTTCACCGACCAGCGACGTGACGAAGCTGCCGGGAATGACGCTGAACAGCAGGAAAACGAGCGTCACCACGACGGCGACGGTCAGAAGCGCCTGCATCAGCCGCCGCGCAATCACCATCAGCATGAAGTGTTCCTCTGTTCCGGGCGGGGACGCCGCATGGATGCCATGCGACGCCCGAACCAGAAAGGTTGGCCGGAAAGATTGGATTGTCGGGAACGGGAGACTTAGTTGCGTCCCGGGGCGTTCTCGTCAAGCCAGATCTGGTCGACTTCGAGGATGGCGGCTTCCGTCACGTTGGAGTCGACGCCGTGCACCCAGGGCTGCGTGGCGACGACGGCCTTGTTGTAGTTGTGGAACCAGACCGGCGCCTGCTCGAAGATGTAGCCGTCGGCTTCCTTCGCCAGTTCGATGCGACGCTGGGGATCCGGGTCGGACGAGGCGGCATCGATCATGGCGTCGAACTTCGGATCGGCATAGCCGCTGCGGTTGCAGGCCGAGCGGGAAACGCGGCTGTCGAAGCAGCGCAGCGCGCCGACCGGATCGGGACCCGTGCCGTTGGAGCGGAACCACGCCATGGCTTCGCCGGCATTGATCGCGTCAAGCAGAACGCCCGATTCCACAACCTTCGGCTTGGCATTGATGCCGACCGCCGAGAGGAAGGGCATCATGGCCTGCAATACGCCGAGGCTGCTTTCGCCATCGGTGACCATGGCTTCGAATTCGAAGCCGTCGCCATAGCCCGCTTCCTTCAGGAGCTGCTTGGCCTTTTCCGGATCATAGGCATAGGGCTTGCGGTCCTTGTCGAAGGCGACCGAGGTCATCGGCAGCCAGCCGGTGGCCTTGAACGCCTTGTCCTTCAGCAGCTTGCGGATGATGATGTCGCGGTCGACGGCATAGTTGATCGCCTGGCGCACGCG
>DAIMJJ010000029.1:0-26370 GCA_036722275.1 Rhizobium sp. | reverse complement strand
CGGTCGGCATCGGCGGCGACCCGGTCAAGGGCACCGAGTTCATCGACGTGCTCGAAATGTTCCTCGCGGACGAAGCCACCACCTCGATCATCATGATCGGCGAAATCGGTGGCTCGGCTGAAGAAGATGCAGCCCAGTTCCTGATCGACGAGGCCAAGAAGGGCCGCAAGAAGCCGATGGCAGGCTTCATCGCCGGCCGGACGGCTCCGAAGGGCCGCACCATGGGCCATGCCGGCGCGGTCGTGTCGGGCGGCAAGGGCGATGCGGAATCCAAGATTGCGGCCATGGAAGCGGCCGGCATCAAGGTTTCGCCTTCGCCGGCACGTCTCGGCAAGACCCTGGTTGAAGTCCTCAAGGGCTGAGACCATTTGACGAATGACAGGCAGGGGGACCATGCATGTGGTCCGCCTGCCTGATTTGGCGTTTTAAGAACTGGGCCGTCACGAGGCGGTTCAAGCAAGCGGCAGACCGGTTCCCGGTCATCACCTCAAGTCGGGAGGCGAACGGAAACGTTCGCAGGACACCATGGCAAGGCAAGAAGCCAACGAGCAGTTTCAGATCACGTCGTTCCTCGACGGCGCGAACGCTGCCTATATCGAGCAGCTCCACGCGCGTTACGAGGACGATCCGACCTCGGTCCCGGCCGAGTGGCAGGCCTTCTTCAAGGCGCTTGCCGAAGATCCGGCCGATGTGAAAAAGGCCGCAGCCGGTGCCTCCTGGCAGCGCAAGAACTGGCCGATTGCCGCCAATGGCGAACTGGTCTCGGCGCTGGACGGCAACTGGGGCCAGATC
The DNA here is from genome assembly GCA_036722275.1 of Rhizobium sp. Taxonomy (GTDB): domain Bacteria; phylum Pseudomonadota; class Alphaproteobacteria; order Rhizobiales; family Rhizobiaceae; genus Allorhizobium. Next base: position 25,578 of record DAIMJJ010000029.1, on the reverse strand, counting down.
GAGAAGGTCGTGGAGACCAAGGTGAAGGCCAAGGCGGAAGCCGCCGGCCAGACCATCTCCGCCGAGCAGGTTCTTCAGGCGACCCGCGATTCGGTGCGCGCCATCATGATGATCCGTGCCTACCGCATGCGCGGCCACCTGCACGCCAATCTCGATCCGCTCGGCATTGCTGCTCCGGTCGAGGACTTCAACGAGCTGTCGCCGGCGGCCTACGGCTTCACCGAAGCCGACTACAACCGCAAGATCTTCATCGACAACGTGCTTGGTCTCGAATACGCGACCATTCCGGAAATGCTTGATATCCTCAAGCGGACCTATTGCTCGACGATCGGCGTCGAGTTCATGCACATCTCCAACCCGGACGAGAAGCACTGGATCCAGGAGCGCATCGAAGGTCCGGATAAGGGCGTCGAATTCACCGCCAACGGCAAGAAGGCGATCCTCGCCAAGCTGATCGAGGCCGAAGGCTTCGAGCAGTTCATCGACGTCAAGTACAAGGGCACCAAGCGCTTCGGCCTCGACGGCGGTGAATCGCTGATCCCGGCGCTTGAGCAGATCATCAAGCGCGGCGGCCAGGAAGGCCTTGAAGAAATCGTTCTCGGCATGGCCCACCGTGGCCGTCTGAACGTTCTGTCCCAGGTCATGGGCAAGCCGCACCGCGCCATCTTCCACGAGTTCAAGGGCGGCTCCTTCAAGCCGGACGAGGTGGAAGGCTCCGGCGACGTCAAGTATCACCTCGGCGCGTCCTCCGACCGCGAATTCGACGGCAACAAGGTTCACCTGTCGCTGACGGCCAACCCGTCGCACCTGGAAATCGTCAACCCGGTGGTCATGGGCAAGGCCCGCGCCAAGCAGGACCAGCTTGCCAAGGTCTGGGAAGGCGACATCATTCCGCTCAAGGAGCGCGTCAAGGTTCTGCCGCTTCTGCTGCACGGCGATGCGGCCTTTGCCGGCCAGGGCGTCGTTGCCGAAATCCTCGGCCTTTCGGGCCTGCGTGGTCACCGCGTCGGGGGCACCATGCACTTCATCATCAACAACCAGATCGGCTTCACCACCAATCCGGCCTTCTCGCGTTCGTCACCCTATCCGTCCGACGTCGCCAAGATGATCGAAGCGCCGATCTTCCACGTCAACGGCGACGATCCGGAAGCGGTGACCTATGCCGCCAAGATCGCCACCGAATACCGGATGAAGTTCCACAAGCCGGTCGTGGTCGACATGTTCTGCTATCGCCGCTTCGGTCACAACGAAGGCGACGAGCCCGCATTCACCCAGCCGAAGATGTACAAGGCGATCCGCGCCCACAAGACGGTCGTTCAGATCTATGCCGAGCGCCTGATTGCCGAAGGTCTGATCACCGAAGGCGAATTCGAGAAGATGAAGGCCGATTGGCGCGCCCATCTCGAGCAGGAATTCGAAGCCGGCCAGGCCTACAAGCCGAACAAGGCCGACTGGCTCGACGGCGCCTGGTCGGGTCTCAGGACCGCCGACAATGCCGACGAACAGCGTCGCGGCAAGACGGCGGTGCCGATGAAGTCTCTGAAGGAAATCGGCCGCAAGCTGTCGACCATTCCGGAAGGCTTCAAGGCGCATCGCACGATCCAGCGTTTCATGGACAACCGTGCGCAGATGATCGAGACCGGTGAAGGCATCGATTGGGCCATGGGCGAGGCGCTCGCCTTCGGTTCGCTCTGCGTCGAGGGCACCAAGATCCGCCTGTCCGGTCAGGACTGCGAACGCGGTACCTTCAGCCAGCGTCACTCGGTTCTCTACGATCAGGAGAATGAAGACCGCTACATCCCGCTGGCCAACCTGGCGCCGAACCAGGGCCGCTACGAAGTCATCAACTCGATGCTTTCGGAAGAAGCCGTGCTCGGCTTCGAATACGGCTATTCGCTGGCCCGCCCGAATGCGCTGACGCTCTGGGAAGCCCAGTTCGGTGACTTCGCCAACGGTGCGCAGGTCGTCTTCGACCAGTTCATCTCGTCGGGCGAACGCAAGTGGCTGCGCATGTCCGGCCTCGTCTGCCTTCTGCCGCACGGTTATGAAGGCCAGGGCCCGGAACACTCTTCGGCCCGCCTTGAGCGTTTCCTGCAGCTTTGTGCGGAAGACAACATGCAGGTCGCCAACGTCACGACGCCGGCGAACTACTTCCATATCCTGCGCCGTCAGGTGAAGCGCGACTTCCGCAAGCCGCTGATCCTGATGACGCCGAAGTCGCTGCTTCGCCACAAGCGCGCCGTCTCCAGCCTTTCGGAAATGGCGGGTGAGAGCTCGTTCCACCGCCTGCTGTGGGACGATGCCGAAGTGATCAAGGACGGCCCGATCAAGCTGCAGAAGGACAACAAGATCCGCCGCGTGGTCATGTGCACCGGCAAGGTCTATTACGACCTTCTGGAAGAGCGCGAGAAGCGCGGCATCGACGATGTCTACCTGCTGCGCATCGAACAGCTCTATCCGTTCCCGGCCAAGGCGCTGATCAATGAGCTTTCGCGTTTCCGCAACGCGGAAATGGTCTGGTGCCAGGAAGAGCCGAAGAACATGGGCGCGTGGTCGTTCATCGACCCCTATCTGGAATGGGTGCTCGCCCACATCGACGCCAAGTACCAGCGCGTACGCTACACCGGCCGTCCGGCGGCCGCATCGCCGGCAACGGGCCTGATGTCCAAGCATCTCGCCCAGCTCGAAGCCTTCCTCGAGGATGCGCTGGGGGGCTGATGCCTCCCACCGCCGAGACCCTATCGACAGAAACGTTCTCTGACCAACGGAATTGAGATCATGGCCACAGAAATCCGCGTACCCACCCTGGGTGAATCCGTCAGCGAAGCCACCGTCGGCACCTGGTTCAAGAAGGTTGGCGACGTCGTCAAGGCCGACGAGCCGATCGTCGAGCTCGAAACCGACAAGGTCACCGTCGAAGTCCCGGCGCCGGCTTCCGGCGTCCTGACCGAAATCGTCGCCCAGAACGGTGAAACCGTCGGCCTCGGCGCCCTGCTCGGCCAGATCGCCGAAGGCGCATCGGCCGGTGCCGCCGCGCCGGCGGAAGCTGCAAAGCCGGCTGCCCCGGCCGCCGCTGCCGCTCCGGCCGTTTCCGCCCCGGCACCGGCCGCAGGCGCCATGCCGGCTGCTCCGGCGGCTGCCAAGATGCTTGCCGAGAACAACCTCTCGGCCGATCAGGTCGAAGGTTCCGGCAAGCGTGGCCAGGTTCTGAAGGGCGATGTGATCGCCGCTGTCGCCAAGGGCGTCACGACCGCTGCCGCTCCGGCGCCGGCTTCTGCCCCGCGTGCCCCTTCGGCCACCGACGATGCGGTTCGCGAAGAACGCGTCAAAATGACCCGTCTGCGCCAGACGATCGCCAAGCGCCTGAAGGACGCCCAGAACACGGCTGCCATGCTGACCACCTACAACGAGGTGGACATGTCGGCGGTCATGAGCCTGCGCAACAAGTACAAGGACATCTTCGAGAAGAAGCATGGCGTGAAGCTCGGCTTCATGGGCTTCTTCACCAAGGCCGTGACGCATGCACTGAAGGAACTGCCGGCCGTCAACGCCGAGATCGACGGCACCGACATCATCTACAAGAACTACTGCCACATCGGCGTTGCCGTCGGCACCGACAAGGGCCTGGTTGTTCCGATCGTTCGCGATGCCGACCAGATGTCGATCGCCGAAATCGAGAAGGATATCGGTCGTCTGGGCAAGCTCGCCCGTGACGGTGCGCTGTCGATGGCCGACATGCAGGGCGGCACCTTCACCATCTCGAACGGTGGCGTCTACGGTTCGCTGATGTCCTCGCCGATCCTGAACGCACCGCAGTCCGGCATCCTCGGCATGCACAAGATCCAGGAGCGCCCGGTCGCCATCGGCGGTCAGGTCGTCATCCGCCCGATGATGTACCTCGCGCTTTCCTACGACCACCGCATCGTCGACGGCAAGGAAGCCGTCACCTTCCTGGTTCGCGTCAAGGAAAGCCTGGAAGATCCGGAGCGTCTGGTTCTCGATCTCTAAGACAGATCCTCGGGAGGCTGCCTCTGGCAGCCTCCCGTTCAATCCGGCATAGTGGCGAACCATGTTCGCACGCACGGTCGGAAGGAAGACGAAGATGCACGCCTATCTCCTGGAACTCGCCTCGCTGATGGCCGTCTTCTCCTTCGCGATCGTCGCGCCGGGAGCCGACACCGCCATGGTCATGCGTCAGGCCATGGTGCACGGACGCCGCGCCGCGATCCTCACCAGCATTGGCATCGGCACGTCGCTGATGTTCCATGTGACCTATACCATCCTCGGCCTCGGGCTCATCATCTCGCAGTCACTGCTGCTGTTCGGCATCATCAAATGGGTCGGCGCCGCCTATCTCATCTACATGGGGGTCATGGCCCTGCGTTCCGGCCGCACGGATCTTGATCCGGCGACCGGCGAGCCGGATCAGCAACGCCAGAGCGCCTTTCGCGCCTTCGGTCTCGGCTTCCTTGCCAATGCGCTCAACCCGAAGCCGGTCCTGTTCTTCCTGTCGATCTTTTCTGCGTTGGTCAGCGCCTCGACGCCCGGCATGGTCAAGTTCGGCTATGGCCTGGTCATGGCCTCCTGCCTCATCGCCTGGTTTGTTGGCGTTTCGTTCTTCATGACGACGCCGCGCATGCGGGCGGTCTTCTCCCGTATGAGCAAATGGATCAACCGGGCGTCCGGGCTCGTCTTCATCGCCTTTGGCCTCAAGCTCGCGGCGGCAAGGGCCAACTGAGATGACACCACGGCTCACGTCGTTGATCGCTGCCGCCTGGATCGCCGGAGCCCTGCCGGTTATTGCCGCCGATTGCGTGGTTGAAAAGGCTGTCTATGCCGAGGCGGAAGCCGGTATCGAGCTTCACTTCGCGCCGAGCGGCGAAGACACGCCGGTCAGCCACCGCTTCACGCTCTTGGCCCCCGCCGCCAAGATGAAGGTCGAGGGCCACGTGCTTTACGATCCCGAGATTGAGCGGCCGGTGGCGATGGCGCTCGACAATTGCCCGGACGGCGACGTGACCGGCGCGGACATCGCTGCCTGCACCGTCTGGAAGGGCATTATCTATGCCGCCGACAGGGGGACCGGCACGGTCGGTCTCCTGCCGGAGGAAGGCGCCGACGCGCCTGACACGCTCATCCTGCCGGGTTTCGGACCGGCAATCGCGGCATCCGCCTTCGGTGCGGCCATGACGGCTACCCCGGGGGATGTCTTCACATTCAAACAATGTTCGCCCAAGGCCTGACGGGCAACGGCACTGTAACAGTCGAAGGAACGATACGATGGCATATGATGTGGTGGTAATCGGTAGTGGCCCGGGCGGTTATGTCTGCGCCATCAAGGCAGCCCAGCTCGGCCTCAAGGTGGCCGTGGTCGAAAAGCGCGCCACCTATGGCGGCACCTGCCTGAACGTCGGCTGCATTCCGTCCAAGGCGCTGCTGCATGCGTCGGAAATGTATCATCATGCCGCCCACGGCATGGACGCGCTCGGCGTCGAAGTTGCCGCTCCGAAGCTGAACCTTGAAAAGATGATGGCGCACAAGGACGCGACCGTGAAGTCGAATGTCGAGGGCGTCTCCTTCCTGTTCAAGAAGAACAAGATCGACGGCATCCAGGGCACCGGCAAGATCGTTGCCGCCGGCAAGGTCTCGGTCACCAATGACAAGGGCGAGGAGCAGATTCTCGAAACCAAGAACATCGTCATCGCGACCGGCTCCGACGTCGCCGGCATTCCGGGCGTTGCCGTCGACATCGACGAGAAGGTCATCGTATCTTCGACCGGCGGCATTGCCCTCGACAAGGTTCCGGGCAAGATGGTGGTCGTCGGCGGCGGCGTCATCGGCCTCGAACTGGGCTCGGTCTGGATGCGCCTCGGCGCCAAGGTCACGGTCGTCGAATATCTCGACACCATCCTCGGTGGCATGGATGGCGACGTCTCCAAGCAGTTCCAGCGCATGCTCGCCAAGCAGGGCATGGAGTTCAATCTCAGCGCCAAGGTGACCGGCGTTGCCAAGTCCGACACCGGCGCCAAGGTTACCTTCGAACCCGTCAAGGGCGGCGAAGCGCAGACGATCGACGCTGACGTCGTACTGATCGCCACCGGCCGCAAGCCCTATACCGAGGGCCTCGGCCTTGCCGAAGCCGGTGTCGCGCTCGACGCCCGTGGCCGCGTGGAGATCGACAACCACTACCGCACCAATGTCGCCGGCATCTATGCCATCGGCGACGTCGTGAAGGGTCCGATGCTCGCCCACAAGGCGGAAGACGAGGGTGTGGCGCTGGCCGAAATCCTCGCCGGCCAGCATGGCCACGTGAACTATGACGTCATCCCGGGCGTCGTCTACACCCAGCCGGAAGTCGCCTCTGTGGGCAAGACCGAGGAAGAGCTGAAGGCTGCGGGCATCGCCTACAAAGCCGGCAAGTTCCCGTTCACCGCCAACGGCCGCGCCCGCGCCATGCAGGCGACCGATGGTTTCGTCAAGGTGCTGGCCGACAAGGAAACCGACCGCGTGCTCGGCGTTCACATTATCGGATTCGGTGCTGGCGAGATGATCCACGAGGCGGCCGTGCTGATGGAGTTCGGTGGCTCTTCGGAAGACCTCGGCCGCACCTGCCATGCGCATCCGACCATGTCGGAGGCGGTCAAGGAAGCAGCCCTCGCGACCTTCTTCAAGCCCATTCATATGTAAATCGCTATCTGAAGGTTAAATCTTCTCCATGTTTCGGGTCGCGCCTTGCCATGCAAGGCGCGACCTTTATCATCCGGACGCAATTGCCCTTAACTGATTGACGAAAGGCAAGAAAATGGCGTCCTCCCCCGTTTTGTCCTATTCCATTTCGCAGCGTGCCGTGCACTGGCTCACTGTGCTGCTCGTTCTTTTCAACTTCATCTCAGGCGGCGTTTTCGACAGTCTGAAGGAAATCCGTGCTGCCGGCGGCACTCCCACTCCGGACATGTTCCTGCCGGCGCAGCTTCATGCTTTCTCCGGGATCGCCATCCTCGTCCTGCTGGTCACGCGGCTCTGTCTGCGCTATTTCCAGGGCGCCCCGGGCGTACCGGCCGATGAGCCGCCCTTCTTCCAGCTGGTCGCCAAGCTGGTCCATGGCGGCCTCTATCTGATGCTGATCCTGATGCCGGTATCGGGCATGGCCAAGATGTATGGCGGCGTGGATCTTGCCGGCTTCATCCATGCCGGCCCCTTCAAGCTGGCCATTCTGGTGCTGATCGCAGTCCATGTGGCCGGCGCGCTGGTTCACCAGTTCTATTGGAAGACGGACGTGCTCAAGCGCATGACCCGCGGCTGATGTGGCAGCTCGGTCGGCGCCGCCGTTACTCGATGGCGCTGACCGTGTAGCCCTGCTTGCGCAGAAGCTCTATCAATCCCTGCTCTCCCGGAAGATGCAGGGCGCCGACGGCGATGAAAGCTTTGCCTTCTTCGAGCAAGGGCGCCGCACGTTCGGCCATGATCCTGTTGCGATCGGTCACGATGCGCTTTTCGAAGGCGGCATAGGCGCTCTCATCCTTGCCGGGCTCGGTCGGGGTCACTGCTTCCAGCATCGGCATGGTCATGCCGATGTCGCCCGCGAGATAGAGGGCGGTCATCGTCTCGATGACGTCGTCCATCTTGTCGCCGAGTTCGAGCGTGTCTATCAGCGCCTGCAGGTGGAAATCGACCGGAAGATCGGCCATGGCCTGCAATTGCTCGGCCAGTGTTTCAAGGCCGACAACCTTCTTGCCGGCCTTGACCGCATTCTCGGCGATGTGCTTGTCGAGAAAGGAGGCCCCAGATGCCTTGCGCGCCAGTTCGCAGGCGGGGAGGGCGACAAAGCTCGAGAGGATCCACGGCTTCATACGTGCAACCGCAGAAAGGGAGAGGCCGCGGGCCTTGAGGCCAGCCTCAAGCTTGTCCGCATCCTTGGCCGACAGGTGGTCACGGATCGTCGTGCCGTCCGTGAACATGGTCAGCTCCGGGTGCATCAGCATCGCTGCCGCCGCCTTCTTCTCATCGAGGATCTCGTCGGATTCGATCACGATGGTCGATGCACCTGCGGCCGCTTCGGTGGCACCCTTCGGCATGGCCGTCACGCGCGGGTCGGTCACGTGCATGGTGCCGAGCAGATAGGACGGCTCGACGCCCGGCTTCTCGATCTTCCAGAAGAGCCCCTTGCCGTTCGGAACCTTTTCGGCTTCGGCGATGATCCTGGCATAAGCAGTGGGCTCGTTCTTCTGCAGGCCAGGCAGGAGGTTTTCGCCTTTGCAGGTCACCGGTTCCCCGGCCATTGCCGGAGAAACGGAAAGAAGAACCAATGCGGTGACGACGAGCAGCGCCACATGCGCGGCCGCGAACAGCCAGAGAACGGCGTCACTGGCGGAGAAAAGCGGGATCTGCTGGCGGAACCGGTCGAGGGATTGCGCGATCATGAAAATGTCCGTTTCGGTTGCGGCACTTTAGCGGTCGGCCCCTCATGTTTCCTTAATGTAAGTGGTTAACGGGCCGGGCTTCAGGCGCGCGGATGGGCACGCTCGTAGACGTCCAGCAGCCGCGCGGCATCGACGCCGGTATAGACCTGCGTCGTCGAAAGGCTGGCGTGTCCGAGCAGCTCCTGAATGGTGCGAAGATCGCCGCCGCTGCCTAAGAGATGGGTGGCGAAGGAATGGCGAAGCGCATGCGGCGTTGCCGTGTCCGGCAGTCCCAGTGCAGAGCGAAGGCGCTGCATTTCGCGCTGTATGATCGCCGGCTGCAGCTTGCCGCCGCGGGCGCCGCGAAACAGTGGTTCGCCCGGCTCCAGATGATAGGGGCAGAGCTTCCTGTAGGTGTCGACCGCGTCCTCGACCACGGGCAGCAGCGGGACAAGCCTCGTCTTGGCGCCCTTGCCGGTGATGCGCAGGGAGGTCGGCTGGCCGGCAAAGGCTGCCGGGGTCAGATCGAGCGCCTCGGATATGCGCAGGCCGCAGCCGTAGAGCAGGGTGAGAACGGCCGCGTCGCGGGCCGCGATCCAGGGTTCCTCATGCAGCTGCGCGTCCTGGCTGACCACCGCCAGGGCCTGCTGGTCGCTCAAGGGCTTGGGCAGGGATTTCGGCTGTTTGGGCGAACGGATGGCGCTGGCGCCGGCAGCATTGACCAAGCCCTTGCGCTCGAGATGCCTCAGGAACGAGCGCAGGCCGGCCAGATGGCGGCCGAGCGAGCGGGCGCCGGCGCCTTGCTTGCGGCGGAAGGCGAGGAAGGCGCGCAGGTCCGCCGGGCGAAGCGCCGATATGTCCTTGATGGTTGCCGGACCGCCGACATGGCCGGTCAGGAATCGGAGGAACTGCCGGGTATCGCGTTCATAGGCCTCCAGCGTGTTGTCCGAAAGGCGCCGCTCTTCGCCAAGGCTCGCCAGCCATGCCGCCCGTTCGGCCATCAGTTCGTCGGCCGCGAGGATCAACAGCTCGTCCATGCCCGCTTCCTTTACTTCTCTTGCCTGGTCGGACAACATGAACCCCTAGCGTTAGGGAATGGCTAACGGCCATTCTGTCTGTCATGCTTCGATCACATTGGGCTGCAATAGAATCTGATCGAAAAAGTCGGAGTTCCAGATGGCGCGTCGTGATTCGATGACAACCTTCGGGCAGTTCGCCGAGGCGGTCGCGCTGGTCTCGCAAGGCAAGCCGGGCCATATCGTGGATACGCTGATCGCCGAACGTGGCGAGAAGATCGTCCATCATCCGCTCTGGCCGGTGATGCGCCCGTTCCTCTACACCCTGCTGCGCTATGCCAAGGCGATCGAGTTCGCCAACGACATTGCCAACATGCCGGGTCATCAGGCCTTCGACTATCTCAGCGGCATCCTCAGGCTCGACATCAATGTGCGCCACGGCGAACGCATACCGGCCACAGGCGGCTTCATCATGGTCAGCAACCATCCGACCGGCATTGCCGACGGCGTGGCAGTGTTCGATCTCCTGAAGCATAGCCGGCCGGACATGATGTTCTTTGCCAACCGCGATGCGATCCGGGTCAATCCGCGCTTTGCCGAGATCATCATTCCGGTTGAATGGCGTGAGGAGCACAAGACCAAGCTCAAGGCGCGCGAGACCCTGCAACTGACCACCCGCGCCATAAAGGAAGAGAAGGCCACCGTGCTCTTTCCCTCCGGCCGCATCGCCTACTGGGCGAACGGCCGGCTCAACGAACGGCCGTGGAAGACGTCGGCCGTCGGCCTTGCGCGCAAATACAATCTGCCAATCCTGCCAGTGAACATGTCTGCCCGGAATTCGGGCCTGTTCTACTGGTTCGCCAAGTGGTCGACCGAGCTGCGCGACATGACGGTGTTCTACGAGCTCCTGAACAAGAAGGGCGATCGTTTCGATTTTACGGTCGGCCACCTCATCGATCCGGCACAGCTCGTCGGCGACCCCGTCGAAGTGACGGCTGCGCTCGAGCGCCATACCGTTCATGCCCTCGCAGCGGACGGCAATGCCACCTTTTCCCTCTGATCCGAAGCCGGTTGCCAGCCGCGTCATGCAGGACGTGGCGATTGCCGGTTGCAGGCGCCTTTGCTTGAGCTGGGCGCCGGTTTCCCCGCTCTCCGGGGGGCCGCGGATCGCCGATTTCTCGGCGATCCGGCGCCGGCGTCGCGTTTTTGCGACAATTTTCGCATATTCTTGATTAGCGAATTCTTCGTCGCCCTTTTCCAAGCGGACTTCGTTAACCAGTCCGGCGCCCAAGCTGGACGCGTCCAAAGGGGGCAAAGTGCGATTCTCGCAGGTCCCCGGTCCATGCGCTCGGTTAGGGGAAAAAACGAATGCGCTTCAAGTCGATACAGCTAAAAATTGCAGTTCTGTCCGGCATGTGCGTGCTGGCGGCCACCGCCGGTCTGGTCGGCTATGGCATCGTTGCCGCCAGCAATAACCGGGCATTCGTCGCCGGCGCCGTGACCGAGCTGACGGACATCAAGACCAAACAGAGCCTCCAGACGCTTGCGTCCACCCAGGCCGGTGTTATCCGCTCGTCGCTCGACAGTGCCTTCGACGCCGCCCGTGTCATGGCGCGCAGCTTCGAGATGCTGGCCGGGGACGCCGCCGCGACACCGCCTTCGACGCGCCGCGAGCAGCTGAACGCCATTCTACTCAACGTCCTCAAGGACAATCCGCGCTTCAACGGCACCTACAGTGCCTGGGAGCCGAATGCCCTTGATGGCGCCGACGAGACCTTCCGCAATCGTCGCGACATGGGATCGGACGCCACGGGTCGCTTCCTGCCTTACTGGACCCGCGACGCCGCTGGCAAGATCGCGCTGCAGCCGCTTGTCGAGTATGACAGTTCCGAGCTTCATCCGAATGGCGTCATGAAGGGCGGCTGGTACATCGGTCCGCAGAAGGGCCAGGGTGAAAGCATCCTCGACCCGCTGCCCTATATCGTCCAGGGCAAGAGCGTCTACCTTGCCACGATGTCGGTTCCGATCACCGTCAACGGCAAGTTCGCAGGTGTCGCCGGTGCCGACTTCGATCTGGCCTTCGTCCAGAAGCTGGCCGAGCAGGTGAAGGCCTCGATCTATGGTGGCCAGGCTTCCGTTTCGATCGTCAGCCATATGGGTCTCGTCGTCGCATCCAGTGAGAAGCCGGAAACGATCGGTCAGCCCTTCGATGCGGCCAATAAGGATCTGACGCAGTATCTCGACGTCATCCGCGCCGGCCGCGACGAGGTTCAGGCGAACGGCGACGTCTTCAAGGCCTTCTCGCCGATTGTCATCGGCCGCACCAAGACCCCATGGGCGGTGATGATCGACGTACCGCGCGATGTCGCGATGGCCGAGGCCACCCGGCTGGATCAGGACCTGACCGAGCGCAATGCCAATGACGGCATGCTGCAGATCCTGGTGGCGGTGGTGATCGCGCTTGGTGGTGTTGCCGCCATGTGGCTGGTCGCCCGCAGCATTGCCGGGCCGATCCGCCAGATGACGGCGAGCATGCGTACCCTCGCCGACGGCGATACGTCATGCGACATCCCGGGCGTTGGACGCGTCGACGAGATCGGCGCGATGGCCGCGGCCGTCGAGATCTTCCGCAATAATGCGATTGCCAATCGCCGGCTGGAGGAGGAGGCCGCCTCGACCCAGGAAGCAAGTGAACGTGAGCGTCGTCGCAATTCCGAAATCGAGCGCGTCCGCACCGAAGCCATGACGCATGCGACCGCAGGCCTTGCCGATGGTCTCAAGCAGCTTTCGGCCGGCAATCTGACCTACCAGCTGCGGGAACCGTTCGCGGCCGAATTCGAAAGCCTGCGCAGCGATTTCAATGCCGCCGTCGCCCAGCTCGGCAATGCGCTGACCTCGGTTGCGGAAGCCTCCCGTTCGATCGACTCGGGCACCCGTGAAATCAGCCAGAGCGCCGATGATCTCTCGAAGCGCACGGAGCAACAGGCTGCCTCTCTTGAGGAGACCGCGGCCGCTCTCGACCAGATCACCGTCAATGTCGCCAATTCCTCGCGCCGCGCGGAAGAGGCACGCTCCGTGGCCGTCCAGGCCAATGCCAGTGCGGCTCATTCGGGCCAGGTGGTCGCGAATGCCGTCGATGCCATGCAGCGGATCGAGCAGTCCTCCAACCAGATCGCCAACATCATCGGCGTCATCGACGAAATCGCCTTCCAGACGAACCTTCTGGCGCTCAATGCCGGCGTCGAGGCCGCGCGGGCAGGCGAGGCCGGCAAGGGGTTCGCGGTCGTCGCCCAGGAGGTGCGGGAGCTGGCACAGCGTTCCGCCCATGCGGCAAAGGAGATCAAGGATCTGATCCGCAATTCGAGCGCTGAGGTCGAAAGCGGGGTGAAGCTGGTCAAGGATACGGGCGAGGCGCTGAAGACCATCGAGTCGTATATCGTCACCGTCAATCAGCACATGGATGCGATCGCGACCTCCGCGCGCGAACAATCGGTCGGGCTCTCCGAGGTCAACAGCGCCGTCAACCAGATGGATCAGGTCACGCAGAAAAACGCGGCCATGGTCGAAGAGGCCAATGCTTCCAGCGCGACGCTTGCGATGGAATCGCAGCGTCTGCGTGAACTCATCCGCCAGTTCCAGCTGTCGGACGGCAATAGCCATGCTGTTAACCAGCTGCGGCAGGCGGGTACCGAGATGGCGGCGGCCCGGCCGCGATACGCGACCTACGGCTGACCTGGCCGGTCTTGCGCCGGACGGACAATCAACACCAAGGGCCCGCAGCCAGTCGCTGCGGGCCTTTCTCTTGCCGGCGTCCTTTTGGGTTTCCTTTCAACTGAGGCAAGGGCAAGTATGACGGGCCATGAAAGACGATTCGCCCGGACTGTTCGGTCCGCTGCCCACCTCCCGTGTCGTGCCCGTGCTTGTGCCGATGCCGGCGCCGGTCGCCTATAGCTATGCCGTGCCCGACGGCATCGCGGTGGAACCGGGTGCCGTCGTCCAGGTACCGCTCGGCCCCCGCCAGGTGATCGGCGTCGTGTGGGACGGCCCCGAGGCCGGAAGCGTCGATCCGAAGAAGCTGCGCGCGATCAGCAAGGTGTTCGACTGTCCGCCGCTCGATAAGGCGATGCGCAGTTTTCTCGACTGGGTTGCTTCCTACACGCTGTCGCCTCCTGGCTATGTCGCGCGCATGGCGCTTCGCGCGCCGGCGGCGCTTGACCCCGAACCGATGGTCGAGGGCTTTCGCTTCTCGGGCATCGAGCCCGAGCGCATGACGCCGGCAAGGCGCAAGGTGCTCGATCTCGCCGGCGACGGTCTCTCCTGGACGAAGAGTGGTCTGGCCCATGCCAGCGGCGTCTCGACCAGCGTGATCGACGGGCTGGCGACGCAGGGTGTGTTCGAGACCGTGTTCCTGCCGCCGCCGCCGCTCGTTGCCCGCCCCGATCCCGAATTCGCGCCGCATCGTCTCGCCGGGCCGCAGAAGGAGGCAGCGGACGAGATCCTCGACGGTATTCGGAACGGCGGCTTTTCGGTCGCCCTCATCGACGGCGTCACCGGCTCGGGCAAGACGGAGGTCTATTTTGAGGCGATCGCCGAGACGCTGCGCCAGGGCAAGCAGGTCCTGATCCTGCTGCCCGAAATCGCGCTGACGGCCAACTTCCTCGAGCGCTTCCAGGACCGTTTCGGTGCCAAGCCCGGCGAGTGGCATTCCGATCTCGCGACCCGCACCCGCGAGAAGGTCTGGCGCCAGGCCGCGACCGGCGAGATCCGCGTGGTGGCGGGCGCGCGCTCGGCGCTCTTCCTGCCGTTCGAGGATCTCGGACTGATCATCGTCGACGAAGAGCATGACCCCGCCTTCAAGCAGGAAGACCGCGTCTTCTACAATGCCCGCGACATGGCGGTGGTGCGGGCACGCATTTCCGGCTTTCCGGTCGTGCTGGTCTCAGCCACGCCTTCTGTCGAGAGCCAGGTCAATTGCCAGGCGGGCCGCTACCGGCGCATCCACCTGCCGACACGTTTTGCCGATGCGGCCATGCCGGACTTGCATCTCATCGACATGCGCCTTCACCCGCCGGAGCGGGGCGGCTTTCTCTCGCCGCTTCTACTGCGCGCCGTCGGCCGTACCGTCGAGCGTAAAGAGCAGGCGCTCCTCTTCCTCAATCGTCGTGGCTATGCGCCGCTCACGCTTTGCCGGGTCTGCGGCCACCGCTTTCAGTGCCCGCAATGTTCGAGCTGGCTGGTGGAGCACCGCTTCCGCGGCCAGATCCAGTGCCACCAGTGCGGTTATTCCGAGCCGACGCCGCAGGCTTGCCCAGAATGCGGTACCCTTGACCATCTCGTCGCCTGCGGGCCGGGTGTGGAGCGCATCGCCGAAGAGGTCGAGAAGCATTTTCCCGACGCGCGCACGCTGGTGCTTTCCTCCGATCTTGGCGGCGTCAAGCGGCTCCGGCTGGAGCTCGAGGCGATCGCCAATGGCGAGGCCGATATTGTCATCGGCACGCAGTTGGTCGCCAAGGGCCATAACTTCCCGCTGATGACGCTGGTCGGGATCGTCGATGCCGATATCGGTCTTGCCAATGGCGATCCACGCGCGGCGGAGCGAACCTTCCAGCTGCTGTCGCAGGTCACGGGACGCGCCGGCCGCACCGGACGCAAGAGCCACGGCCTGTTGCAGACCTTCCAGCCGCAGCATCCGGTGATGCAGGCGCTGGTCTCCGGCGATGCCTCGGCCTTCTATGAGCGCGAGATCGCCGAGCGCGAGCGTGCGGCGCTTCCGCCCTTCGGGCGCCTCGTCTCGATCATCGTCTCGGCTGACACCCGGGCCGAGGCCGAGACCCATGCGCGCCAGCTGCGCCAGTCTGCTCCGGTCGAACGCGACATCGCCATTCTCGGGCCGGCCGAGGCGCCGCTCGCGCTGATCCGCGGCCGTCACCGGTTCCGTCTTCTCGTGCATGGCCGGCGCACCAGTGACATGCAGGGTTTCGTGCGGGCCATGCTCGCCAATGGGCCCAAGGAGCGCCGATCGATCCAGGTGCAGGTCGACGTCGATCCGCAGAGTTTCCTTTAACGTCACACCGGCGGCGCCTATTCGAATGACGCAGAAAATGCCGCCACGGCAATATCTCCCGCGGCCGCATTGTGCGATAAGCGCCACGTCTTATTCGCATTCGACAGGGATCGATGATGGAGTTCTATTTTCCCACCGAGTTCGGCGAGCAGCTCGCCTTTTGCGCCGCCGCGGCCGCAGCGCTGATCGGCGTCCTGATCATGTTCGCGCCCGGGCTGACGTTGCGATTTCTCGGACTGCAGCCGCGTGAGCTCCGCCCCGAGGGGCTGGGGGCGGCGCGTTCGGCCGGAGGGCTGATTGTCGGCTTCTCGGGCACCACGCTGATGCTCGCGCAGCCGACCCTCTATCTCGCCTTTGGCGCGGCCATGGCGCTGGCCTCTTTCGGGCGGATCCTTTCGATCATGTCGGATCGGGGAAATACCCTTCGCAATATCCTACTTCTGGTTGTAGAGGTCGCTCTGGCGGCGCTGCCGCTCAGCTATGCGCTCGGGGTGGTCTGACGGGAAAGATCGAGCGCCAGCACGCTGTCTCACCAATTTGACGCAGAATTGCAGAAATTTGCGTCCAAGGCCTTGTCCTAAAGGCTTATTCCGTTAATACGCGTGTTGCGAGTCCACAGTTCCTATGCTAGACGGACCGCGAAATTCGAAAAACGCAAGCGGGTAACCTCTGTGTTTTTCAATAAAACCTAACGATTTCAGGATGTTATCGCTTCCTTTTACGGGTCGCGGAAGTCCTGGATCAAAAGCAGGGAATATTTTGCCCGTGGCAGACACATCCCAAGTCATTTCAGGCGTGGCCGAACGCTATGCGTCGTCGCTTTTCGAGCTTGCGCTCGAAGCCGGCTCGATCGACGCGGTGAGCGGCGATCTCAATCGCTTCCAGGCCATGATCGAATCGAGCGAGGACCTGAAGCGGTTGGTCCTCTCTCCGGTCTTTACGGCCGAAGACCAGACTCGGGCGGTTGTTGCCCTTTGCGAGAAGGCCGGTTTCGGTGATCTCGTTACCAATTTCCTCAAGGTCGTGGCCGGCAATCGCCGTCTGTTTGCTGTATCCGGCATGATCGCGTCTTTCCGCCAGATCGCTGCCGCTCATCGCGGTGAAGTGACGGCCGAGGTGACGTCGGCGCACGCGTTGACGTCCGAGCAGGAAAATGAATTGAAGGCGGCGCTGAAGAGCGTCACCGGCAAGGATGTCTCGATCGCTGTGGCGATCGATCCCTCCATTCTCGGTGGTCTGATCGTCAAGGTCGGCTCGCGCCAGATCGACACGTCTCTTCGCACCAAACTTTCCACCCTTAAGCTTGCACTGAAAGAGGTTGGCTGATGGATATCCGCGCCGCGGAAATTTCCGCAATTCTGAAAGATCAAATCAAAAACTTCGGCAAGGAAGCGGAAGTTTCCGAAGTCGGCCAGGTGCTTTCCGTCGGTGACGGTATTGCCCGCGTCTACGGTCTCGACAATGTCCAGGCCGGCGAAATGGTTGAATTCCCGGGCGGCATCCGTGGTATGGCGCTGAACCTCGAAGCCGACAACGTCGGTGTCGTTATTTTCGGTTCGGACCGTGACATCAAGGAAGGCGACACCGTCAAGCGGACCGGCGCCATCGTTGACGTTCCGGTTGGTCCGGAACTGCTCGGCCGCGTCGTCGACGCGCTCGGCAACCCGATCGACGGCAAGGGCCCGATCAATGCGACCCGCCGTTCGCGCGTCGACGTCAAGGCTCCCGGCATCATTCCGCGTAAGTCGGTTCACGAGCCGATGTCGACCGGCCTCAAGGCCATCGACGCCCTGATCCCGGTCGGCCGCGGCCAGCGCGAGCTGGTCATCGGCGACCGTCAGACCGGCAAGACCGCCATCATTCTCGACACGATCCTGAACCAGAAGGCCATTCACGACAATGGTCCGGACGGCGACAAGCTGTTCTGCGTCTACGTCGCTATCGGCCAGAAGCGTTCGACCGTTGCCCAGTTCGTCAAGGTTCTGGAAGAGCGCGGCGCTCTGAAGTACTCGATCATCGTTGCTGCAACGGCTTCCGATCCGGCTCCGATGCAGTACCTCGCTCCGTTCGCCGGCTGCGCCATGGGCGAATTCTTCCGCGACAACGGCCAGCACGCTCTCATCGGCTATGACGACCTTTCCAAGCAGGCCGTTGCCTACCGTCAGATGTCGCTGCTGCTGCGCCGTCCGCCGGGCCGCGAAGCTTATCCTGGCGACGTCTTCTACCTGCACTCCCGTCTGCTTGAGCGCGCTGCAAAGCTCTCCGACGAGCGCGGCGCCGGCTCGCTGACCGCTCTGCCGGTCATCGAAACCCAGGGTAACGACGTTTCGGCCTTCATCCCGACCAACGTGATCTCGATCACCGACGGCCAGATCTTCCTCGAAACCGACCTGTTCTATCAGGGTATCCGTCCGGCCGTTAACGTCGGTCTGTCGGTTTCGCGCGTCGGTTCGTCGGCTCAGATCAAGGCGATGAAGCAGGTTGCCGGCTCGATCAAGGGCGAACTTGCCCAGTATCGCGAAATGGCCGCCTTCGCCCAGTTCGGCTCCGACCTCGATGCATCGACCCAGCGCCTGCTGAACCGCGGTGCACGCCTGACCGAACTCCTGAAGCAGCCGCAGTTCTCGCCGCTGAAGACGGAAGAGCAGGTTGCCGTGATCTTCGCCGGCGTCAACGGTTACCTCGACAAGATCGCCGTCAACCAGGTTGGCAAGTTCGAACAGGGTCTGCTCTCCTACCTCCGCTCGGAAGGCAAGGTCATTCTCGACGCCATCCGCACCGAAAAGGCCATCAGCGACGATACCAAGGGCAAGCTCAAGGCTGCTCTGGATCAGTTCGCCAAGTCTTTCGCGTAATCGAGGCTCAAGCCAAGGACGGATAACGGATGCCTTCACTTAAGGATCTGAAAAACCGGATCGCCTCCGTCAAGGCGACGCAGAAAATCACCAAGGCGATGAAAATGGTCGCCGCGGCGAAGCTGCGTCGTGCGCAGGAGGCGGCCGAGGCTGCTCGTCCCTATTCGCAGCGCATGGGTGCCGTCCTTGCCAATATCGCTCAGGCGGTCGGCAGCGACGATAGTGCACCCCGGCTGATGACCGGGACCGGTCAGGACAATGTGCATCTGCTCATCGTCTGCACCGCCGAGCGTGGCCTTTGCGGCGGTTTCAACTCGCAGATCGCCCGCTTTGCGCGCGATCACGCGCGCAAGCTGCTGGCTGCCGGCAAGACGGTCAAGATCTTCTGCGTCGGCAAGAAGGGGTATGACAGCCTTCGTCGCGAGTTCGGCGCCAACATCGTCGAACGCACCGACCTTCGCGAAGTCAAGCGCGTGGGCTTCGAGAATGCCGACGCCATCGGCCGCAAGGTGATCTCGATGTTCAACAAGGGCGAATTCGATGTCGCCACCTTGTTCTACTCGGAGTTCAAGTCCGTTATCAGCCAGGTGCCGACCGCACAGCAACTGATCCCGGCTGCCGCTCCGGCCGCTGCTGCTGCAGCCGGCCCGGCCGCAGTCTACGAATATGAGCCCGATGCCGGCGCGATCCTTGAGGATCTCATCCCGCGCAACATCTCTGTGCAGATCTTCCGGGCCCTGCTCGAAAACGTCGCCGGTGAAATGGGCGCCAAGATGAGCGCGATGGACAATGCGACGCGCAATGCTGGTGAGATGATCAACAAGCTTACGCTCTCGTACAACCGTCAGCGCCAGGCCCAGATCACCAAGGAACTCATTGAAATCATTTCGGGCGCGGAAGCGCTCTGAGGTTAAGGAAAGAGGGTAAGATACATGGCTAAGGCAGCTACCCCGAAATCTAAGGCGACCGCGGTCGCAACCGGCGCTCTCGGCAAGGTGACGCAGGTCATCGGCGCTGTCGTCGACGTGGCGTTCGAAGGCGAACTGCCCCCGATCCTGAACGCGCTGGAAACCGATAACGGCGGCAACCGCCTCGTTCTCGAAGTGGCCCAGCACCTCGGCGAAAACCAGGTTCGCACGATCGCCATGGACTCGACCGAAGGTCTGGTTCGTGGCCAGCCGGTCGCCGACACGGGCGCTCCGATCTCGGTTCCGGTCGGCAAGGAAACCCTCGGCCGTATCATGAACGTCATCGGTGAGCCGGTTGACGAAGCCGGTCCGATCGAGACCGCCGGCAAGCGCGCCATTCACCAGGATGCACCGGCCTATGTCGAGCAGTCGACCGAAGCCCAGATCCTCGTCACCGGCATCAAGGTCGTCGACCTGCTCGCACCTTACGCCAAGGGCGGCAAGATCGGCCTGTTCGGCGGCGCAGGCGTCGGCAAGACCGTTCTCATCATGGAACTCATCAACAACGTCGCCAAGGCCCACGGTGGTTACTCGGTATTCGCCGGTGTTGGCGAGCGTACCCGCGAAGGCAACGACCTCTATCACGAAATGATCGAGTCGGGCGTTAACAAGCATGGCGGCGGCGAAGGCTCGAAGGCTGCGCTCGTTTACGGCCAGATGAACGAACCGCCGGGCGCCCGCGCTCGCGTTGCTCTGACCGGTCTGACGATTGCCGAACAGTTCCGTGACGAAGGTCAGGACGTTCTCTTCTTCGTCGACAACATCTTCCGCTTCACCCAGGCGGGTTCGGAAGTGTCGGCTCTGCTCGGCCGTATCCCGTCGGCCGTTGGCTATCAGCCGACGCTCGCCACCGACATGGGTCAGATGCAGGAACGCATCACCACCACCACCAAGGGCTCGATCACCTCGGTTCAGGCCATTTACGTTCCCGCCGACGACTTGACCGACCCGGCACCGGCAACCTCGTTCGCCCACCTGGACGCGACGACCGTTCTGTCGCGCTCGATCGCCGAAAAGGGTATCTACCCGGCCGTTGACCCGCTCGACTCCACCTCGCGTATGCTTGACCCGATGATCGTCGGCGAAGAGCACTACGAAGTGGCTCGTAAGGTTCAGTCGACGCTGCAGCGCTACAAGGCTCTGCAGGACATCATCGCCATCCTCGGCATGGACGAACTGTCTGAAGACGACCGTCTGACGGTTGCTCGCGCCCGCAAGATCGAGCGCTTCCTGTCGCAGCCGTTCTTCGTCGCCGAAGTCTTCACCGGTTCGCCGGGCAAGCTGGTTGCTCTCGAAGACACGATCAAGGGCTTCAAGGGCCTCGTCAACGGCGAGTACGACCACCTGCCGGAAGCTGCCTTCTACATGGTCGGCTCGATGGAAGAAGCCATCGAAAAGGCAAAGAAGCTGGCCGCTGAAGCTGCCTGATAACGGACCTGGCGCGCGCCCAAAGGCGCGCGCCGTTCCTGCCTCTATGGAAGAAGTGAACAACCATGGCCGACAATTTCAATTTTGAACTCGTTTCGCCCGAGCGCCTGTTGCTTTCCGAAAAGGTCAGCGAAGTTGTCATCCCGGCAACCGAAGGCGAAATGACCGTCATGGCCAATCACGCGCCGACGATGACGACCGTCAAGCCGGGTGTGGTGTCCGTGAAGGCCGCCAATGGTCAGGTCACCAAATACGTCGTGTTCGGCGGCTTTGCCGATATCGTCCCGACCGGCTGCACGCTGCTGGCCGAATCGGCCGTCGCCCTCACCGATCTCAACCGCGAAACGCTGACCAAGCGGATCGAGGCTGCCCGCGCCGAGCTGAACGCCGTCGAAGGGCACGAGCATCGGACCCGCCTTGAGCAGTATCTGGCCGAGCTTACGCATCTCAACGGCGTGCTGATCCCGGCCTGATTGGGCATGGCATTCGAACAAGGAGCGGCCTTCAGGGCCGCTTTTTTTGTGCCCGCCGGCAACTTTGCAAAGGTCCGGGTTCCGTGCCAGCCAGCTCCGTCTGACGGGGATCGCGCATGCGGCTTGACGTGCTGCCACACAATTGAAAGGTTCATGGTCTCTAGTCGGCCGAGGCGCAAACGGAGGGTAAGCCATGAAGGTTGGGATCGTGGGGGCCGGCATGGTCGGCAGTTCGGCGGGTTATGCCCTCGCTCTGCTGGGTGTCGTCAGCGATATTGTGCTCGTCGACAAGAATGAGGCGCTGGCCGTCGCCCAGGCCGAGGACATCTCGCACGCCGTGCCCTTCGTTTCGGCAACCACCGTCGTCGCCGGCGACTATGCGGCGCTCGCGGGCGCCCGCGTGGTGATCATTGCAGCAGGGGTCAGCCAGAAACCCGGCGAGAGCCGGCTCGAGCTTCTGGAGCGCAATGCTGCGGTGTTTCGCGACGTCGTTGGCGATGTGCTGCGCGCCACGCCTGACGCGATCCTGCTCATTGCCTCCAACCCGGTCGACATCATGACGCAGATCGCGACCCGCCTGTCCGGCCTTCCGCCCCGGAAGGTGATCGGATCCGGCACCATTCTCGACACCGCACGGTTCCGCAGCCTTGTCGGCCGCCATCTCGGCATCGCTCCGCAGTCGGTGCATGCCTATGTGCTCGGCGAGCATGGCGACAGCGAGGTTCTGGCCTGGTCGAACGCGCGCGCCGGCTCGGTTGCCCTGCAGTCGTTCGCCGAGCAGGTGGGAAAGCCGATCACAGACGAGGTTCGACAATCGATCGACAATGGCGTGCGCAATGCGGCCTATAAGATTATCGCGGGCAAGGGCTCGACCTATTATGGCATCGGTGCCGGTCTCGCCCGTATCGTCAAGGCAATCGCGCAGGACCAGCGGGATGTCTTGTCGGTGTCGATCGTGACGCCGCGCGTGGAAGGTGTCGAGGATGTCGCGCTGTCGGTCCCACGCATCATCGGCGCGCAAGGCGTGGTCGCCGATCTCTTTCCCGACCTGGACGAGGCGGAGGCCGCAGCACTTCGGCGAAGCGCGGCATTGCTCAAAGAACGGGTCGAGTCGGTCAACCTCGGTTGACGCCCCGCTGGAAATCAATTGACGCCCAAGCTCTGCCGACTGGACGAAGCCCAAGTGCGCGGTATTTCGCCACTGAGGCATTTTCGCCGCAATCGCATTGCCGTATAAGGCTCTTCGAATATCTGTCGCAGGTTTGGATGGTTTCATGAATGTGCCGCACATCAGCAGCGGGATGGAGAAGGAGCAACTGGAGGGCTTCATGTCGAAGGCCCGTGCCGCCAGCACGCTTCTCAAAGCCCTGTCGCACGAAACACGGCTTTTGATCCTGTGCATTCTCAGCCAGGGAGAGAAGACGGTTGGGGAGATCGAGACGATTCTCGGTCTGCAGCAGGCTGTCGTCTCGCAGCAGCTGGCCAGGCTTCGCATGGAGCGCATCGTCTCTACCCGCCGGGACGGACGCCTGATCTATTACAGCATTGCCGATCCCGGTCTGACCGACCTCGTGTCCGTGCTTTACGACATGTATTGCGGTTCCAAGGCAGGCATAGGCGCCGATCGGTCGCCCGAAGAGGATTGAAGGCGCCATCAACGTCGAAGCGCCCGCCTTTGGTCGGAGCCCTCGGTGCAATCAGCGTCGATCGGTTTGCGCCGGGCGTCCGACATGCTTAGTGTCGGGCTCGAGGAGCGCCCATGATCGACAAGCTTGAATTCTTCATTGCCCTTGCCCGGGCCGAGCATTTTGGCCGGGCGGCGGAGGAGTGCGGGATCACGCAGCCGACGCTCTCGGCGGCGATCCGCCAGCTCGAGGATCATCTGGGCGTAATGCTGGTCAACCGCGGCTCGCGATATCAGGGGCTCACGCCTGAGGGCCAGCGGGTGCTGGAATGGGCGCGTCGCATCGTCGGAGACACCCGCACCATGCGCGAGGAGATGCGGGCGGCCAGGCGAGGTCTTGCCGGCCATATCCGCATCGCCGTCATTCCCACCGCACTCTCGATGGTGCCGCGCATCACCGCATCCTTCCAGGAGAAGCATCCGGACGTGACCTTCTCAGTCTCCTCGCGCACCTCGCTTCAGGTGCTCAGCCTGCTGGAGAATCTCGAGATCGACGCTGGAATCACCTATCTCGACAACGAGCCGCTGGGCCGCGTCACATCCGTTCCGCTTTATGCCGAGCGTTACCACCTCATCGCCGCCGCCGGCACACCGCTCAGCGACCGTCAACAGGTCACCTGGCGGGAGGTGGCCGATCTTCGGCTTTGTCTATTGACCGCCGATATGCAGAACCGCCGCATCATCAATCAGCACATGGCGGAGGCCGGCGTCTCGGTGAAGCCGACGCTTGAATCGAACTCCATGATCGTGCTGTTCTCGCATATCCGCACCGGTCGCTGGGCCTCGATCATGCCCCGCAATGTCGCCGAATCCTTCGGTTTTTCGGCCGAAATCCGGATGATCCCGATCGTCGAACCGCTGGCGGCGCATTCGGTCGGGCTGGTCGCCCAGTATCGCGAACCGTTCACGCCACTCGTGTCGGCGCTGCTGCATGAGGCGCGCCGGCTCGCAGTCCTTGAAGCGTTTCAATAGAAGTTTTCTATCGCAGCACGGGACTGCTTTATTGACCCGCCCCCGGTGCGACGGTCATGCTGCTTCAACGTCAAGGCTTTGAGCGCGAAAGCGCGCTGTCGGCGTATCGGTGTTGTGACACCGGCATGGACATCGCTCTTTCTGCGTCAGCGCCTGGCAGGTTCGTGTCGGTTTGGGAGGGCTGACCATGAATATCCGATCGTCCGCGGATGATCTCGTTTCTCGCACGCAGGCAATCGTCGCCGAGCTGAAGGATCTCGAAGGTCCTCTCTTGCCCATTCTGCATTCCGTGCAGGAGGCTTTCGGTCATGTGCCCGACGAAGTGAAGCCGGTGATTGCCGAAGCGCTCAACCTGTCGCGGGCCGAGGTGCATGGCGTCGTCAGCTTCTATCACGATTTCCGCGCTCATCCGTCCGGCCGCCATGTCCTGAAGCTCTGTCGCGCCGAGGCCTGTCAGTCGCGGGGCAGCGAAGAGCTGGCCGAGCGTCTGCGCGCGCTTTTGGGCATCGACTTTCACGAGACCACACCCGATGGCGCCGTGACCCTGGAGCCGGTCTACTGTCTCGGTCTGTGCGCCTGTGCGCCGGCGGCGATGCTGGATGAGGAACTGCATGGTCGGCTGGATGCCGACGGGCTCGAGGCCCTTGTCGCGGAGGCGCGCCGATGAGCACGACCATCTTCATTCCCGGTGATGCTGCCGCACGCGCCGTTGGTGCCGACAAGGTCGCCGTGGCGATCGAGCGCGAGGCCTCGCTGCGGGGCATCGAGATCACCATCGTCCGCAACGGCTCGCGCGGGCTGCTCTGGCTGGAGCCGCTCATCGAGGTTCGCACTGGCCATGGCCGTGTCGCCTATGGACCGGTGACCGTCGCCGACGTGGCGGGCCTGTTCGAGGCTGATTTCCTGAATGGGGGCGCGCATCGGCTCTGTCATGGGCCGACTCGTGACATTCCCTATCTTGCCCGGCAGACCCGGCTCACCTTTTCGCGCTGTGGCGTGACCGACCCGCTGTCGCTGGCCGACTACCGCCATTATGAGGGGCTGAAGGGTCTGGAAAAGGCGGTGGCGATGGGGCCGGCGGAGATCGTCCGCACGGTCACGGGAAGTGGCCTTCGCGGTCGTGGCGGCGCGGGTTTCCCGACAGGCATCAAGTGGAAGACGGTTGCCGATGCGGCCGGGGACCGCAAGTACATCATCTGCAATGCCGACGAGGGTGACAGCGGCACCTTCTCCGACCGGATGATCATGGAGGGTGACCCCTTCGTGTTGATCGAGGGCATGACGATTGCCGGCATCGCGACCGGCGCCACCAAGGGCTATGTCTACACCCGGTCCGAATATCCGAATGCCATCAAGACCATGCGCGCCGCGATCGACATCGCCCGTGCTGCCGGGATCCTCGGGCCATCGGTCATGGGTTCGCCACACGCGTTCGACATCGAGGTTCGCATGGGCGCCGGCGCCTATGTCTGCGGCGAGGAGACGTCCTTGCTCAATTCGCTGGAGGGCAAGCGTGGTGTTGTGCGGGCCAAACCGCCGCTACCGGCGCTTCAGGGCTTGTTCGGCCGACCGACGGTGGTCAACAACGTCATCTCTCTGGCCTCGGTGCCGGTCATTCTCGACCGCGGTGCCGCCTTCTATCGCGACTATGGGGTCGGCCGTTCGCACGGCACCATTCCAATCCAGCTGGCCGGCAACATCAAGCATGGCGGACTCTAT
>DAIMJJ010000028.1:24607-26582 GCA_036722275.1 Rhizobium sp. | reverse complement strand
CGAGCGGCTCGAGGATCTGTTCCATCTCAAGGTCGCGCTGCGACGGCGAGAGCCGTGCCTCGTGCTTTTCCAGGAGATCGCGCGGATGGCACATGCGCGGGTTTTCGGTCTCGTAATAGCCCCACTCGATCTGGCCGCCCTCGGTGGTCTTCGGGTCGCCGGTGTCGCGCATATAGGCCGAATTGCCCTGGTCGCGCAGCAGCGGATAGCCGATTTCCTTGCCCGTGCCTTCGAACTCGTTGAACGGACCGAAGAAGGTCAGCGGATGGTCGACCGGCATGACCGGCAGGTCCTCGCCGACCATTTCGGCGATCAGGCGGCCCCAGAGGCCGGCGCAGACGATGACGTGATCGGCCATGATCGTGCCGCGATGGGTAACGACACCCTTGATGCGGCCGCCTTCGACGATCAGTGACTGGGCCGGCGTGTTGCCGAACATCTGGAGCTTGCCGGACTTTTCGGCGGCGTCGACGAGCTTGCCGGCCACCGTCTGGGACCGCGGGATGACGAGACCGGCATCCGGGTCGAACAGGCCGCCCTGAACCTGGTCTTCCTCGATCAGCGGGAAGAGCTTCTTGATTTCCTCCGGAGAAACGTAATGCGCGCGGGTGCCGAAGGCACGGGCGGAGGTCAGCTTGCGCTTGATCTCTTCCATCCACTTGTCGTCGCCGGTGCGAGCGACTTCGAGACCGCCGATGCGGGCATAGTGGCCCATCTTCTCGTAGAAATCGATCGAGTACTGCGTCGTCCAGACCGAGAGATAGTCATGGCTGGTTGTGTAGCAGAAGTCGGAGGCATGGGCCGTCGAGCCGATGTCGGTCGGAATGCCCGACTTGTCGATGCCGACGATGTCGTCCCAGCCGCGCTCGATCAGATGGTGGGCGATCGAGGCGCCGACAATCCCTCCGAGCCCGATGATGACGACCTTTGCCTTTTGCGGAAACTCTGCCATAGCCAAAATCCTGTTGGGGTGTTTGGCAGAGATTTTAGGGCGGCCGGACGCGTCACCACATTCTCAATGCGACATGGACGAAATGCTGCACGACCCGTCACTGCAGGTGCTCGGCCCTGAGGCCGACGGTTTTGCGACATAAAGGCGCCCGCCGCCGACCCTGAAGCCGAACCAGCTCCCCGCCTCAGAGGCGAAGCGTGCCGGCGTCTTCACCGTCCCAGTAATGCGCGAGATCCGCATGGACCCTGATCAGCACGAGGCCGGGCGTCTCCATACCTTGAGGAAACCAGCGGTCGAGGCTTTCGTGCCAATGCGCCTCGAAGGCGGCCTTATCGTCGATCACCGCCGCCTGTCCTTCGAGCGCGATGAAGATGCCAGGCTTGCCAAGCAGGCTCGGCGTCGCGGTAAAGGTCAGCGACACCCGCGGATCGGCCAGGATCTCGGCGACCTTGCGCGTCTCCCGATAGGAGAACAGCCAGGTGTCGCCGTCATAATCGACCTCGCCATTATTGCTCATGGGTCGGGTCGCGATCGCGCCCGTCGATGCAAGCGTGGAAAGCATGCAGAAGTCGATCTTCTGCATCTTCTTCGACAGTTCGGGCAAAGTCAGGCTGGTCATGTTCGGCCTCCGGCGCGTGGGTTGCCGGAGACAATCGCCGACCGGTCCGTTTGTTCCGGATCGACGAGGGTCAAGACCAGCAGATCAGGTGCCGCAGAAGGTCCGTTCGACCCGCTCGGCCACCGCCGGCTTTTCCTGATAGGCGGCAAATGCCGGGATCTCGACATACGGCGCCTGAAGAGCGGCATGCAACGCTTCGAAGGGCGCAAAATCGCCGTCCAGCCCGGCCGCGATCACCGCCTCGATCCGATGATTGCGCGGAATGACGGCCGGATTGACCGCCTCCATCGCCGCCTGCCGCTCCTCCGGCGTGAGCGAATCGCCCTCTGTCCGCAACCGCCAGCGAACGAGCCAGTCGTCGAACCCGATCGGATCGGCAAATTCGCTCCTCAGCAGTCCTGCCT
>DAIMJJ010000028.1:0-24507 GCA_036722275.1 Rhizobium sp. | reverse complement strand
CGCCCGTCGCCATTGCGCGAAAAGGCGGTGACGCCCGCCCCCTTCAGCTGAATGTCGCGGCGCTGGCCGTTCCGGTCGACGACTTCGCCCATCAGGATCGCCCGCCCGTCGCCGAGCTGCGGCACAAAATTGCCGAACTGGTGGCCGGCATAGGCCATGGCGATGGTCGCCGCCCCTTCGGGCAGATGATTGCCGGAAAAGACGGCCGCCAGAGCCTCATCCGTCGCCCCGGAAAAATTGAGATTGAGCTCCGCGGCGAGCGCCGCGTTGAAGCGGATGAGCTTCGGCGCCCGTGCGGCGGCCGGGCTTGCTTGACGGTAGAACCGCTCCGGTAGCCGCTGATAACTGTTGTCGAATGCAAACACGGCCCTGCTCCCGCCTGTCGCCCGCTGCCCGGACGTCCTTTACCTCCTGCGAAATATGGTGCGGACCGGACGGCGGACAAGCTCAAATCCGCAATCCCCAGCCGTCCTGCAATGGAGACCGGGGAAAACCGGGCCAAATTTGGGTCAATGCCGGCAATGCTCTTGTGTGCGGGATTAACGCCCTCTTAACTGGTGTGCGATCGGGCAAGCCTTTGGGTCACGGGGCGCCCATGCCATTTTTCTCACCGGCGCGCGCGCCTGTCCTGCAAGGGGGAGGCGCCTGGGCCGGCTGTCGATTGTTGAGGGGAGATCAGAGATGAAGATGCGTTTTGCCGCCTTTGCGGTCCTTGCCGGCGCCATGCTTTCCGGCTGCACCACCACCGAGGAGGCCAACAGCGTCATCCAGTCGCGCTGGATCGGCCAGCCGGCCGAGCTCTTCTTCACCCAGTACGGCCCGCCGATCTCGGAATTCCCGATGGGCAGCGGCAACATCATCTACACCTGGCGTGGCGGCGACAAGACCCGCTACATCCCGGCGCAGTACTCGACGCCGGAGCCGGTGCAGACCACCACCCGCACCGTCACGCGCGAAGCCAAACCCGGCGTCACCGTCACCAAGACGACGACGATCGGCGGCGGCTTTGCCCCGCAGCCGCAGATGGTCTCGCCGCCCCGCTACGAGGAACTGTTCTGCGAACTGCAGATCACGGCTGACCCCTCCGACCGCATCATCGCCATTCGCGCCAGCAACGACACCGATGGCGAGGGCCTGAGCTTCTCGCGTTGCGCCGAAGTGCTGAACGCGCATCCGCAGAAGTAAGACGACAGGATCGCACTCAAGCGGCCCTTCGCGTGCGAACGCGGAGGGCTTTTCCGTTCGCAGGCCCCATCTGAGCCGCGCGAATGGCGGAAGGAACGGCGCTCCGGGAACACCCTCGGCAACCGGCTTTGGCGTAGACAGGGACAAATCGCTTACGATAGTCTTCGCAGTGCGATATAGCCGAAGGCCGGCGCGACTGATTTCCAGGCGCCGTGTCGACCAAAAAGAGGGACAACAATGTTTAAACGCCTTTCGATGACCGCAGCCTTTCTCGCCGCTGCGACCGCTCCCGCCTTTGCTCATCTCGATCCGGCAGAGCACGGCTCGCTGATGGCCGGCCTTTCCCACCCGCTGTCGGGTGCGGACCATATTCTGGCCATGGTCGCCGTCGGCCTGTGGGCGTCGCAAATCGGCGGGCGGGCGCTGTTTGCCGTCCCGGCCGCCTTCGTCGGCACCATGGCCCTCGGCTTTGCCCTGGCAGTCTCGGGTATTGAGATCCCCTTCGTCGAGCCGGCCATTCTCGCCTCGGTCATCGGCCTAGGCCTCCTCGTTGCCACCGCCGTGCGCCTGCCGATCGCCGCCTCCGCCGCGGTTGTCGGCCTGTTCGCCCTCTTCCACGGCCACGCCCACGGTGGTGAGCTCGGCGCTGCCGGTGCCCTTCAGTTCGGCCTCGGCTTCCTGGTTGCAACCGCCGCGCTCCACGCCGCAGGCGTCGGCCTCGGCATCGCGCTTGGCCGCATGGGCCCGGTGGTCACGCGGGTGCTCGGCGCACTGACCGCCATCGGCGGCGCGGCCCTCGTTCTCGGCTGAGCGAAGACACCGTTCCGGAAAAGCTTTCGCGGCGGGCCTTCGGCCCGCCGTTTTCGTTTGCCTGCGCGGCCGGGAGTTCGCAAAACGTCAGGCGATCGAAAGACGCCCCGCCGATCGCGGCGGCCCTGACAGGAGTTGTCCCAGATCGTCCCGGCTCATCGGCTGGGCAAACAGGAAACCCTGGAGCTCGTCACAGCCGATCCGCGTCAGGAAGTCGTTCTGTTCGCGGGTTTCGACCCCCTCGGCCGTGGTCTTCAGTCCCTTGGCCCGCGCCAGCTCGACGATCGCCTGCACGATCGCCTCGTCGCCGCGATCCTTGCCCAGCCCGTCGACGAACATCTTGTCGATCTTGATGTGATCGACCTCCGTTTCATGCAGCCGGCCGAAGGTCGAGAAACCGGTGCCGAAATCGTCCAGCGCGATATGGATCCCGGCGGCCCGCAGGGCGCGGATATTGGTCGAGCAATGATCGGTGCTGTCCATCCAGGCGGTCTCGGTCACTTCCAGCTCGAGCTTGGTCGGGGCCAGCCCGGTGGCCGCGAGAATAGCCATCACCTGCATCGCAAAACCCGGATCGCGCAATTGCACCGCCGAGACGTTGACGGCGACCGTGTCGATCGGCCATGCGGCGGCGGCCTGGCATGCCTCTGTCAGAACCAGATGACCCAGTTCGCGTATCAGGCCGCACTCTTCGGCGATCGGAACGAAATAGATGGGCGAGATCAGGCCGCGCGTCGGATGCTGCCAGCGCACCAGCGCCTCGACACTGCCGACCTTGCCGGTGGCAGCGAAATATTTCGGCTGATAGAGCACCTGGAACTGGCTCCGGTCGGAAAGCGCCTGGCGCAGGTCGCGCTCGATCTCGGCCCGCTCGCGCACCAATGCATCCATATGCTGACCGAAGATAGAGAAGCAGCCCCGGCCGCTGGCCTTGGCACTGTAGAGCGCGACATCCGCCTTGCGCGTCAGTTCCGTGCGCTCCGTTCCATGCTGCGGCGAAAGCGCCACACCGATTGAGATGCCAACGAACACGTTCTGGCCCTCGATGTCGATCGGCTCGCCCACCTGCTTGACGATGGCCGTGCACAGCGCCTCGATCGCCTCGACGTCTTCATAGGGTATAAGCACGTTGAACTCATCGCCGCCGACGCGGCACAGGGAGGAACCGGACGGCAGCAGCGCGCCAATGCGTGCTCCGACTTCGCGAATGACGAAATCGCCGGCCGGATGGCCGAGCGTGTCGTTGATCGGCTTGAAGCGATCGAGATCGAGATAAAGAATGGCCACCTGTCGCGGCTTGTCGCCGGCATCAGCAAGCACCGCATCCAGCCGCGCCTCGAAGGAGGCCCGGTTCAGCAGCCCGGTGAGCGAATCGTGGCTGGCGAGATAGCGGATACGGTTTTCCTGCTCGCGATTGGCCATGGCGCGCCGATAGAGCATACCGATGAAGATGGCGACCACGACCACCAGCGTGAACAGGACAACAACCAGAACAGGGGTGATGGACTGCAGGAAGGCAAGCCCCGGCCGATAGGGTTCCCAGACGACATAGCCGACGATTTCCCCGTATTTCGTGGTCAAAGGCAGGCCGACCTGCCACATCTCGGATCCCGACGACAGCGAGAAGTGCATGTTGTCGAAGTCGTACTTGCCTTCGAGCTCCTGCAGAAAGCGACCGTCGAGATAGCGCACAGCAATATGCACATACTCCCGACCCGGCACCTGGGCGATCTCGCCGCTGTCGCTGACGATCGGCTTGAGGCTGACGACGGCCGGCCGGCCGTTGACAAAACGGAAGTCGGTTTCTCCGCGGGTGCTGACGCCTGCCTCGGTCCCCGCCGTCTCGCCGCTCTTCAGCTCGGAGCGCAGTTGTTTCAGCATCGGCGCGATGACCGGAGCGATGGCATCATAAGCCGCGGAATCGCGCCTTTCCCCCAAGAGCGAGGCATAGATCGCCTTGTCCTCGGCATCGACGATATAGGCCGCGTCATGGCCGAAATAGCTGCTCATCCAGCTGCCAAGATTGAGGTCGATCCAGTCGAGGGCGCCGTCGGCCTCGTGCTTCTGCACGTTCTCGACGGCGTCGTCCCAGACGGTCACGCTCTCCTGGTCATGGGCGATCTGATACCGGAAGCGGCCAATGACATGGCTTGCCAGTTCGGTCTGTCTTGCGGTGGAAACCGTGTCGATCTTCCACATCGACCAGACGAGAAAGGCAAACGTGCCCGTAGCCAGGAACACGAGCCCCAGAACGGCGAACACGATCACCTTGAGGATGGAAACATCGGCCGCTCGCCGGAAGCCAGGAAACGCCATAACATGTGAGCCTCTGTTCATGTGCTCACATATTGACATAAGCGCCTTAATGCCCCGCTTCGCATCAAGGTTTCCGATCGGTTAAACAGGCGCCCGTTGCCATGGTGCCGGCTGCATTTCGATCATGCGGACGCCGCGCAGAGTTCGGCCTCCCCGCGGACCCCAGGCGCGGTGCGCCGATCGAAAGACAGGGTGGCGAGAAGGGCCTCGACCCGCTCAGGCGGCAGGCGGCCGTGCGCCGACGCCGACGCGGACGCCATGGGCAAGTTCGCTTTCGGGCTCGACATGAATGGTCACGCGCCCGCCCGGCAGCACGGCCTTCACCGCTGCCTCGAGCCGGTCACAGATTTTGTGTGCCTCGCTCACCTTCATGTCGCCGGGCACGACCAGGTCGAAGGCGACGAAGGTGACGGCGCCGCCGCGGCGGGTGCGCAGATAATGGACGCCGAGCGAGCCGGCCGAGTTTTCGGCAATCGCCGTCTTGATCGCCGCCTCCTCATCCGGCTCGACGGCCTTGTCCATGAGGCCGGCCACAGAGTGCGAGATAACCTTCCAGCCCTGATAGATGATGTTGATCGCAACGAGAATGGCGAGCAGCGGGTCGAGGATCGCGTAGCCGGTGACGACGACGAGAACGAGGCCGAGAAAGACGCCGGCCGATGTCACCACGTCGGACATGATATGCTGGCCGTCGGCCGACAGGGCGGGCGAACGGTGCGTCCGGCCGATGCGGATCAGCGTGCGCGCCCAGATGAAGTTGATGAGGCCGGCCGCCCCGTTGATCGCAAGACCGAGCACCGGCGCGTCGAGCAGCTGCGGATCGAGAAGCGCATCGACCGCCTCGCGGATGATGAGGAGCGCCGCCACGACGATCAGGACACCCTCGAGAACCGCCGAAAGATACTCGGCCTTGTGGTGACCATAGGGATGGTCATCGTCGGCCGGCTTCTGCGCATAGCGGATGACGAAGTAGGCGATGAAGGCGGCGACCACGTTGACGGTCGATTCCAGCCCGTCGGAGAGAAGCGCGACCGAGCCCGTCACCCACCAGGCGACGAGCTTGAGCCCCATCACCCCAAATGCCAGCGGAATCCCCCAGAAGGCGAGACGCGCGACGATCCCGTTGCCCTGATCCGACATGACCCTGATCCTTGCAGATGCGAGCGAATTGCAGAAGCAAGCCCGTAGAAAACGCAAAACCGCCCGCGTTCGATGCGCGGACGGTCATTGGCGTCCGGTATGGTCGAAGTCGGCGCGCTTGTCAAAGGGCGAGAGGCCGGCCGGCGGAAATCCCGGTCCAGGCCGCCGGCCCTAGTGATCTCCGCCAGGCTCGAGCGCGGAGCGGAACAGGGAGACCAGGAAAGAGATGCGGCTCTCGGCCGTTTCCGGCGCCTGCGACACCTGCACGACGAGATCCACCCCAAGCGCGATCATCGTCTCGGCCATCAGCGCACAATCATGGGATTTCAGCCGCCCCAGCGCCGTCCAGTCGAGAAGATCGGTCTCGAGATCCTTCTGGATGTCGGTCTTGCTGTCGGCAAGATAGAAGATCCGGCGGAAGATCGTCTGGTTACGGGCGATCAGAAGGGCATTGTCGGGATCCTTGACCGCGACCTCGGCCGCCAGCGCAAAGGGTGCCCGCAGGAACGCCTCGACCGACGTGGCATTGCGCCGGCTGGCGCGCAGGTTCTCCGCCAGCGGCTGCATGATCTCGGCCACCAGCGCCTCGAACACCGCCTCCTTGTCGTGGAAGTAATTGTAGAAAGAGCCGGGCGCGAGACCGCTGCCGCGCACGATGTCCCTGACGGTGGCCGCCCCGTAGCCAAGCTGGGACAGCACGGTGCGCGCCGACGCCAAAAGGGCCTCGCGGTTCGCCTTCTTGTTCTGGTCACGCTTCGATTCGCTCACATTCGTCTTCTCTCACAAAGGCGGCCGGGCGTGAAGTCTGCCCTCTCGATAGGAAATTTGACGCCTCCGTCATATTTTTAATTGACACATGCGTCAAATTTATCGAACGTCAGGTCAAGGGAACACTTTGGGAGGAGGAACCCCATGACTGCCAAGCGCGTCGCCGTGATCGGCGCCGGCCCCGCCGGTATTGCGGCCATCAAGAATTTTGCCGATCTCGGCTTTGACGTCGTCGGCTTCGACCGCTGCCAGGGCGTCGGCGGCAACTGGCGCTTCGACGACCCGACCGGGCATTCGAGCGTATTCGAGACCACCCACATCATCAGCTCGAAATACACCTCGTCCTACGAGAATTTCCCGCTGCCGCAGGATGCTGCCGACTATCCGTCGCACCGGGTCCTCGCCAAGTATTTCGAGGACTATGCACACACGTTCGGAGTCGACCAGCGCGTGCGGTTCGAGACCGAAGTCGTCAAGTGTGAGCCGGCGCCCGGCGACCGCTGGTCGGTCAGCTGGCGCCGCTCGGGCGAAGACGACGTCACGACGGAAGTCTTCGACGCGCTCTGCGTCTGCAACGGCCATCACCACACGCCGCGCATGCCCGACTATCCCGGCACCTTCACCGGCAAGATGATGCACTCCCACGCCTACAAGCGGGCAGCACCCTTCGCCGATCAGCGGGTTCTGGTGATCGGCGGCGGCAATTCCGCCTGCGACGTGGCGGTCGAGACCTCGCGGGTTTCGGCCAAGACCGCCATCAGCTGGCGCCGCGGCTATTATCTCATTCCGAAATTCATGCTCGGCCAGCCGGTCGACAGGCTGTTCTATCGCTTCACCTGGCTGCCCAAGCGGCTGCAGCTGATCGGGCTCGAATTCCTGCTGAACCTCCTGCAGGGCAAGAACCGGGACATCGGCCTGCCGGACCCGGATCACCGGATCATGGCGACCCACCCGACGCTGAATTCCGACCTTTACCTCGCCATCCGCCACGGCAAGGTCGAACCGAAGCGCG
This sequence comes from Rhizobium sp., assembly GCA_036722275.1. GTDB lineage: Bacteria > Pseudomonadota > Alphaproteobacteria > Rhizobiales > Rhizobiaceae > Allorhizobium. The sequence continues at coordinate 17,276 of DAIMJJ010000028.1, read as the reverse complement.
ACATCCAGCGCCTGGATGGCAAGCGGGTCTACTTCGTCGACGGCACGTCGGAGGAATTCGACGTGATCGTCGCCTGCACCGGCTACCAGATCACCCATCCCTTCCTCGACAAGTCGCTGATCGATCTGTCGAAGGCGCCGGTGCGGCTTTACCAGAAGATGTTGCCGGAGAAGCTGAAGAACATCTACTTCATCGGCCTGTTCCAGCCGCTCGGCTGCATCTGGCCCGGCGCCGAACTCCAGTCGAAGCTCGCCGCCCGTCATCTGGCCGGCCTCTGGCGCCCGAGCGCACCCTTGCCGCAGCTGATCGACCACGAGCTCGCCCATCCCGACGTTCATCAGGTCAACTCGCCGCGTCACACCGTGACGGTCAACGACATGGCCTTCCGCCAGCGGCTGAAGGCCGATCTTGCCCGCTCGGCGCCGGTGCCGGCGCGCATGGGCCTCGTTCCCGAGCGGCTCGCGGCCGCCGAATGAGCGGGATTGTCTCGCAGACCCTGGCGGGCCCGGCCGGGCCGCTCACCGTTCGCCGCCTCGCGGCGACGCGTGAGCGGCGCGGGACGCTTCTCTTCGTGCACGGGGCATGGTCGTCCAGCTGGTACTGGGAGGCACATTTCATGCCCTTCTTCGCGGATTGCGGCTTCGACACCGTGGCGCTCGATCTGCGCGGCCATGGCGGCAGCGGAGGCACCCTTGGCCGGTCAACGATCGGGGATTACGTGGCGGACGTCGCGGCGGTCGCCGCAACATCCGAAAACCCGGTCGTCATCGGCCATTCGATGGGGGGTCTTGTCGCCCAGCACTATGCGACGCGGCACCCGGTCAGGGGTCTGGCGCTGCTTGCTTCCGTGCCGCCCTGGGGCGCCTGGTCGGCGCTCGGGGCAGTGATCCGCAACAGCCCGGCCAAGCTCGTCGCCTGCACGCTCGCCCTCGACCTGAAACCGATCGTCGCCGACCGCGATCTGGCGCGGCGCCTGCTGTTTTCCCGCGAGCCGGCGGAGCGCGACATGGACCATCTGTTTCACCACCTGAAATCGGAATCCTACCTCGCCTTCCTCGGCATGCTGTTCCAGCGCGTGACCCGGCCTCTGCCGGATGCCGTACCGCGCCTCGTGATCGGCGCGACCCGTGACGCGCTCTTCCCCGAAGCCACGGTGCGGGCGACCGCCCGGGCGCTGAAGACCGAGGCGCACATGATCGCCGACACGTCACACATGCTGACCGTCGAGCCGCGCTGGCGCGAGGCCGCCGACGTTCTGCTGGCCTGGCTGGAGGCCTCCGTTATCGCAACACCGGACGGCGTTTGCGCCCGCCCGTCTGCCAGTCTCCCAACCCCTTGACCGCACGAGGAGCCGCCGATGCGAAAGAAGTCCATTCTCGTCACCGGGGCCGGTTCCGGCATCGGCCTGGAAACCGCCCTGCTCTTTGCCAAGCGCGGTTGGCTGATCGGCGCAGCCGACATCTCGCCTGCCAGCCTGGAGCGGCTGGTGGCCGAAGCGCCCGCCGGAAGCATCGTGCCGATCGTCGCTGACGTCACCGACCGCGCCTCGGCCAACCGCATGGCAGACACGTTTCTTTCGGCGACGGGCGGCACACTCGATGTCGCCTTCCTCTGCGCCGGGGTCCTGCGCATGGGCACCTATGGCGAAATTGCGCCTGAGGATCACGACCTGATCGTCCGGGTCAATATCGACGGCCTCCTCAACACGCTGACGGCCTGCCTGCCGGCGCTCAAACGCACGCCCGGCGCCCATGTGGTCAGCATGAGTTCGGCCTCGGCGGAATATGGCGTGCCGGAACTGGCCGTCTACGCCGCCTCCAAGGCCTTCGTGCGCAGCCTCACCGAATCCCTGAGCATCGAGCTTGCCGAACATGACGTCACGGTGAGCGCGATCACCGTCTCCTATGTCGCAACGCCGATGGTGAACGAGGCCAAGGTCCGGTCACGCTCGCTCGAAAAGCTCGGCGTGAAGATGACGCCGGACCGCGTGGCCGAAACCGCCTGGCGCGCTGCCCACGGCAGGCGCCTGACCTGGCGCATCGGCTTCGACGCCAAGCTCCTGAACCTCGTCGTCCGCCTGCTCGGGGACCATTTTAGCTGGATGGCGAGGCGGCTGAGTGGGTATTAGCACGGCAGAAGCGGCACCTTTGACAATCATTGGCAATCTTTGCCATAACGCAAGGGAAGGAGAGCACCATGGCCACGATGAACGTATCCCTGCCGGAACCGATGAAGGAATGGGTTGATGCCCAGGCAAACACCGGGCGCTATGCCAATGCCAGTGACTACATCCGCCATCTGATCAGACTGGATCAGGAGCGCACGGACAAGATTGCTGTCATGCAGCGCCTCATTGATGCCGGCCTTGAAAGCGGCATCGGCGACCGGAGCCCGGAAGCCCTGTTCGAGGCCGCATTGGCACGCGTGCCGCAAGGGGATTGATGATGGCCTGGCGCCTGACGCGGCAAGCCGAAGCCGATATCATCGACATTGCAGAGATAGGACTGCGCATGTTTGGAGAAGCGCAGGCGCGAAGCTACCATAACGCACTTTTTGACCTGATCGCGCTGATCGCCACCAATCCTCGCATGGCACGGGAAAGGCCGGAACTCACGCCCGCCGTCCGGGTGCAGCCCTTCAGAAGTCATCTTATCGTCTATCGGATCGAAAACGGCGACGACATCTTGGTTATCCGCGTCCGACATGCGCATGAAGACTGGATGAGCAACGAAGCCTCACGCAACGATTGATCCGCTGCGCGGGACTCCCCGGGTCAGACTTTAATCACGCCGCCTTTTCCTTCGCCCGCCGCGCCAGATGCGCCACGACGTTTTCGATCATGCGCATGCCGGCATCGTGACCAAGCGTCATGATCGATTCCGGATGGAACTGGACCGCGGCCACAGGCTCCTTGGCGTGCTCGATGCCCATGATCGTGCCATCCTCGCTCTCGGCCGTGATGATGAAATCGCGGTCGAGCGTGGTCGGATCGGCGAAGATCGAGTGGTAACGGCCGACGGTCACTTCCTTGCCGAGCCCGGAGAAGACGATGCCCGGCTCCAGCACGCGAATGCGCGACGGCTTGCCGTGCATCGGCACCGCGAGCTGGCGCAGTTCGCCGCCATAGGCCTCGGCGAGCGCCTGAAGGCCCAGGCAGACGCCGAAGATCGGCAGGTTACGCGCCCGCGCCTTCTTGATCGTCGCCTTGCAGTCGAAATCCTTCGGGCTGCCCGGTCCGGGCGACAGCACGACGAGATCCGGGTTCATCCGGTCGAACACCTCTTCCGGCACCGGCGTGCGCACGGTGGAAACTTCCGCGCCCGTCTGGCGGAAATAGTTGGCCAGCGTATGGACGAAGGAGTCCTCGTGGTCGACGAGCAGGATCTTGACCCCCTGCCCGACCTTGGCCACGCCGCGCTTGGTCTTGCCGTCATTGCCGGTCTTGGCGTCACGGATGGCCGCGATCATGGCGGATGCCTTCAGTTCCGTTTCGGCCTCTTCCTCTTCCGGGATCGAGTCGTTCAGAAGCGTTGCGCCGGCGCGCACCTCGGCAATGCCGTCCTTGATGCGCACGGTCCTGAGGGTTAGCCCCGTGTTCATGTCGCCGTTGAAGCCGACCATGCCGATCGCCCCGCCATACCAGGCACGCGGGCTCTTCTCATGGCTTTCGATGAAGCGCATCGCCCAGAGTTTCGGCGCGCCGGTCACGGTCACGGCCCAGGCGTGGGACAGGAAGCCGTCGAAGGCGTCCATGCCGTCGCGCAGACGTCCCTCGATGTGGTCGACGGTGTGGATCAGGCGCGAATACATCTCGATCTGACGCCGGCCGATGACCTTGACCGAACCCGGTTCGCAAACGCGGGACTTGTCGTTGCGATCGACGTCCGAGCACATGGTCAGTTCGCTCTCGTCCTTTTTCGAATTCAACAGCTTGAGGATCTGTTCGCTATCGGCGATCGGATCGTCGCCGCGCTTGATCGTGCCGGAGATCGGGCAGGTCTCGATGCGCCGGCCGGACACGCGCACGAACATTTCCGGCGAGGCGCCGACCAGATATTCCTGGTTGCCGAGATTGATGAAGAAGGAATAGGGCGACGGGTTGATCTCCTTGAGCCGCTTGGAGATCTCGGACGGCTTGGAGTCGCAGCGTTCCATGAACTTCTGGCCCGGCACCACCTCGAACAGGTCGCCACGGCGAAAACTTTCCTTGGCCTTGACCACCAGCTCCGCATATTCGCCGGGACGATGGTCGCCGCGCGGCGGGATCGTATCGGTGTGCTGGAAGGGTTCCGGGGCGATCTCGCCCGACTTACCCTCTGTGGATAGGTCGCCCTTGGAAAAGTCGTAGCGGTCGATCCAGGCCTTGGCGGAGTAGTGGTCGACGACGAGGATTTCGTCGGGCAGGAACAGCACCATGTCGCGCTGGTCCTCGGGGCGTTCCAGCGACAGCTTGATCGCGTCGAACTGGAAGGCGAGGTCATAGCCGAAGGCACCGAACAGGCCGATCGAGGAATCCGCGTCCGAATGGAAGAGATCGGTGATGGCGCGAAGCACGGTGAAGACGGTCGGGATCTTCGAGCGTTCCTCTTCGGTGAACACCCGGTCCGGCTCGTTGACGACGAGGTCGAGGCGACGGTCGGTGCGTGCACCAAGCGTCAGGTCGGCGACGCCTGCAAGCTTGTCGGCGATCAGCGACAGCAGCACCTCGCCGCGCCCGTTATAGGCTTCGATCCAGACCTTGCGGCCGAAGCACGAGATCCCGAGCGGCGGATCGATGATGGCGGTGTCCCAGCGGGTATAACGGCCGGGATATTCGTAGTTCGAGGAGAAGACCGCGCCGCGCCGCTCGTCCAGCCGGTCGATGTAGCTGGAAATCGCATCCGCATAGGGCGTCGGCCGCCGTGTCCGCGTGACCAGGATGCCGCCGCGCGTCTCGTAGCTGTCTCCGCCGTCGTCCCGAATGATCGTCGCCATGTTTTCCGTCTCTCCGTCTTTCAAGGCCCGGATCGAGGCGCTTGAATACAAAAAAGCCGCCTCAGGATTTTCCGGGCGGCTTTGGGGTCACTTGTCTCTGGACATGACTGGTCAAGGCCGCGTTAGCGTGCCCACCACCAGTTACCGATGTTCATCGACTTGATCATGGTGAAAACTCATAGCGGCAGAGAGAAACAAGCGCAAGAGGCCAGGGCGGCAGAGCCGCCTGATCCCTCCTCGGGCTACCCTGTGGACCAGTGGGCGAAACCATCCGCGCCGTCAATCGTTGAGCAGGGGCGAAACGGAGACCCGCCCCTTGCCGAAACGCCCGACGTTGTTGCTCACGCTCGTCCTGTCCCTTTCCCCGGTCCTATCCGCCGTAGCCTCTGCGCAAGACCCGCCGGTTCCCCTCCCCAGACCGCAGGCGGAACCGTCGGATATTCCGGTTCCGGACGAGAAACCCGCCCCGCCGAAGAGCGAAGCGCCTGCGAAGCCGCAGGCGGAGCCGCAAGAACCGAAAGGTCTGGAAAAAGCGGCGCCGACCCCGGACTTCATCGGTCCGCCCGCCCCCACCAAGGGCGCCGAGAGCACTTTGCCGCCGAAGCCGGAGAGTCTGCCGATCGAAACCGAGGACCCGGCCGAGTACGCGCAGTGCCTGAAGGATCTCACGGCCCTCGGCACAGTGTTCGAAACCACGGGAGCGATCGATGACGGCGACGGCTGCGGCATCCGCCAGCCGATCACCGTCCGCGAGATCCTTTCCGGCATCGCTCTTGCGCCTTCAGCGACCCTGCGCTGCGAAACGGCGCTGAGCCTTGCCCGCTTCACGCGGGAGATGATCGTCCCGGCGGCCCGCGTTGCCCTCGCCGATAAGGGTGAACTCAAGGCCATCCATCAGGCCTCGGCCTATGTCTGCCGCAACCGCAACAGCGCGGAGACCGGCAAGATCTCGGAACACGCGCGCGGCAATGCGATCGACATCGCGGCCCTCGAGTTCGAGAATGGCATGGTCCCCATGGTGATCGCCGCCGAGGACGACGGCACGCTTGCCGCCGCCTTCCAGCGCAGCCTCAACGCCAGTGCCTGCCTTTTCTTCACGACCGTATTGTCGCCCGGCAGCGATGCGGCCCACCAGGACCACCTGCATCTCGACGTGATGACCCGCAAGGACGGCTACCGCTTCTGCCGATGACGGAAGGAGCGCCCGAGACGAAAAAGGGTGGCGCCTTGTCCGCGCCACCCCATCTTTGCTTCTTGAAATCAGTCGCTTAGAACTTCTGCGTGATGGAAACTTTGAACGTACGTCCCGGTTCCGAATAATAGTCCTTCGGCTGCGAGGCGCTGGAGGCCAGGTCGATGTCGCGCCACTTCACGGCATCGTAGTATTCCTGGTCGAACAGGTTGTAGACGCCGGCGGTCAAGCGCAGGCCCTTCATCTGTTCCGGCTCCCACCAGCCGGTCAGGTTGACGAGACCGTAGCCGTCCGGCTGGAACGAGGCAGTCGAATCTTCGTCCACGGCCGCGACGCCGATGAAGCTCAGGTCCGCACCCCAGGTCTCGGTGGCATAGCCGACGCCGACAATGCCCTTGAACGGTGGCACGCTGTCGATGAGTTCGCCGGTCTCTTCGTCCTCGCCATTGGCATAGGCAAACGAGGCGTGGACGTTGAAGCCGTTGTCGAACACCTTGTGAGCCCGCGCTTCAAAGCCGAAGATGCGCACCCGGTCGAGGTTTTCGTAGGTGGTCGACCCCCAAGGGTAGCTCGGATTGGTGTAGGTCGTCTCGCTGTCGATGAAGTTCTTGTACTTGTTGTAGAAGGCCGTCACCCGCCCGCCGAACTCGGCATCGCCGAGATTGGCGCCAATTTCGAACCCGTTGCTGGTTTCGGATTCCAGATCGGGGTTACCAATCACCTCATACATCGGCGGCGTCGAGTAGCTGAGATAGAGTTCCGAAACGTTCGGTGCCTTGAAGCCCATCGCCCACTGAGCGAAAAGCTCGACCTTGGGATTGATCTCGTAGGCTGCGCGCAGCTTCGGCGAGAACTGGAAGTCGCTGCGGCTGTCCGGCAGACCGCCGGTCACGTAACCGCTATTGGCCAGATAATCGTCGCTCGCCTGCGGCTGGTAGTCGAACCAGTCGAACCGGATGCCGGGTGTCAGGCTGAAGCCGCTATCGCCGAAGGAAATCTTGTCGTCGGCAAACAGCCCGACCCGGTAGGCGTCGACGTCCGGCATGTCCGACTGGTTGGTGTGGTGGAACGAGCACGAATAGGGCGGAACCACGGCCGTGTCACACACATCTTCGCCAGCCGTGTACTGGCCGTATTGCGAGAAGGAGAAATTGCCGCCGAGCGTGACGTCGTGGCGCGTCGTCCCGACCTCGAACTCATTGGACAGCGAACCGACGACGCCGATCGAGCGCTCCTCCATGTCGTTGGAGCGATACCAGGGGCCGGCAAGCGAGCCAAGCCGCGTGCCGTCGACGGCGGAACTGGTTTCCAAACGCTGCCAGTAGATCGTCAGGTCGGCCTTGTCGACCGGGCCACCGAGATCCGGCGCGTCGTAGCGATAATCGAGCGACACGCGGTCGCGCTGCTTCAGCTCGTCGCCATCCAGTTCGGAATAGCTGCGGGCCGCGCTCTCTTCGGTCTTCAGGTCGGTGGAGATGTCCTTGCGGAAGCGTTCCGCCGTCATCCCGATCATGTGACCGGCGCCGAAATCATGGCGCAGCTTGAACAACAGGTTATGCTGGTCGAAATCGGCCGGATTGGGCTCGGTGCGGGTCGCGCCGGTGCCGCCGACCGAGCCCTGATTGTCGCGCTCATGGCCGGCCTTGTAGCCGCCCTGGAACAGGATCGAGGTGTTTTCCACCTTTTTGGCGATGGCGACCGATCCGCCGAGCGAATTGTCGGTGCTGTCATAGGTCGTCTTGGCCATACCGCCGAAGCTGGCGCCGTCGGCAAGCAGGTCCTCCGGCTCCAGCGTGCGCAGGATCATCGCGCCGCCGAGAGCGCCCGATCCGGCGCGGCTGGAATCGGCGCCGCGCATGATGTCCACCGTCGAAAGGGTCGAGAAGTCGAACGTATCGATGCCGCCGTCGGCGCGGGTCGAGGCCCCAAGCGTGGTCGCCCCGGCCTGACGGCCATCATTGACCAGATAGGGGATCGGAATACCGTCGATCGTGGTCAGAACACGGTCGGCCTCCAGGCCACGAATATTGACGCCGGCGCCGGCGAAGCCGGTCGAGACGCCCGGCTCGGTGGTGTTGCCGAGGTCGTCGATGCTGGTGATCTGTTTGGTCGCAATCTCGTCCGCCGTCGTCTCGGTGGCCAGTGGCGTATCGGCAGCCGATCCCGCCGGCACCCGCTTGCCCTTGACCAGAATGGTCTGCAGCTGCGTGTCCGCGGCCGGCTGGGCCGTGGCGTCCTGCGCCAGCACCATGCCGGCCGGAGAAAGGCCGACGAGCGCTGTGCAGGTGAGGAGAATTGCTCTGAAGTGATGCGAGCGCATGAAATTCCCTTTCGGCGGCCGCAAGTGTCCCCAGCCGCGGATGCAGCATCCGCGACGGCCGGCCTATCAAATTTGTGTCAAGAACGTGGCGAGAAGGCCTGACTGCCCCCTCAAAGCCATCTATAAAATATGATTGTTCGAGTCAACATAGAAAACATGATTTTTATTATCATGTATTAACGCGTCGCCGAGTGAGACTGAAAAGACACGCCAGGCAGCCTTCCCGCTCCCTGGCGCAGGCAGGCGCAGAAGACTCAGAACAGGCCTTCGACGGCACCGTCGACATTGAGCCTGATCCGCTCCGCCGAGGGCACGCTCGGCAGTCCGGGCATGGTCATGATTTCACCGGTAATCGCAACGACGAAGCCAGCCCCGGCCGACAAGCGCACCTCGCGCACATGCACGACATGGCCTTCCGGTGCGCCCCGCAGGCTCGGATCGGTCGAGAAGGAATACTGCGTCTTGGCCATGCAGACCGGCAGGTGGCCATAGCCCTGCTGCTCCCATTGCGCCAGCTGGTCGCGCACCGCCTTGTCGGCGGTCACTTCGCCGGCGTGATAGATCTTGGTGGCCACCGTCCTGATCTTCTCCATCAGCGGCATGTCATCCGGATAGAGCGGCTGGAAGGCGGCCGTGCCGGAATCGGCAAGCGCTGCGACCCGTTCCGCCAGCTCCGTAATCCCGGCCGAGCCGTCGGCCCAGTGCCGGCAGAGCACGGCCTCGGTGCCATGCGCCTCGACATAGCCCTTCACGGCAGCGACCTCCGCCTTGGTGTCGGAGGTGAAGTGGTTGATCGCAACGACAACCGGCACCCCGAAACGGCGGACATTCTCGATGTGACGGCCGAGATTGACGCAACCCCGGTTGAGGGCCTCGACATTCTCCGTGCCGAGATCTTCCTTCTTCACCCCGCCATTCATCTTCAGGGCCCGGACGGTGGCGACGATCACGGCCGCGGCCGGCGAAAGCCCCGCCTTGCGGCATTTGATGTCGAAGAACTTCTCCGCCCCGAGATCGGCGCCGAATCCGGCTTCGGTGACCACATAGTCGGCCAGTTTCAGCGCGGTCCTGGTGGCGATCACCGAATTGCAGCCATGGGCGATGTTGGCGAAGGGGCCGCCATGCACGAAGGCCGGATTGTTCTCCAGCGTCTGCACCAGGTTCGGCTGCATCGCGTCCTTCAGGAGCACCGTCATCGCCCCGTCGGCCTTGAGGTCTCGCGCAAAGACCGGGCTCTTGTCGCGCCGGTAACCGACGATGATCGCGCCGAGCCGCCGTTCGAGATCGGCAAGATCGCTGGCGAGACACAGGACCGCCATGACTTCTGAGGCGACCGTGATGTCGAAGCCGGCCTCGCGCGGATAGCCGTTGGACGGGCCGCCGAGCGAGCAGACGATCTCGCGCAGCGCCCGGTCGTTCATATCGAGCACCCGGCGCCAGCTGACGCGGCGCACGTCGATGCCCTGTTCATTGCCCCAGTAGATATGGTTGTCGATCAGCGCCGAGAGCAGATTGTGAGCGGAGGTGATGGCGTGGAAGTCGCCGGTGAAATGCAGGTTGATGTCTTCCATCGGCACGACCTGCGCATAACCGCCGCCGGCCGCGCCGCCCTTCACCCCAAAGCAGGGGCCGAGCGAGGGCTCGCGAATGCACACCATGGCCTTTCTGCCGATGCGATTGAGCCCGTCGACGAGACCGACGGTCGTCGTCGTCTTGCCCTCGCCCGCCGGCGTCGGGTTGATGGCCGTCACCAGGATCAACTTGCCGTCGGGGCGCCCCTCGAGCCCGCGGATGAATTCCGCGGAGACCTTCGCCTTGTCGTGGCCGTAAGGCACAAGCGCTTCCGCCGGCATGCCGAGCTTTTCGCCGATTGCCTGGATCGGCTGCTTCTTCGCCGCGCGAGCGATCTCGATATCGGACTTGAATTCCACCATGACTGTCACACTCCCCTGCCCCTGTTACGGCTCTTGTGGCCGCTCGATCGCCGTCGTTCGGCAAGGCCGCCGCTGCACCGATCTACCCGTAGACCGGTTTAGCCGAGCGCGACGAAAAAGGGAATGAAGCCGGCGCCTTGCGCCAACCGGCCGCAGTGGCCGACTGCCCTCCGGCGCAATGCGCTTGCCCGACTCGCTGCGACTTGCAGGAACAACCGGCTTTGCCTATGTCTGCCGGCCAACATCCCCGAATGTCTGGAGCACCCCGATGAAATCCCTGGAACTGCTGGTGGAACGGATCATCCTGTCGAGCCGCTGGATCCTCGTCGCCTTTTATCTCGGCCTGGTCGCGGCACTCGCCGTCTACGCCGTATCCTTCGGCTACAAGTTCCTGAAGGTGGCCGGCAATGTCTTCACCTATAGCGAGGCCGAGATGATCCTCGCCATGCTCGGCCTGATCGATGCCGCGCTGGTCGCAAGTCTGATCGTCATGGTGATGATTTCCGGCTACGAGAACTTCGTCAGCCGCTTCGACGAGGCCGAAGACCAGGTCTCCTTCCTCGGCAAGCTCGATTCCGGCAGCCTCAAGATCAAGGTCGCCTCCTCGATCGTCGCCATTTCGTCGATCCACCTGCTGCAGGTCTTCCTCAACGCCAACCAGTTCACCGACGGCAAGATCATGTGGCTGACCCTGATGCACATCGCCTTCGTCGTCTCCGCGCTGATGCTGGGCTTTCTCGAAGTGATGATGAAGAAAGCCAAGGAGAACGGCGCGGACAAGGAATGACGCGACGGGAGGCAATCGCCTCCCGCCATCGTTCTGATAATCAGCCCTCGCCGATGGCGATCAGGCTGGCATTGCCGCCGGCGGCGGCCGTGTTCACGGAGATGACCTGCTCCAGCGCAAAGCGCATCAGATAAGCCGGACCGCCCGCCTTGAAGCCGGTACCCGACATGCCCGAGCCGCCGAAGGGCTGGGTGCCGACGACCGCACCGATCATGTTGCGGTTGATGTAGACATTGCCGGTGTCCAGGGCTTCGGTCACGGTGCGGATGGTCGCTTCGATGCGGCTATGCACGCCGAGGGTCAGCCCATAGCCGGTGGCGTTAATCGCCTCGATCACCTTGCCGAGATCCTTCGCCTTCCAGCGCACGACATGCAGCACTGGGCCGAACACTTCCTTGGTCAGCGCTTCCGGCCGATCGAGCTCGATGATGTGCGGCGCAAAGAAGTTGCCGGTGTTCGGGACCGAGCCAGCATAGCGGATCTTCTGGCCCTTGCGCATGTCGGCGATATGCGCCTCCAGCATGGAGCGCTGCTTTTCGTCGATCACAGGACCGACATCGGTGGTCGTCAGCGCCGGATCGCCGAGATTGAGCTCGCGGGCAGCCCCCTCGATCATCTCCAGCATGCCGTCGGCAATGTCTTCCTGCAGATAGAGGATCCGCAGCGCCGAGCAGCGCTGGCCGGCCGAACGGAAGGCCGACAGGACGACGTCGTCGGCCACCTGTTCGGCCAGTGCCGTGGCGTCGACGATCATGGCGTTCATGCCGCCCGTCTCGGCGATCAGCGGTACGATCGGGCCGTTCTTCGCAGCCAGCGTCCGGTTGATCGCCTGCGCAGTGGCGGTCGAGCCGGTAAAGGCAAGGCCGCCGAGCTGCGGATGGGCCGAGATGGCGGCGCCGATCTCCGGACCGCCCGGCAGCAGCAGCAGCACATCGGCAGGAACGCCGGCCTGGTGCATCAGCTTGACGGCTTCAAAGGCGATGAGCGGTGTCTGCGGCGCCGGCTTGGCGACGACGGCATTGCCCGCAACGAGTGCGGCCGAAACCTGGCCGAGGAAGATCGCCAGCGGGAAGTTCCACGGCGAGATGCAGGCAAAGACGCCGCGTCCGCGCCACATCAACCGGTTGCTCTCGCCGGTCGGACCGGGCATGGCTTCGGCCTCGCCGAACAGCTTGCGGGCCTGGATGGCGTAATAGCGGCAGAAATCGACCGCCTCGCGGATTTCGGCGACACCGTCGTCGAGGGTCTTGCCGGCCTCGGCGGACAAAAGGGCGAGCAGGCGGTCGCGATTGGCTTCGAGAAGATCGGCGGTCTTTTCAAGGCAGGCGGCGCGCTCATCGACCGGGCGCTTCGACCAGGCGGCAAAGCCCTTGCGGCCGGCGGCGAAGGCGCGATCGACATCGGCGACCGCCGCATTGCGCACTGTCCCGACGACACGGCTGCGATCCGCCGGAGACAGAACCGGCACGGCTTCCGCCTGCCCGGTCGCGCCCGGAACGAGCGGAGCGGCATCGACCTTGACGGTCTGGCGGGCGAGCGACGCGATCAGGCCTTCCAGGCTCTCCCGATGACCGAATTCAAAGCCGGCGCTGTTCTTGCGGTCCGGATAGAGACCGAGCGGCATTGGGATCTGGTTGTGGCGCACGCTCTTGCCCTGGTCGATACCGAGCCGCTCGACCGGGCGTTCGAGGAGCTTGGTGATCGGCACGTTCTTGTCGCCGGCAACGGCGACGAAGGACGAGTTGGCACCGTTCTCCAGCAGGCGCCGCACCAGATAGGCGAGCAGGTCGCGATAGCCGCCGACCGGCGCATAGATGCGGCAGGCGATCCGGTCATTGCCGGCGAGAAGATTGTTGTAGAGCGCCTCGCCCATGCCGTGTAGACGCTGGAACTCGAAGCCCGAGCGATCGGCACCGGCCAGCTCCAGGATCATCGAGACGGTGAGCGCATTGTGGGTGGCAAACTGCGGGAAGATCCGCTCCCGCTTGGACAGCATCTTGGCGGCGCAGGCGAGATAGGACAGGTCCGTCGCCGGCTTGCGGGTCCAGACCGGATAATCGTCCAGACCGCGCTCCTGGGCGCGCTTGACCTCGGTATCCCAGTAGGCGCCCTTGACGAGGCGCACCATCATGCGGCGGTTGTTGCGGCGGCAAAGCTCGTCGATGTAGTCGATCACCTGCGGCGCCCGCTTCTGGTAGGCCTGAATGGCGAGACCAAACCCGTCCCAGCCGGCGAGCGACGGATCGGAGAACACCGCGGCAATGACGTCGAGCGAGAGCTCGAGGCGGTCGGCCTCTTCCGCATCGACGGTGAAGTTCAGCTGATGGGCCTTGGCCATCTGCGCAAGCTTGAGGAGATCCGGCACCAGTTCGCGCATCACCCGGTCATGATGGGTGGCGAGATAGCGCGGATGCAGCGCCGAGAGCTTGACGGAAATGCCCATGCGGTCCGGCAGCTGGCTGCCCTTGCCGTGCTTGGCCATGAAGGCACCGATCGATTCGATCGCGTCGGCATAGGACTTGTAGTAGCGCTTGGCGTCCTCCGCCGTGCGGGCGCCTTCGCCCAGCATGTCGAAGGAATGGCGATAACCCTTCTCCTCGCTCTTGGCGGCGCGGCCGAGCGCGTCCTTCATCGTTTCGCCGAGTACGAAGTGATGGCCGAGGAAACGCATGGCCTGCTTGGTGGCCGAGCGCACGGTCGGCAATCCGAGCCGCTTGACGAGACCGCGCATCACACCTTCCGGCGTTTCGCCGGGGCGGATCACGCGGGCGGACAGGCCGAGCGCCCAGGCAGACGCCGAGACGAACCAGCTGTCGCCATGCGCTTCATGCTCGCTCCAGCCGCCCTCTTTCAGCTTGTCCTCGATCAGCCGGTCCTGCGTCAGCGCATCGGGCACGCGCAGCAGCGCTTCCGCCAGCACCATCAGCGCCAGCCCTTCGCGGGTCGACAGGCCATATTCCCGCAGGAAGTCCTCAACACCGCCGATCGAGCCCGAATTGTCGCGTATCGCCTCGATGAAGCGCGTGGCACGCTGATCGATCGCGGCATTCTGCTGGGCGCTGAGCGACAGCTGAGCGGCGAAACCGCGCATCAACTGGTCGTCGTCACCCGCGAAGGGCGCGGAGAAGCGGGGAAAAGCGGGCATGGCAGTATTGATCATTGTCACCTCCGTGTTATCGGCAACCTATCGACACAATGGTGATTTTAATCGCTGATTTTTTATGTATAGTCAGCGTTTATCACTACGCATTTTGATAACGGTAGCTATAAATGAAAGAACTTGACCGACTGGACCGAAAGATCCTCAAGACCCTTCAGAAAGAGGGGCGCCTGACCAATATCGAACTGGCCGAACGCGTCAGCCTGTCTCCGACAGCCACGGCCGAACGGGTGCGCCGGCTGACGCGCGACGGCATCATTACCGGCTACATGGCCATTCTGTCGCCGGAGAAGCTGGGGCGCAACCTGCTTGTTTTCATCGAAGTCAAGCTGGACCGCACCACGCCCGACGTCTTCGACGCCTTCGCCCAGGCAGTCAAGCGCTCCGACGACGTCATGGAATGCCACATGGTTGCGGGCGGCTTCGACTATCTGGTCAAGGCCCGCGTGGCCGGCATGGAAGCCTACCGTCAGTTCCTGTCGGAAGTGATCCTGCCCCTGCCCGGCGTGCGCGAAACCCATACCTACGCGGTCATGGAAGAGGTCAAGACCGGCTCCGCCCTGCCGGTCTGACCTGCAAGCTCACCATGCATCATTTACCACGAGCCGGCCCATCTTTGGGCCCGCTGGCATTTGTTCCATCCGGGGGAAGAAAGTGCTGGCTTTTCGGGGCGGCTGATATATTAGTTTTAGTTGAGAATTTTTCCGCCCCAGAAGTCCGAAATCGCATATGCTATCCGACGACCGTCAATCGCTGCTCAGCCGTGACATCGCGAGCAGCCAGACACGCGCTCAGTTCATGAGCGCCATGGCTCGGGTTATCGGTGAATTCGGTCTCGACCATGTGACCGTCATGACGGCGCCGGGCCCGGGCGACAACGCCATTATGCCGCTCGTTCTCGAATCGACCCTGCCCGCTCAGTTCGCACGCGAATTCGACAAGAATCAGTTCCTGCGCCAGTGCCCGATCCTGCCGAAGTTCAGGAACTCGATCCTGCCGCAGACCTGGCACCTCGACGAGCAGGGTCCGTCGGTCAACTTCGAATGCCCGCCAGGCATGCACGCGCTGATGCGGCGTTACGGCCTGATGATGGGCGCGATCTTCCCGATGAATTCCGTCGATTCGGGGCGTTACTTCCTGCGGTACGACGGCAAGCGCTCGCTTCTGCACCAGGTGGAACTCAACGAGCTCGGCATGATCTCGCTGCACGCCTTCGACGTGTTCGACCGCATGCGCCGCTCCGAGACTGCCGCGCCCAACGTGTTGTCGGCGCGTGAACTGGAGGTCTTGCGCTGGACGGCGCAGGGCAAAACCTCGATCGAGATCGGCCAGATCCTGTCTCTGTCGGACCATACCGTCAACGCCTATATGAATAATGCCATCAAGAAGTTGGATTGCGTGAACAGGACACAATTGGTAGCCAAGGCGATAAGGCTGAAGCTAATCAACTGATTCCTGATTGAGTGCGGGCCTGCCCGCGATCGGGGGAAAGAGATCCTGGTGCCCCTGCGTTTCGACCAACTGGACCACAAAGAATTTCAGGATTGCGCCTCTGTCGGCATGTCCGAGCACGAGGTGGTCGAACTCGCCCAGTCCTTCCGGCTCTACGGCTTCTGGAGCATCGATCTGGACAGCGGCCTGTTCCGCGCCACCTCGGACGTATTTCGCCTGTTCAACATGCATTCAGAAGACGGGCGCATGAACTTGGCCGAATTCCGCCAGCACATCCATCCGGACGATCTGCCGATCATCATGGAATGCTTCGAGCGCTGTTCCTCGCAGCACCAGAGCTATCACGTGATCTACCGGATCAAGCGAGACACCGGCTGGAGATTTGCCCGCACCGTCGGAAAGTATCGCGAGAAGCCCGGAACATCGGGCGAAATCGTCGGCATTACCTACGAGTTCTTCGAGCGGCTGCGCACGGCCGCCTTTTCCGACGGCGACGAGTAGGGACAAGCCGGCCCGCAGCAGCAGGCCGGCCGCAAGCCCTTAGCGGTCGAGCACCGAGCGCAGTTCGACCATGTTGGAACGTACCCGCAGAATGTAGAAGCCCATCGTCGCGAGATGGGTCGGCATGATCCAGCCGTCTTCCGAACCGTTGGAGATGATCGCCGGCTGGATGCGCAGCGCGCCCTGCAGCTGCTTTTCCATTTCCGTCCAGATGGCGGTCAGGTTGCGCTCGCGGATGACGTCGACGAAGTCCGCGCGGGTCGCCTGCAGCAGCGCATACTGCGCATAGAGCTGGCCATAGGCGAACCAGAACCGGTCGTCGGCGCGGGTGTCAAACCAGCCGGCATTGAACTCTTCCGAGCGGCGGCGAAGGATGTCGGACGTGTTGCCGAGATCGCTCGCCATGCGATCGAGCAGCTGCACGAGATTGTCGGCACGCGCATCGAACACCGCCGCACAGGTTTCGAGCGACGAGTTGAACCTGCGCCAGCTCTCGACGGCCGAGCGGTAGTAATTCGGCGTCGGCGTCTTGAAGCCCAAAGGATCGGTGCCGAAATACCAGGTCCCTTCGTCGAACTGGATATTGCCGCGGGCGTCCTGAAGGTCGTTGTTGATGCTCGACGTGCCGCGCACGCGGCCGAGATTGTCGGCAAGCTCGATCGCCAGGCGGCGCGCCACCTGGTTTGCGCCGCGCTGGAATGAAGCCTTGTTGTCGAAGAACGGGGTATGATCCCAGTCCATCCCGAAAAGGCCGAGCTTGTAGATCAGCGAGGACGAGATCCAGATGTTCTGGTTGACGTTCGTATCGGTGAGGTCGGCGACCACGGTCACGATTGCCGAGTTCTGGCAGGTGCCGGGCTTGGCCGGGTCCTGCTGACCAGCCGCGATATTGCGTTCGGAGAACTTGTAGGCCTGGGCGAATTCCGGGTCAAAGCCGTACCACACCTGGGTGCGCC
>DAIMJJ010000027.1:0-26615 GCA_036722275.1 Rhizobium sp. | reverse complement strand
GCGCAAATCACGCCCACCGGCCCGTCTTACCTGCACGGCTGGTCGCCGGACGGGCAAAGGCTCGCCTATTGCGGCATTCGCGACGATGTCTTCGACATCTACACGATTTCGGTCGATGGCGGTGACGAGACCAGGCTCACCTTTGGCGAAGGGCGCAATGACGGCCCGGACTACTCTCCCGACGGGCAATGGATCTATTTCAATTCGAGCCGCAGCGGGCGCATGCAGATCTGGCGGGTACCGGCTGAGGGCGGGACGGCCGAACGCGTCACCGACAGCGAATTCGGCGACTGGTTTCCGCATCCTGCGCCAAAGGGCGACCGGGTGCTGCTTCTGTCCTACGATTCGGACGTCTTCGATCATCCGCGCGATCTCGACGTCCGCCTCAGGCTTGTTGATGCGGATGGCGGCCGCCCGGAGACGCTGTTCGAACTGTTCGGCGGGCAAGGTACGATCAACGTGCCGTGCTGGTCACCGGCGGGCGACGCCTTCGCTTATGTCCGCTATTTCCGCTCGGTCGGATGACGCTCACGGGCGCATCGACCGTCGCTTGCCCGACTTGCCACCGGTCGTGGACGGTGTAGAGATTGCCATGTCAGGTGCCTGCCCGTCTCGGGCGGGAGAATCGGGAAGCCGGTGGAATTCCGGCACGTGCCCAACGCTGTAAGGTGGATGCCTTTCGCCCGGGAGCCGCATTCGGTTCCAGCCACTGGCCGTTTTCGGCCGGGAAGGCCGGTCTAAGGCAGTCGAAGCCCAGTCAGAAGACCGGCCTGATACGATAGGCTCAGCCTGCGCGGACGGCAGGCGGTCGCACGCATTGTTGGGGATAAACGATGCAAGACCAACCGAACGACCATCTCGTCCGGGCCGGCGCCTTTTCCGTGGAAGAGCGCGAGGCCGTCTACCGGGCGATCCGCAGCCGCCGTGACGTCCGTGACCAGTTCCTGCCGGATCCTCTGCCCGAGGATCTCATCGCCCGACTGTTGGAAGCGGCCCACAGCGCACCCTCCGTCGGCTTCATGCAGCCCTGGAACTTCCTGGTGGTGCGTGACGCCGCCCGTCGCGAGGCGGTCTGGCAAGCTTTTAGCCGCGCCAATGCCGAGGCGGCCGAACTGTTTTCCGGCGAGCAACAGAAGACCTATCTGAGCCTGAAGCTTGAAGGCATCCGCAAGGCGCCGGTCGGCATCTGCGTCACCTGCGATCCGACCCGGGGCGGTCCGGTGGTGCTCGGGCGCACCCACAATCCGCGGATGGACAGCTATTCGACCGTCTGTGCGGTGCAGAATCTCTGGCTGGCCGCGCGCGCGGAAGGTGTGGGCATGGGATGGGTCAGCATTTTTCATCAGGAGGATATCCGCACACTTCTCGGCATCCCGGATCATATTGAGGTGATCGGCTGGTTCTGCCTCGGCTATGTCGATCGGCTCTATGACCAGCCGGAACTGGCGCTGAAGGGCTGGCGGCAAAGGGTTTCGATTGATGAACTCGTGTTCGAGGAGACCTGGGGCAATTTGCGCTTTCGCAATACAGAAAATGCTAATGGTTGTATTTCAAAGTAGTTCTGCACCTGACTGCTATATTTAACGTCCGTTAAATGTCCTGCGCTAAAACTTGCCTGCCTGGGAGTTTCCTCCACCAACTGCATGATGCGATTGTTGCGCGCCGGATGGCACGGCGAGGCTGTTTCACCATTCCATCTTCTATTGGGGCCCAAATGAAACTTCTTCAGAAACGTCTTGGCAAGGTCGTTCCCGCCGCCATCGGTGGTCTCGTCCTCGTCAGCGTCACGGTGCTTGCCGTGTCCGACATTGTCGGTCAGCGCCAGCTCGAAAGCATCATCACCCTCTATGAGGAAGAGCGGAAGGCGGACATCCTCCTGCGCGATCTCGTCGCCGCCCAGAAGGACGTGGAGTTGGCGATCGTCAGCACCCAGGAATCGCTGACCGACATTTCGGCGACCCAGGCCAAGGATGGGCTCGACGACGGCTTCGAGCTCGCCGAGATGGAGGCGCAGCGTCTGACCAAGCTCGTCGAGCGCATCAACGCGCTTGCTCTGGCCCTCAATACGCCCGATCTCATCCCGGCCATGCAGCGCCTGTCCGAGCGCTACGGCGAATTCCACAAGGCCGGCATTGAAATGGCCAATGCCTTCATCCAGGGCGGTACGACCGAAGGCAACAAGCTGATGGGCAGCTTCGACAGCTTCTCCGACGCGCTGCAGAAGGAGATCGAGGCAACCGGCACCATCGTCAATGCCGTGGTCGAACGCGAAACCGCCAAGGCCGGCGCCGACATCGCCGCTGCCCGCAAGCAGTCCACCGATATGGCCGTCGTGCTGGCCGCACTCGGCGCCCTGGTGCTTGCCTCCGGTGTCGCCTTTGCCATGTTCGTCATGCGCCGCCTGCTCAATCCGCTCAACCGCGCGACCGCTGCGATGAACCTGTTGGCCGAGGGCCGCATCGACGTCGAACTCGCCGGCACGGAGCGCACCGACGAAATCGGCGATCTCGCCCGCGCCTTCACCAATTTCCGCGAGAACCTCATCGCCCGCCGCGACGCCGAGCTTGAGGAAAAGCGCAACCGCGAGCGCCTGGCGGAGATCCACTCGATGAACGAGGCCGAGCGTGTCGCCGAGCTGCATCGCACCAAGACGACGGTCGATGCGCTGGCCGAAGCGCTGGACCGGCTCGCCAAGGGCGATCTGGCCGCGCGCATCACCACCGCCTTTGAAGGCGAATATGACCGCCTGCGCCTGAACTTCAACGAATCGGCGACGAAGCTGCAGGGGGCGATGACCGACATTGCCGGTATCTCGCAGGAGATCCGCTCGAGTTCGGCCGAAATGCGCGCCGCGTCCGACAATCTCGCCCGCCGCACCGAACAGCAGGCGGCGGCGCTGGAGCAGACGGCGGCGGCCCTCAATGAGATCACCGCAACGGTCACCAATTCGGCGGCGATCGCCGACAGCGCCAGCCGCAAGGTGGGCGAAGCCAACCGCCAGGCCCAGCAGTCCGACCAGATCGTGCGCAATGCGATCGCCGCCATGGGCAATATCGAGGAAAGCTCCTCACAGATCGGCAAGATCATCGGCGTCATCGACGAGATCGCCTTCCAGACCAACCTGCTGGCGCTCAATGCCGGCGTCGAGGCGGCCCGTGCGGGCGAAGCCGGCAAGGGCTTTGCCGTTGTCGCCCAGGAAGTCCGCGAGCTTGCCCAGCGCTCCGCCAATGCCGCCAAGGAGATCTCCGCGCTGGTGGCGCGCTCCAGCGATGCCGTTAGCTCCGGCGTTTCGCTCGTCAACCAGTCGGGCGAGATCCTCAGCCTGATCCAGGCGAACGTCACCGAGATCAACAGCGATATCCGCGCGATCGTCACCGGTTCGCACGAGCAGGCGACCGGCCTCTCGGAGATCAACGGTGCGATCAACCAGATGGACCAGGTGACCCAGCAGAACGCCGCCATGGTCGAGCAGTCGACAGCCTCGGCGCACAAGCTGGCGCACGAGGCCGAAGAGCTGTTTGCCCGGGTCGGTCAGTTCGATATTCGCGGCGAACGCCCCGGCCACGCGGCGGCTCGGGCACGGGCGGCCTGATCCCGCCATCGCCTTTGTGAAAAAGAGAGTCGGCCGGGCCTTGCGCCCGGCCGCTGTCGTTTGGCCGATCGGCATCTCACGGGGCGTTTTCGGGCCTGGTGCTAGTCCTGCAGCGGCTGCGGGCCGTCCACGGCCGGGTTGCGCAGGTCGATCGTGTCGGACCCGCTCGGCAGAAAGGTCGGGCCGACCTTGCGCACCGCTGCCGCCTGCGGATCATAGGCGCGCTCCTGCGGGACGGCTGCGGCGGGCGGTTTGGCCTTCACTGCGGCATTGGCTTCGGCTCCCCGGCCGATTTCGACGATGGCCTTGTCGCTGCCGGGGGCGGCGCTGGCGCTGCCGCGCTCCTGCATGCGGCGGTAGTAGGCCGAGAGATCGCAGCCGCATTCGGATTTCTCGCCGCTCGGGCGGTTGAGATAGGCAAAGGCGGTCGGCAGCATGCGATAGGGTCGCCCGGTCTCGGCCGAGACCATGTCGGCGCTCTCCTCCGTGCGCATCGAATGGTAGTAGAGCTCGGTCTCGGTCTGCGGGCACATCTGTTCGCAGATCTGCGCATCGCGTCGGAAGTTGAGCGGCGAGGTGCTGGACGAGATCGGGAAGAAGGCGCCGTCGCAGGTCCGGACGCACAGGGTGCGCAAATTGCCGCGACCGGTGAAGGCCAGGAAACGGTCGGGCTCGGCGAAGTCGCGTCCGGTTTCGACCGGGCGGGTGAGCGCATCGGAGGGAGCCACCGAAGCCTCGGTCTCCGTCTCGCGCGGCGCCTCGGCATTGCAGCCATTGGCCTCAAGTGCTGCGAGCAGGCGTTGCCGCATCGGGTTGTCGGCGGCGCCGGTCATGCGCAGGGCATCGCGCTTGTCGACCAGCATGCGCTTGTTGCTTTCCATGCGAGCCAGCGCGGTGGAGAGTTCGCGGCAGTCCGAACCGCCATCCGGACGGTATTCGATGATCGACCCGTCGCAGCGCAAGCGGCGCATATCGTAGCGTACCTTACGGATCTCCAAATTCTGCCGGGCAATAGCGCCGGAATAGCGGCGCATCTCGCTGGTGTCGGCCATCACCTCGGGCTCCGAGGCAAGCCGCAGGCGCAGGCTCTCACAGACCACCGACGCCTGGGCAACCATCGGCTGGCAGGCGAAGACGACGGCAAGCGTCAACAGCAGTCGGTTCGGGCGATGGTGCAATTCGTGTCCCTGGTCGGTCGGTCCGTCTTCGGATCACAGCAGAGCGTATAAGCGGTTTCTTTATAGTCTGCGAGGGACGAGGCGCCAAACAGGAACACAAAACTGTGTTAACGCGTCCAGGCGCCGCGTTGGCCGCGGCGCCTGGCGCATGTCGAGCGATCAGGCGGCGCGCGGCTGATCCGCCGGCAGCGGCTCGACCAGCAGCGGACCGTCGATCTCGGCCACCGCCTTCATGCGGGCGAGCAGGTCCTGGGTGACCTCCCAGGCGACTGCAACCGCAAAGACCGAGCCGATCTTGTGCGGCTCGGCAATCCGTTCGCCGGGGCAGCCCATGCGCCGGAACATGCGCTCGAGGAAGACATCGGTGACCGTGACGATGTGGCTTAGCCCTGCGGCAAGGCCGAGTTCACCCACGCCGCACATCAGCTCGGCGGCCGCGATCGTCACCTGGTTCGAGCTGCGGTCCTGCGAGATTTCCGGCTCTATGCAGAAGCGGCTCGATTCCCATATCTCCGCACTGCGGATCTCCGGCCGGCCACCGAGCAGGACGGGGAAGGTATCGTCGAGCATGTTGAGGCCGAGGGTCGGCAGAAGGCGCAGCGAGCCACGCAACTGCCCCTCCGGCGAATAGGAGAGCACATAAGTCGGATTGGCATCGTCATAGTGATCGATTTCCCAATCTCCCTCCACCGTGACGTCCCACTTGAGCAGATCGTGGAACACCCGCTTGCGCAGCCGGTGCATCGCGGCGATCTCCGCGGGATGGTCATTGCGATTGGCGCCATTGATGATCCGGATCATTCCAGTCTCCCTTCGTTGTTCAGGCGACTGAAAGATGGGCATTTCGCTATGAATTAAAACTGTCGGTAGCGACAGGTCGCACAAATGCAATTGCGGATTATGCTGATGCCGGCCGGTCGGAGCGGTCTCAACGCAGGTCCGGCCCGGGCAGCAGGCCCCGCCAGGCGGCCTCGGCGACGGCCTGGGTATTGGAGACGACATTGAGTTTGCGGCGGGCATTGGCCATGAAATAGCGCACCGTGCGTTCGGTGATCCCGAGGATGACCGCGATTTCCCAATAGCTCTTTCCGGCGGCCGCCCAATAGAGCGCCTGGCGCTCGCGCCGCGTCAGTCGCGGTGTCTGATCGCTGGCGCCACCCGCGTCGCCGCCCTGCATCAGCGCGTGGAATTCGATGGCAAGTGCCTGCAGGTCGCGGTCATGCAGGCGGCGGAAGCGATGCCATTCGCAGGCTTCGGCATCGATCTGTACGGCAAACAGCGCGTGGCGGCCTTCGCGCGAGATCAGCGGATAGGAGACGCCGCAGGCGGCGATGTCGAGCCGGTGGGCGATCCTGTCGAGCCCGTCGCGGGCCGGCGTGCCAGCGGCCAGGCTGTTCCAGTCGAGCGGCCGAATGGCCGACAGTGCGTGGCGGAGCGGCGGCTCGAAGACGCCGGCGCCGAGCGCCTTGACCGCCTGCACGGCCGGTGCACCAAAGGTGTGGAACAGCCGGTGCGGCTTGACGACCGAGGGCGTACAGACGGCATCGACGTAGAGGATGTGGGCAATCCCAAAGGTGGTCTGGAGCTGGTGGAAGAAGGAGAGCGGCCGGACGATCTTCTGCGCTTGCAGCCAATCCAGCAGATCGAAGTAGCCGCCCTGGTTGCTCATTCCTGAAACCCTAGAAAACATATGGGCCAAGAGTGTTCGGCGAAACGCACGATGTCCAGCCGCTAAATTGCGCGCGAACAGGGTGCGCTTGCCCGCCGCCTTGCGGCGGCGCGGTCTCCTGCGGCTGGTCGCGCGCCGGTGCGGGGCACCGGCGCCGGCGCAGCACGATCAGTTCGGCTGGGAGGCCTCGACGACGGCGAGCGCCGCCATGTTGACGACGCCGCGCGAGGTGACCGAGGTCGACAGGACATGCGCCGGCAGGGCCGCCCCGAGCAGGATCGGGCCGACATGCAGCGCGTCCATCATGGTGCGGACGATGCCAAGCGAAATGTTGGCGGCGTCGAGATTGGGGAAGACCAGGAGATTGGCCTCGCCGGTCAGCGTGCTGTCCGGCATGGCGCGCTTGCGCAAGCTTTCCGACAGCGCCGAGCCCCCTTGCATTTCTCCGTCGACCTCGAGTTCCGGGGCCTGGCCGCGGATCAGCTGAAGCGCTTCACGCATCTTGCGGGCGCTGTCGGAATCGCGTGAGCCGAAATTGGAATGGGAGATCAGCGCCGCGCGCGGCGTGATGCCGAAACGGCGGATTTCCTGGGCGGCGAGGATCGTCATTTCGGCGATCTCGGCCGCCGAGGGGTTGTAAGTCACGAAGGTGTCGGTGAAGAAGATCGCGCCACGCTGCGAGATCAGCAGGCTGAGACCGGAGAAGGCGCGGACGCCCGGCTTCTTGCCGATAATCTGGCCGACATCGCGCAGATGCCGGTCGAAGCGGCCTTCGACACCGCAGATCAGCGCATCCGCGTCGCCGCGCCGGACGGCGAGCGCGCCGATGACGGTGTTGTTGGTGCGCACGATCGTGCGGGCGGCCTCCGGGTTGATGCCCATGCGACCGACGAGCGCGAAGTAATCCTCAACATAGTCGCGGTAGCGCGGATCGTCTTCCGGGTTGACGAGGTCGAAGTCGACGCCGGGGCGGATGCGCAGGCCGAAGCGCTGCAGCCGGCTTTCGATGATTTGCGGACGGCCGATGAGGATCGGCTTGCCGCTGCCTTCCTCGAGCAGCACCTGGGCGGCGCGCAGAACGCGTTCGTCCTCGCCCTCGGCAAAGATCACCCGCTTGCTCTGCGCCTTCTTGGCGGCCGCGAAGATCGGCTTCATGACGAAGCCCGAGCGGAAGACGAAGCGGTTGAGTTGGTCGAGATAGGTGTCGAAATCGGTGATCGGCCGGCGGGCGACGCCGCTCTCGGCTGCTGCCTTGGCGACGGCCGGCGCGATGCGCAGGATGAGGCGCGGATCGAACGGCGAGGGGATCAGGTAGTTCGGGCCGAAGGTCGGCGATTCGCCGGAATAGGCGCGGGCGGCTACTTCCGAGACTTCCTCGCGGGCGAGCGCAGCAATCGCGCGCACGGCGGCCATCTTCATCTCTTCGTTGATCGTGGTCGCACCGCAGTCCAGCGCACCGCGGAAGATATAGGGGAAGCAGAGGACGTTGTTGACCTGGTTGGGGAAGTCGGAACGGCCGGTGCAGATCATCGCGTCGGGACGGGCGGCGCGGGCGAGATCCGGCATGATCTCCGGCGTCGGGTTGGCGAGCGCCATGATCAGCGGCTTTTCCGCCATCTTGGCCAGCAGGTCGGGTTTGAGCACGCCGGCGGCCGACAGGCCGAGGAAGACGTCGGCGCCTTCGATCGAATCGGCGAGCGTCCGGTTTGCGCTGTCCTGGGCATAGACGGACTTCCACCGGTCCATCAGCGCTTCGCGGCCGACATAGACCAGGCCCTCGATGTCATGGACCCAGATGTTCTCGCGGCGCGCGCCAAGGATGACCAGCAGGTTGAGGCAGGCGAGTGCCGCGGCACCGGCGCCCGAGGCGACGATCTTGACGTCCTCGATCTTCTTGCCGGCGAGTTCCAGGCCGTTGAGGATGGCCGCGGCGACGATGATGGCGGTGCCGTGCTGGTCGTCGTGGAAGACCGGGATGTTCATCTTGTCGCGCAACTGCTGCTCGACTTCGAAACATTCCGGCGCCTTGATGTCCTCAAGGTTGATGCCGCCGAAGGTCGGCTCCAGCGCCGAGACGGTTGACACCATGCTGTCGACGCTGAGCGCATCGATCTCGATGTCGAAGACGTCGATGCCGGCGAATTTCTTGAACAGGACGGCTTTGCCTTCCATCACCGGCTTGGAGGCCAGCGGGCCGATATTGCCGAGGCCGAGCACGGCGGTGCCGTTGGAAATCACGGCGACGAGGTTGGCGCGCGCGGTGTATTCCGCCGCAAGCTCGGGTTCGTCACGGATGGCAAGGCAGGGAGCGGCCACGCCCGGCGAATAGGCGAGCGCCAGGTCGCGCTGGTTGCCGAGCGGCTTGGTGGCCTGGATTTCGAGTTTTCCGGGGCGCGGATAGCGGTGGTAGAAAAGCGCCTGTTCGTCGAGGTCCGCCGTGGCGATCGTTGGCTGCGGCTTGGTCGTGTCCCTGTTGTCCATGCTGTCCGTGTCCGAATTTCCTGTGGTCTGGCCTCCTGCATACACCAAATGAACCGGACTGGGAGTACCCCGCCGACCTCGTCACCGATTTTGTCGGGCTGACTGCGGGATGGCGCGCAAGGCAAAAGCCCGGCGGGGGAGCGCCGGGCTTGCCTTCGAACCAACAGTGACGGGGTGTGTTGGCCTCAGGTCGAGGGCGACGTGACGGAGGGCAGCGTCGTTCCGCGATAGCCGTATTTCGACTTTGCGCATTCGTCGGCAGACAGGCCGGCATAGGCGCAGGCGGCCTGCTTTTCATCGGCCGGACGGGTGGTCTGGGAGCAACCGGCAAGGGCCGAGACGACGAGAAGGGCGGCGAGCAATTTTTCCACGATGGAGACTCCTGGGAGGATGATGGGCCGAGAGCGAGATCTTGCCCTCGACTGAAGTGAACTTATGTGGTCTATATTGAGCACTCGTGTTCAAAAGTCAACAACGTTGTTTCTGCTTCCGGCCCGGCCCTTTTGGCGGTGGGGCTTGGCGCAAACCGTCCGCCTGCGTTAGGAGTGAGGAAATATGGAGGGGAGTCAGCCCGTGAAATCCGGCGTCCAGTTTCGCATCCACGAAGCGGCCATGCGCCTCTTTGCCCGTCTCGGCGCCTGCCGGGTCAATATCAGTGATCTGGCCGAGGAGGCCGGTGTGGCGCGCGGCACCGTCTACAATGCCGTGCCCAATCCTGATCGCCTGTTCGAGGATGTGGCCGGCGACCTTGCGTGCGAGATGCAGGAGCGGGTGCGCGTCAGCATCGGCGAGCACGTCGATCCGGCCCGCCGGCTTTCCTGCGGCATTCGGCTGTTCCTCCGTCGGGCGCACGAAGAGCCGCAATGGGGGCGGTTCATTGTGCATTTCGGCTTCAGCAACAAGTCGCTGCGGGGGCTGCTGACCGCGTCTTCGACCGAAGAGATCGTCAAGGCCATCGGCAGCGGTCGCTACCGGATCGCCCAGGATCAGGTGACCTCGATGGTCGCGATCATCGGCGGTGCGACGCTGTCCGGCATGATGCTGGTGCTCGAGGGTTACAAGAGCTGGCGCGAGGCCGGCAGCGAGATCGCCGAGCTCATTCTTGTCTCGCTCGGCGTCGAGCGCGACGAGGCCGCCGAGATCGCCCGCTGCGACTTGCCGGCGCTCGTCCAGCCTTGAGCGCACACGGTCGCTGATTCCCTGTCATCATCCTGAAACACGAGTCTGATTTTGGAAGGGTAAAAGGCGCGTTAAGCGAGAGGCCCACGACCGTGAATTCAGATCCGGAAATCCGCCACTACAGAACCCTGTTCATCTCCGACGTTCACCTCGGATCGAAGGCGGCAAAAGCGGATTTTCTGCTCGATTTCCTGCGCACCCACGAGGCAGAGACGATCTTCCTCGTCGGCGACATCGTCGACGGCTGGCGGCTGAAGCGTAGCTGGTACTGGCCGCAGGATTGCAATGACGTGGTGCAGAAGCTGCTGCGCAAGGCGCGCAAGGGCGCCCGCATCGTCTACATCCCCGGCAATCACGACGAGTTCCTGCGCGGCTTTCCCGGGACCCATTTCGGCGGGATCGAAGTCGCCGAGCGCATGATCCACGAAACCGCCGACGGCAAGCGCTATCTCGTGCTGCACGGCGACGAATTCGACGTCGTGGTGCGCAATGCCCGTCTCGTCGCCTATCTCGGCGACTGGGCCTATGACATGGCGATCAACATCAACATCGCGCTCGCGGCCATAAGGCGCAAGCTCGGCATGCCCTACTGGTCCTTCTCCGCCTGGGCCAAGCTGCAGGTGAAGCAGGCGGTCAATTTCATCGGCGAGTTCCAGCGCGTGGTTGCCGAAGAGGCCCGGCGCAACGAGGTCGACGGCGTCATCTGCGGCCATATCCATCACGCGGTGATGGAGGACATCGACGGCATTCACTACGTCAACACCGGCGACTGGGTTGAGAGCTGCACGGCCATCGCCGAGCATCATGACGGCCGGTTTGAGTTGATTTCCTGGGGGCACCGCATCGGGGCTGCATCCGGCAAGGTGAAGGCGTTGGCGCCGCCGCGCGCGACCGCCGTCGCCATGGCCGCCGAAGTGGCCAAGGAAAAGGACGTGCAGGTGGCTTGAAGCCGCCGGGGGCGGCGGTCCGGGCGCGGCTTCCTGCCTTTCCTGTGTTTTCGCTCCGACGTCGGTCGATAAACGCTTCCTTAAGGATTTCATTGCCGGCCCGTGTCGCTATACTGCGCCATCGAGTGATTTGCGTCGCCAAACCGTTTTGGCAAGCTGCCCGGCGCAATGCGTGGAAGTTGTCGGAACCTTGAAGTCGGTACACCCAGAAAGCGCCGCCATTGATATCGACGAACTGCCGGGCGAGGGGCATCGCATTCGGCTGTCCGGCGCATGGCGCAACAACAGTCTCGGCGTTCTGCTGCAGAACAATGGTCGCCTGACGCCCGCCGATGGCAGCCGGGTGCTGGACGTTGACATCTCCGCCGTCTCGGAAATGGACATGGCCGGTGCCTGGCTCATCCGGCGCTTCGTGTCGACGCGGCAGAAAGAAGGCGTCGACGTCCGGGTGACGGGCGGCACGCCGGCCATGCGCGAGCTGCTGCGCGTTCTGCCATCGGACGTCAAGTCTCCGACCCCGCCGCCGCCGAAGGGGCCCTTGTTCCAGCGTATCTTCGCGCCCATCGGCCAGGTCATGGTCGATCTCTGGTCCGATGTCGTCGCCATGATGTTCGTGCTCGGATCGGCCGTCCACGGCGCGCAGACCAAGCTCGGGCGCGGCAGCGGCGTCTCGCCGGCCTCCGTCGTGACCCAGATGGACCATATGGGTGTGCGGGCGGTGCCGATCATCGTGCTCATGTCTTTCCTGATCGGCGCGATCATCGCCCAACAGGGCGCCTTCCAGCTGCGCTATTTCGGTGCGGAGATCTTCGTCGTCGACCTGGTCGGCATTCTGCAGCTGCGTGAGATCGGCGTGCTTCTGACCGCCATCATGATCGCCGGCCGCTCGGGTAGCGCCATCACCGCCGAGATCGGTTCGATGAAGATGCGCGAGGAGATCGACGCGCTGAAGGTCATCGGCCTCAACCCGATCGGTGTGCTGGTGTTCCCGCGTCTGGTGGCGCTGACCGTGGTCCTGCCGCTCTTGACCATCGTTGCGAATTTCGCCGCCCTCTACGGTGCTGCCGTTGTTGCCTGGAGCTACTCCGGCATTACCTTCGACGTGTTCACCACAAGGCTTCACGACGCCATCGATTATTCGACAGTGGCATCCGGTATGATCAAGGCGCCGTTCATGGCGCTGATCATCGGCATCGTCTCGGCCGTTGAGGGCATGAAGGTCGGCGGCAGCGCCGAATCGCTCGGCCGTCACGTGACGGCGGCGGTGGTGAAGTCGATCTTCGTCGTCATCCTTGTGGATGCGCTGTTCGCCATGTTCTATTCGGCAATCGACTTCTGAGGTGGCGCAAGTGGGAGCAACGGACGAGGTAGCGAGGGAAGCGGAGCGCGAGAAGGTGCTGTCGGTGAAGGACCTGACGGTCGGCTTCGGCAGCAAGATCGTGCTCGACAACCTCAACCTCGACATCTATCGCGGCGAAATCCTCGGCTTCGTCGGCGCCTCGGGCGCCGGCAAGTCGGTGCTGATGCGCACGGTGCTGCGGCTCTTGCCGCGCCGCTCCGGCACCATCGAGATCCTCGGTTCCGACTATGATGCGGTGGACGAGCGGTCGCGCATGGAACTCGATACGCGGCTGGGCGTCTTGTTCCAGCACGGTGCGCTCTTCTCGGCGCTGACCGTGAAGGAGAACATCCAGCTGCCGATGCGCGAATATCTCGACCTGCCGAAATGGCTGATGGATGAGCTTGCGTATCTCAAGCTCGATCTTGTCGGCCTCGATCCCGACGCGGCCGACAAATATCCTTCGGAGCTCTCCGGCGGCATGATCAAGCGCGCGGCCCTCGCGCGCGCGTTGGCGCTCGATCCGGACCTTGTCTTCCTCGACGAGCCGACCTCCGGTCTCGACCCGATCGGGGCCGCGGAATTCGACGAGCTGATTGCAAGATTGCGCGACACGCTGGGTCTGACGGTCTATATGGTCACCCATGACCTCGACAGCCTGTTCTCGGTCTGTGACCGCATTGCGGTGCTCGGGCAAAAGCGCGTCTTGGTGGAAGGCACCATAGACGATATGCTCGGCAACGACGATCCGTGGGTGAAATCCTATTTCAGGGGCAAGCGTGCCCGTTCCATTCCTCGTCGGGACGGCCCGGCGGCATCCGGTAGAGTGACTGACTGATGGAAACAAAAGCCAATTACGCGATCGTCGGCTTTTTCACGATGCTCGTCATCGCGGCGGCCTTCGGCTTCGTCTACTGGATGGCCGAGTATGGCCGCGGCGGCACGCTGGCGCCGCTGGCGATCCGCATTCCGGGATCGGCCAATGGTTTGAGCATCGGTTCGCCGGTGCGCTTCAACGGTATTGCCGTCGGCTCGGTGCGCAATCTCTATATCGACAAGCAGGATCCGCAGTTCTCCGTCGCCTTCACCGAGGTGCGCGCCGATGCGCCGGTGACGGCGTCGACCAAGGCCGTCCTTGAAATCCAGGGCCTGACGGGCGCGGCCTATATCGAGCTTTCCGGCGGTAACGCCGGCGACGCCAACATTCTGACCAAGGCGCTCGACACCGGGGAGCCGGCCGTGCTGCTGGCGGACCAGTCGAGCGTCACCAACCTGCTCGCCACCGCCGACAAGATCCTGAAGCGCGCCGACGATGCGATCGGGCAGCTGCAGGGCTTTATCACCGATGCCCGCGATCCGCTGACCAATACGGTGCGCAACGCCGAGACCTTCTCCAAGTCGCTGGCCGACAATGCCGACGGGATCGACAAGTTCCTGGAGAGCGTCAGCGCGCTGTCGGATTCGGTGTCCGGTCTGTCGGGACGTCTGGATTCGACGCTGGCGGCCGCCGAGAACCTGTTCAAGGCGTTGAATTCCGAGAAGATCGACCAGATCCTCACCAATACCGAGGCCTTCACCGGCAACTTCGCCGACGCCTCCGACACGATCGGCCCGGCGATCGAAAGCTTCCGCGAGACGGCGACGACCTTCCAGAAGTTCGGCGAGAATGCCGACCGGACGCTCGCTCGCGTCGACGAGGTCATTGCCGCTGTGGACGCCCAGAAGATCACCAAGGTCATGGACGACGTCTCGGTGGCGTCTGCGGATGCACGCGAGGCGATCTCCGGCTTCAAGGACCTGAGCCAGAGCATCACCGATCGCACCCAGGACATCGATCAGGCGATCACCGACTTCACGCAGCTCGCCAACAAGCTCAACAACGCGTCCGACCAGATCGACGGCATTCTGGCCAAGGTCGATTCCTTCCTCGGTTCCGGCGACGCCAATTCCCTGAGCGTCGAGGCGCGCAAGACGCTGGAATCGATCCGCGCCACGGCCGAGAACCTCAATTCCCGCATCGGTCCGATCGCCGACAACCTGACCCGCTTTTCCGCGACGGGCCTGAGGGACATCCAGTCGCTGGTCACGGATACGCGCCAGACGGTGCGCGGGCTCAATGACGCAATCACCAATTTCGACAAGGACCCGCAGCGCCTGCTTTTCGGCGGCGACAGCGTCAAGGAATATGACGGGCGCACGAGGCGATGATGGACATGATGCCAAAGGGTAGGGGACAGATGGCTGACAAGGCGACGAGGGCATCCGGGACGATGGCCATGAAGGCAGCGGTCCTTTTGCCGCTGCTGGCGCTCGGATTGAGCGCTTGCGGATCGAAGGCCACCAACGACACCTTCGACATTACCGCCGCCGCCGAGGTCAAGAGCAATATCCCGGCCCGCAGCCGTCAGCTGCTGATCGCCGACCCGTCGGCACTGAAGGCGCTCGACAGCGAACAGGTGCTGGTGCGTGTGTCGCCCTCCGAGATCCGCTATCTGTCGAAGTCGCAGTGGAGCGACAAGCTCACGCGCATGGTCCAGGCCAAACTCGTCGAAACCTTTGAGAACACCGGCAAGCTCGACGGCGTCGGCAAGCCGGGCCAGGGGTTGGCGATCGACTATCAGCTGATCACAGACGTGCGCGCCTTCGAGATCGACACGGTCGGCGCCGACCGCGGCGTGGTCGAGATCTCCGTCAAGCTGCTCGACGACCGCAATGGCTCGGTCAAGGCGCAGCAGGTGTTCCGTGCCAGCGAAACCGCGACCGGCACCTCCAACGAGGCCTATATCCGCGCTATGGACAGTGCTTTCGGCCGGGTCAGCGCCGAGATCGTCGCGTGGACGCTGTCGAAAATCTGACCGCCGCGTTCGCCGGCGGGCGTCCGGCGATCCTCCGTCCCGAAGCCGACGGGTCGCTAAGCCTTTAGCGCTGTGCCGCCAAGCGTCGGCTGTTGCATTTAACAACTGCCCAACCCGGCCCGGCCATGCCGGCCCTCCGTCCGGCTGTGATCGCGGACACAGCCGAGGGCCACCGCCCATCATCGGGCGGGGGGCTCTCGGGCATGCGCTGTGCGCCGGCGACGGCGGCGATTGCCGCTGCGTGAGATATCAGCCCTCTTCAGCGTCGCGAGCGCTTTTTTCGGATTTCACACCCGAGAGAGCGTGAGAATGCTGTCGCCCGGCGGCTGCGGTCTCCGCCAATGAAAAGAGCCCCGGGCCATCGA
Source organism: Rhizobium sp. (assembly GCA_036722275.1). Taxonomy (GTDB): domain Bacteria; phylum Pseudomonadota; class Alphaproteobacteria; order Rhizobiales; family Rhizobiaceae; genus Allorhizobium. The sequence continues at coordinate 11,010 of DAIMJJ010000027.1, read as the reverse complement.
GGCGCCGGGGCTATGGTATATCTATTCTATTCCGTCGGTTGTCTCACCGCGGTCGATGCGACCGGCGGATCGTCGCCGGCGTTTCCCCTCAGCTGAACCGACCGGCGGCATGGGCCAGCATGGTGTAAACCTTGCCGGTGTCCGAGGTCAGGTAAGACTGGGTGACCGTCTTGTCGCGGTCGGTGCGGGCGACATCGCCGAGCAGCTTTTCGAAGTCGGCAATGTAGCGGTCGACGGCGACGCGGAATTCCGGCTCGCGCTCATACTTGCGCTTGATCTCGTCGAAGGTTTGCTGACCCTTCAGCGTGTAGAGCCGGCGGGTGAACACGTCGCGTTCGCCGCGCTGGTAGCGACGCCACAGATCGACCGAGGCGTCGTGGTCGATGGCGCGGGCGATGTCGACCGACAGCGAGTTCAGCGATTCCACCATATGACGGGGATTGCGGGTGTCGGTCTGGCGTGCCGCCGGCGGGGCCTCGACCGGCGCGCGCGGGGCTGCCGCGCGCGGAGCGGGAACGGCTTCCTCATGCTCTTCGCGCGAGGCACCGCGCAGGAGATCGCTGATCCAGCCGCCGGTTGGACCGCTGGCGGCCGGGGCGGGCGTCGGGCTCAGACTGCCGCGAAGGCCGAGCGTCTCCATCGGGCGGGCCGGAGCAGGGGTGGGCGCTGGGGTCGCAGGCGCAGCGTGCGCCGGTGCAGGGGCTGCGACGGCCTGCGGAGCGACGGGTGCCGGAGCGGCGGCCCGCGGTGCCGGTGCCGGGCTTGCCTCGGCCAGACGGCGGGCGACCGGCTCGGAGATTTCCAGCGTCTGGCTCGAGCGTCCGACCAGCTGCGAGATGTCCTGCAGGGCCTTGATCTGCTCGGCGACGGCGCGACGCATGGCGGCTGCGCTTTCCTTGGCCTCTTCCGGCAGGTCGAAGGCACCGCGCTTCAGTTCGCTGCGTGTGAGGTCGAGCTCCTTGCGGATCTCGTGGGCCGAGCGACGGATCTCGTCGGTGGCGCCGGCAAAGCGGCCGACGGCTTCCTCGACCGCCTGGCGCATGGCTTCGCGCAGGTTGTTTGCGGCCCCGTCCGACTTGCGGCCGGCTTCGCCAAGCAGCTTGTCGACATCGGAGAGCGAGGCGGTGAGGCCGCCGCGCAGACGATCCGCAAGATCGGCCGAACGCTTCTCTGCTTCCGACAGGGTCTTCTCGATCGTGCGGGTGGCATCCTCGCCGGCCGACATCAGCGCGCCGCGCATGTTGCCGGCGGTCGAAAGCGCCTGCTTCTCGGTTTCCGAGAGGATCTTGCCGATATCGGCAAACGAGCTCTGGATGCTCTGGCGCAGATTGCCGGCAACCTGGCCGGAGCGCTGTTCGGCGCGCTCGAAGGCGCTGTCGACCATGTGGCCGAGGTTCTGCATCGTGGTCTCGATCTCTTCGGACCGCTTGACGAGGCCGACGGCGAGATCGCGCAGGGCCTGCTGGCGCTCTTCGAGCGTGCCGACGAGGTTGGACTGGGCGGCCGACAGCAGTTCGGACGCCTGGCTCAGCACCTTCGAATGGTCGCCGAAGCGGCCGACGATCGAGGTGACCTGCGACAGCGTCTCTCCGGAGACGGCGTTCAGGCGCTCGAGCTTGCCGTCGAGCAGGCGGCCCGACGTGTGCAGCAGGTCAGCGGCCTTGGACGTGGTCTCGGCAAAGCGTTCGGTCGTCTGGCCGAGCTGGCCGTCGGCAGCCGCGATGTTGGCGGCGACCTGCTCGATCATGGTGGCAAGGCCGGCATTGCTTTCGCTCAAGCGCTCGATCAGGCGGCTCGCGCTTTGCGACAGGCTCAGCTCGGCCGCGCCGATCGTTTCCGCCGCCTTGTCGGCGCGCTGGCTGATCGTCTCGACGATGGCGTTGTTTTCGGCGCGCAGGCGTTCGGCGCTGAGGGCTGCGGCCTCGGCGATCCGTTCGGCCGCGGTGCGCCCGGTCTCGGCATAGTCGGCGATCAGCGGGGCAGCCTTTTCGTCGATCAGGCGCGACAGTTCCGACGACCGCGAGGCGAGCATGGAATTGAGCTCGCGAGTGCGCTCGTCGAGCACGGTGCGGATGGTGTTGCCGCGGGCTTCGAGTGCCTTCTCGACCGCATCCATGGTCGAGGTGATTTCCTGGGTATTGCCCGACAGCTGTTCGCGGATGGCGGCGGCGCGGGTTTCGAGCGCCGAGCCTGCCTCGTTGAGCGTGCCCGAGAGCGCCGAGATCTGGCTACCGACCAGCGCCTCGGCTTCGGCGACCTTGTTGGCGATCACGTCGCCGGCTTCGGCGAAGGTCTGGGCGACGGCCGCAGCCTGGCCGGCCAGGCGCGTCTGGGTTTCCGAAATGCGGTTGGCGAGGTCTTCCGACTTCTCTTCGACCGCACGGCTGAGTTCGGCGCTGCGTTCGCCGATGCGCTCGGCAAACTGGGCGCCGGTCTGGCTGAGCAGTTCGACGGAGCGCTGGGCCTCGCCGTCAAGGTCGCGGGCCGCATCGGCGACCGCGCCGCGCAGGGCGGCGGCAAGGCCGGCGGCCTTGCCTTCGATCGTGCGATTGACGTTTTCCAGGCCGACATTCAGCGCGCGGTCCATGGTCGACAGACGCTCGTCGATCTGGGCGGTACGGCTGTCGAAGGTCTCGGCCACCTTGGAAGCGCCGTCGTCGAGCACGCGCGATACGCGGTCAACGGCATCGGTGCCGATGCGCTCGAGATCGGAAACCTTCTCGGTGAGGCGGCTCGCGAATTTTTCGCCGGCATCGCCGATGCGGGTGTCGACGCCGTCAAGACCGTTGCGGATGCGCTCTTCGAGCGTCTCGAGGCTAACCTCGATGCGGGTGCTGGTGTCGTCGATGCGGCTGGCCATGCCGCCGACCGACTGCTCGATGCGGCTGGAGAAATCCTGTGCCGTGCGGGTGATCTCGCCGGCGGCCTCGCCGATCTGGCTAGTCAGCGCACCGGCCGTGCCGCGCAGGCGCTCGTCGAGCGACTTGCCGCTCTCGTCGATGGCGCGGCGAAGGGCTTCCTTGCGCTCCTCCAGCGACATTTCCAGCATGCCGGTGGAGGCGGCAAGCGAGGCGCCGATGGCAGCCCCCTGTTCGGCAAGCGTGTTGTCCAACTGATCGTGCGCCGCGCGCAGCGTCAGGTCGATGGCGTTGCTGCGCTCCTCGAGCGTTGCGCGGATACGTTCATGGGTATCGGTGAGCTTGCCGTCCATTTCGGACAGACCGGACGACATGGTCTCGCCGATGCGGCCGGTGCCTTCGCCGATGGTCTTTTCCAGCTGCTCGCCGGCCTGCTCCAGCGTCGAGGCGAGATAGGCGGCATGGCCGGCCAGCGACAGGTCCAGGCGGTCCTGGTTCTCGCTGTAGGCGCTGCGGATCGCCTCGGCCTTGTCGGCGAAGGCGGCCTCGATGCGCTGGTCGGCATCGGCAACCGTGTCGATGATGGCGGCGGTGCGACGGTCAAGGGCGTCGGCAAGCCGGCTCTCGGTACCGGAGACGGCATCGACGAGCGTTGCCGTGCGGGTCTCGAGCGTGGCGTCCAGCTGGCGCTGGCCGTCGGCGAGCGTCTGGGCGATCGCCTGGTTGCGGGCGTCGAGCGTTTCGGCAACGCGGTTCTCGGTGCCCGAGACCGCTTCGATGATCGCCGAGGCGCGGCCGTCCAGCGTCTCGTCGAGACGGCGCTGGCTTTCGGCGAGCGTTTCGGAGATTTCGCGGGTCTTGCTGTCGAGCGTTTCGGCGAAGCGGTCCTGGTTGCCGGCTAGCGCATTGACGATCGTCTCTGCGCGGGTGGTCAGCGTCTCCTCGAAGCGGGTCTGGTTGTCGGAAAGGGCCGAATAGAGCGCGCCGCCGCGCTCTTCCATCACCGCGTCGATACGCTTGTGGGCGTTCTCCAGGCTTTCGCTGAGCGAGAGCGCACGGGCCGCCATGGCGTCGGCGATTTCCTGCGCGCGGTTCGACAATGCGTCGTCGATGAGCTCCTGGCCGGTGCCGATCGCGGTTGCCAGCGCGAAGGACTGGTCGGTCAGGGTGGAGCCGAGGCGCTCGATGCTCGAGTTCAGGATGCCGTCGATCGCCTCCGAGCCGCCGCTGACGGTTTCGTTGATGCGCGCCAGGCTTTCCATGAGCTTGCTGTCGAGCGAACCGGCGCGCTGGTCGAAGGCGCTGGCAAATTCGGCGACGCGCTCGTCGAAGGCGGTATTGACCTGACCAATGGTCGCCTGCAGGCGATCCTCGAACAGGCCGGAGCGCAGGTCGAGATCGACGATCGCATCGTCGGCGCTGGACTGCAGGCTCTGGCGGAAGGCGGCGCCCTTGTCTTCGAGCGTCGCATTGAGCTTGGCAAGAACGGCGTCGAGCGAGTTGGTAATGCCCTGTTCGCCGCTGCTCAGGCGGTCGGCGATCTCGCGGGTGCGCTCGGCCAGGGTCTCGTTCAGCTGGCGCGCGCGTTCACTGAGCGCAGCGTTGAGCTTTTCGGTATTGGCGTCGAGCGTCGAGGCGCGGGTCTCGAACTCGCCGAGCAATTCGCGGCCACGCTGCTGCAGCGTGCCGGTCAGCTGCTGCAGGCGGGTGTCGAACTCGCTGGCGAGCGAAATGCCCGACGCACTCAGCGTCTGGACGAGGTTTTCGGTCTTGCTGGACAGAAGGCTGCCGATCGAGGTGGCTGCCGCATCCGATTTCTCCATGAGAGCGGCCGCGCGGGTATCGATCAGCGAGGCAAAGGCTTCGCCGGATGTGGCAAGCCGGACCGCGATTTCTTCAGTCGCGAGCGACAGTTCTTCCTTCAGCTGCTCATGGGCGCCGACGATCGAGGAGCGGATGCGTTCGGCGTGATTGACGATGGCGTCGCGCTCGGAGCCCAGTTCGTGAACGAGGCCGCGGACGCGCAGTTCATTATCGGTATAGCTGCGCTCAAGCGCGGTCACTTCGGAATGGACGAGCGTCTCAAGCTCGGTGGCGCGGGCGATCGTGCGTTCGATGCCCTCGTTCATCGCCGAGACTTCGCGGCGCACCGCCTGGCCGACCGTCATGATGCGCTCGGAGGCGATGGTTTCGGGCTCGGCCAGGCGCAGCGCCACTTCGGCCATGGAGCGGGCGGCGTTGCGCAGGTCATGGGCGCGCGCCATCATGATGGCGAAGGCGAAGAACAGCATGACCGGGATGATCGTGCCGACGAAAATGGCGACCACGCCGGGCATGGCGACGATGTCGGCGACGCTGGCCGCCTGCCAGATGGCGGTGCCATAGAGAACCTGACTCAGCCCGATGGCGCCGAGGACCCAGAGAACGGAGATGATGGACGCATTGCGGATGGCGCTGCGCATCGAGGCGCCTTCGAGGGTGCGCATGATGGCGGCGGGGCTGCGGCGGGAGGCGTCGTTGGCGGGCTCGAAGGCCGGTGCCTTCGGCGCCATTTCGGGCGCGAGTTCCGCACCGCGGGCCGAGCGGCGCTCCGTCGACTTCTTCGGGGCGGCGGGACGCTGGTTGCTGGACTCGGACACTTTGGCCTCCGCTGCGTCTGATGCCTGCCTGCTCATGCCGGCGGGCGTCTCCTGTTCGTCGAAATCGATCCTCAGAGCCGCTTCGAGCGCCTGGAACGCGCTGTCGTCAATCGACTCGACCGTCTTGTTGTTCGCCATAGGATTACGCCTCGTTACCAAGCCTATTGCGCTGTCCTTTCGGTCACGGCGCGTCGATGACGACGCCATGCCCGCTAAGCCAGCTTTTCAAGGGATACCATCCTGCCGCCACGCCAGATGAAATCCCCATCGGATTTCGTAGCCGGAACTGCCCCTTTTCCAAGAGCATGACGATCTTTTTCTATCATCATCCGGCTTTCGGGCAAAGTTTTCCATCCTTTACCCGTCTCATCCGTACCGTAGTGACACATTCGGCATGGCGAGACAATTAATCGGGGTCGGCATTCCTAACGTGATGGAGCGATTGTTAACAGCATTTAAACTAAATTAGCGGCTGAAAAAGCCGATCCTGTCAGGGTTTAGGCATCGTTAACCATATCGTAAGGTTTTGTCGCGGGACGGGTGCGGATTTAACAGGAAATGCATGCTGCTTCGCCTAATCCAAGGGGGCAACAACAAAACCTATAAGAAGGAAATCGTCCCATGGCTGCTCTCAACATCGCCTTCGAAGCTCCCGAGACCCATAGCGAACGTCGCCCGTCGAAAGAGCGGCCGATCGATCTCGTCCTGCTCGCCACCAAGACCAAGGGCGACAAGGCCGTCGAGATCGAAATCCTGCAGATGTTCGCCCGCCAGGCGCGTGGCTGCCTGCAGGCGCTCGCCAACGAGACCGAAGACAAGGCGCGTGCAGTGATTGCCCAGCGTTTGAAGAATGCCGCGGACGCCGTCGGGGCTCATTCCGTCAAGACCGCCGCCGAGGCGCTGGAACGGCACGCCGACGATGCCGGCCATCTCGCCGTGGCCGCTGCTCGCGTGATCGAAGCGGAAAACTTCATCCTCAAGCTTTGCCGCTGAGCTTGGTGCATCGCACCCGCAACCCATGACGCATCGCGGCAAGCTGCCGGAAATTTGACCCGGCAAATGTTGACTGGCCTTTCGTTTTGGGTGATGACTTCGCCGTTTTTCAATCGGCGAAGTCTGGACAGATCATCATGGCACAACTCACCATCATCGCTTTCGACGGCACGCGTTTCGAGATCGCGGCGGCCGAAGGATCCACGGTCATGGAGAATGCGGTCCGCAATTCGGTTCCGGGCATTGAGGCCGAGTGCGGTGGCGCCTGCGCCTGCGCCACCTGTCATGTCTATGTCGATGACGCCTGGACCGAAAAGGTCGGCGCCCCGTCGCCGATGGAAGAAGACATGCTCGACTTTGCCGTCGACGTGCAGCCCAATTCGCGTCTGTCCTGTCAGATCAAGGTGACGCCGGCGCTCGACGGTCTCGTCGTGCGCGTCCCCGAACGCCAGGGCTGAAGCCCGATCAAAAAAGCCTCGCTCGTCGACAAGCGAGGAGCGAGGCAGGAGGGCGCATCGCCATAATCAGGCGAGGGAGGGAACACCTGTGGCACCTGGATGCGCCAGGGAGAACTCGGGAACCATCACGCTTGATCAACTGAACTTGATCTCTGTTATATTTCAGAAAGTGATCAAGTACCACGCCGAGAAATAGCCAGTTATTCACAGGCCGGTGCGCAAGTTTCGCGCAAGCTGGGCGGCATTTTGCGGTCAGAGACCGCCAATATCCCTCAATTCTTGGGAGAATTGCGTCTGGCGCGGTAGTCGAGGATGCGAATCAGGCGGCTCTCGAAGTTCACCGCTTCCACCCGATCGAATTCGATCTGTGCCGCGTCATGGGCCGCGATGACCTTGTCGGTCGTCTCGGCGACCTTCTGCTGCATGCGATCGCAATCGCGCTCAGGCCTCAGCTTCTTCAGCGCCTTCTCTAGCTGGCGGGCATGTTGCCGGGCAATCTCGGCATGGCGTTCCTCGTGGCGCTTGATGTCGCTCGACAGCGCGTCCCAGATCAGGCCGAGGTCGCCTTTGGCCTTCTTGCGGTTCTTCCAGCTCGGCAGGATGATGCGGGTGTTGAGCGTGACTTTGGTTTCGCCGACCCGGCAGCGGTTGCCCTGCTGCAGATAGGTGATCTCGCCGCCGAAGCGGATCTGGGTGGCACCGGGATGGCGCGAGCCGGTGGAGCGGGTCTCGGGGCCGCGGCGGGCCAGTTCCCGGTCGAGGTCTTCCGCGGTCGTTCCGCCGATCTGGAAGTATGAGATGGACTTGCGGACGATCGTCTCGGCGCCGACGGCACCGGACATGCACAGGACGAGAGCCGTGGCGGCGATAAGGACGCTCGAACGGCGTGCAGTCTTCATTCTTGATGTCCGTCGTGTTGTATTCAGCGCGACCTTGGGGCATAGGCACGCAGAGTGCAATATCGGCGCGCGTGATTTTTCGTCGGAGGAGACAGCGCTGTGAACAACCCAAAGAGCACATTCTGGCAGGCCGCCCACGGGCGGGGCCTTGAGCTCGGCGACAAGGGCCGGCTGATGGCGATCGTCAACGTCACGCCGGATTCGTTTTCCGACGGCGGGCGGCATTTCAGCGTCGAGAAAGCGGTCGCCCATGCGCTGGCCTGCGTCTCTGACGGCGCCGACATTCTCGATATCGGCGGGGAATCGACCCGGCCCGGAGCCTCTCCCGTCAGTGCTCAGGAAGAACAGGACCGTGTTCTGCCGGTCATCGAGCGGCTGCGCCACGAGACCGATGCTTTGATCTCGATCGATACCTATCGGGCCGGGACGGCCCGCCTGGCGGTTGCGGCAGGTGCCCATATCATCAACGATGTCTACGGCTTGCAGAAGGAACCGGAGATCGCCGAGATTGCGGCATCGACCGGGGCCGGCCTCTGCATCATGCACACCGGCCGCGGGCGCGAGCGGCTAGCCGATGTCGTCGCCGACCAGTTCGACTATCTGAAGCGTTCACTTGCCATTGCCGCGGCCGCTCACGTCCGGCCGGAAACGATCACACTCGATCCCGGCTTCGGCTTTGCCAAGGAGACGGTCGAGGAGAACATGGCGCTGATGGCACGGGCAGAGGAGCTGCTGGCGCTCGGCTATCCGCTCTTGGTCGGAACCTCGCGAAAGCGCTTCCTCGGCACGCTGACGGGGCGGGATGCCGGCGACCGTGATGCCGCGACGGCGGCCACCACGGTTCTGCTCAGGCTGAAGGGCGCTTCGGTTTTCCGGGTCCACAATGTCGCGATCAACCGTGATGTACTGGCCATTGCCGATGCTATGCTCGAGGCTCAAGGGCAAGCCCCGAAAGGACAGGCGCGATGACCGAGGTCTACACGATCACCCTGAAGAACTGCGCGTTCTTTGCCCGCCACGGCGTCTATGCCGAAGAGGAGGTCCTGGGACAGCGCTTCTTTGTCGATGCGGAATTCGATGTCAGGGCCGGGCAGGCGATGGCCGACGACTCACTGGAAGGCACGGTCGACTACGGCCTCGCCTTCAAGGTGATCGAAAAGACGGTCACGACGAAGCGGCATCTGCTGATCGAGGCGCTGGCGCTGTCGATCGCCGAGGACCTCTGCGCGGCCTTTCCCCCGATCAGCCGGGCCAGGATCTCGGTTCGCAAACCCAGTGCGCCGATACAGGGCGTCCTCGACTATGTACAGGTGAGCGTTGAACACTTTCGATGACGGCGGCTGGCGTTTCGCCACGCTCGGGCTCGGCGGCAATATCGGTGATCCGGTGGCGGCGATGGCGCTTGCGCTGCGCCGGCTCGACGCGCGGCCAGACTGCCGGGTGCGCGACGTTTCGCGGCTCTATCGCACGCCGCCCTGGGGCAAGACCGACCAGGCGGACTTCTACAATGCCTGTGCAGCAATCGAGACGACGCTTGCGCCGCATCGGCTGCTCGAGGTCTGTCTGGAGATCGAGCGGGACATGAAGCGGGTACGCAGCGAACGCTGGGGGCCGCGCACCATCGACATCGACGTGCTGACCTATGACGCGCTCGAGATCGACGAGCAAGACCTGACCGTGCCGCATGCACGCATGACGGAACGCGCCTTCGTGCTGATGCCGCTTGCCGAGATTGCCGCCGATCTCAAGGTGAAGGGACGGACGATCGCCGACTGGCTGACGCTGACCCCGGCCGAAGGCATCGTTGTCGCAAACGAAAACCGCGCCTGGTGGCGCGGCTGATCCTTGGACAATTGGCAGATCTGGTGCCCGAATGGCCGCCGTCAGTTCTTGACGGCGCCGGCCATGGCATCCGCCTGCCGGTTGAGCTTGAGGCCGATGACAGGGATCATGCGATCCTCGACCTTGACCGAGATGGTGATGTTCATCGCGCTGTCGTTGTGGAGACGCGCGACCATGGCACCGTTCAGCTTGTTGCGGTTGATGCCCATGACCACGCGGTCACCGGTCACCGCACCGGATACGATGTCGAGACCCTTGCCCTCGGCGCCGTCGAGGAACTGGCCCTGATACTTGCCGCCGACTTCCGCAATCGTCGCCTTCATCGGCTGCGAGAACACGCCAACCCGGCAGGTGCCGTCGAGCGTCAGGCCGACCATGTTACCGTCGGCGGGAAGACCGGTCAGGCTGCAGGTGAACTTCGTGCCCTTGTACTTGCCGGCGACGATTTCGCCGGGACCCTTCCACACACCTGCAACGGACTGGAAGAAGCGCTTGTCGCGCGACGCAGCATCGGCAATCGGGGCCGACACGGTCAATGCAACGATGGACATGACGGCAATGCGGCCAACTGGCGAAGAGAAACGGAGCGACATCGACTGAACCTTGGTACGAGCAACCAATAACCTGTCGTCAAACTAGCGTGAGATGGTTAATGCATCCTTGCCCTAGCGGCAAAAGGCCTTGCGGGCAACGGCAAAAACCGGACGCTTCCGTCAGAAGACTTCACTTCATAGCCTGATCCGGCCGGCCTGTCATGCTGGGTGTGAGGTCCGAGATGAAATCGCCGATGCCGGGGCGCTTCACCGCCCGAAACGGCAGAGGGCGGCAGAGGTCCATGGCGGCGATCCCGATTCGCGCCGTCATCAGACCGTTGATCACGCCCTCGCCGAGCCGGGCAGAGAGCCTGGAGGCAAGGCCGTGGCCGAGGATCTGTTGTGCGAGTCCGTCGCCGACGGCGATCGACCCTGTGACGGCGAGATGGGCGATCACGTCGCGCATCAGCCGTAGCATGCCGACGGTCCCCGGCCGGCCGCCATAGAGCTCGGCCATGGCGCGCACCAGCCGGAAGGCTTCGTAAAGCACATAGGCGAGATCGACGACCGCCCGCGGGCTGACGGCGGTGACCACCGACACGCGTTTCGACGCGCCGAGGATCAGGGCACGCGCTCGGATGTCGAGGGGTGAGAGAAGCTCGCGTTCGGCAAGCTCGATCAGCTGCGGCGCGTCGATGATGTCCTCTTCGGAGGCCTCGAGCGTCGCCCGGCCGCGCGCGGTCTCGGGCCGTGCGGAGACGAGCCGCATCAGCTGGCGGACGACCGTG
>DAIMJJ010000026.1:0-27394 GCA_036722275.1 Rhizobium sp. | reverse complement strand
TCGTTGAGCACGGCCTTCAGCCGCTCCTCGAATTCGCCGCGATATTTGGCACCCGCGATCAGCGAGCCCATGTCGAGCGCCATCAGCTTCTTGTCTTTCAGGCTTTCCGGCACGTCGCCATTGACGATGCGGAGCGCCAGGCCTTCGGCGATCGCCGTCTTGCCGACGCCGGGTTCACCGATCAGCACCGGATTGTTCTTGGTCCGGCGCGATAGCACCTGGATCGTGCGACGAATTTCGTCGTCACGGCCGATGACCGGGTCGAGCTTGCCCTCGCGGGCTTCCGCCGTCAGGTCGCGGGCATATTTCTTCAGCGCGTCAAAGCCCTGTTCGGCATTGGCGTTGTCGGCCGTGCGGCCCTTGCGCACGTCGTTGATGACCTGGTTCAGCGCCTGCGCGGTGACCCCGGCCTTCTTCAGCGTCGCCGAGGTCGAGGCGGAGGATTCGATCGCCAGCGCCAGAAGCAGGCGCTCGACGGTGACGAAGCTGTCGCCGGCCTTCTTGGCGGCATCTTCCGCGGTGGTGAAGACCTTGGCGAGCGGCTGAGACAGGTAGACCTGACCGTTGCCGCCGGATACCTTCGGCAGCTTGGCGAGCGCGGCATCATTGGCGATGCGGGCTTCCTTGGGGTCGCCGCCGGCGCGGGAAATCAGCGACGAGGCCATACCCTGGTCATCGTCGAGCAGGACCTTCAGCACATGCTCGGGGGTGAACTGCTGGTGGCCGTCGGACAGCGCATGGGTCTGCGCCGACTGCAGGAAGCCACGGACGCGCTCGGAATATTTTTCAATGTTCATAGTGAACCTCCACAAATCGCCCCGCCCTTGTACGGCACGGACCGATGGATTGAGATTGAGCTCCCTCAAGAGGCGAGCCCGTCACCGAAAATTCCGGTGTTGAACATGATATGGGAGGTGGTTTTGCAGATTTAAAGGACCCTCTTCAGGTCAGACGGTCGCAGGTCGAACGGGCGCCCGCAACCCGGTGGAGGGTGGCCCCCTGGTTGGCCGGCGGGCGCCATGGGGAACTCGCCGGCCGGACCGTTCTTCAGTGGCGCACACCCTCGCCGCCGACGGCGACGATGTTGAAGGGAAGTCCCTCCACGGCGACGCTGCGCGTCTCCTTCAGGCTCTCGGCATCGAGGATGCGGATGCGCTGCTGGCGCGGATCGGTCACGGCGATCTCGTCACCCATGACGGCAAGCCGCGGACGCGGATCGCGCCAATGGCCATCCTTGCTGTAGGCTTCCGTGACCTGCGCCGAACGCACGAGCTCGCCGCTCAGCACATTGAGCACATGCAGCTTGCCGTCCTCGGTGAAGACATAGGCGATCGAGGTCCGTTCCGGGTCGAGCGCGAAGTCCACCCGCCGGACCGGCAGCGGCACCACGTGATAGGGGTCCTTGGACGAGGGATCGATGACGACGACCTTGTCTTCTCCGTAATTGCCGAGGAAGAACTGCATCGCCTTGCCGCCCAGCAAGGTGCCGACCTGCCCCTCGGGCATGTCGTCGCGATAGGGCAGCAGCTCGGGTTTCGGCACGCCGCCTTCGCCGCGGCGCACGATCAGCACGCCCTCCTTGCAGCCGAAGGCGACGATCCCGGCCGAGCTCGCCTCTCCGTGCAGCCCCGTGCAGGTCGCGACATCGCCCATCTGCTTTCCGTCCTTGTCCACGACCTTGAGGCCGAGACGCGGCGGCAGCTCACCCTCCTTGACGGTGACACCGAGGTTAGGCTCCGACACGAGAAAATACGCGCCCATGGGAACCGCCACCCCGTGATGCGGGGCGGAGGCCTTCACCACGTCATAGTCGGCCTTGCCGTCGAGAAGGGCGGCCTCCGCGAAGACGCGCGCCTCGCCCTCGAGGTCGAAGAACTGCAGGATCTCGTCGCCGTGGGGAACCGCATGAACCGGCCGCCGGCCGTCGAGCCGAACGGCCGGTACCGCATCCTGCAACTCGACGTCCCGGTGCTCGCCATGATCGGTGAAATTGACGCCGGTCTTCACCACATCCACGGCGTCATGGTCCATCTGGACGGCAAAGACCGTCCTGCCGCTGTCGCTCGCCACCAGATGCGTGGCATAGCCCTTCAGCGCAAATTCGGCGATGCGTTCGCCCTTCGCCCCATCGACGACAGTCAGCTTGGCCGCGCTCTGGTCACCGACGAAGAGCCGCCAGGGCTCCACATCATCGGCAAGGACGGGCGAAAAGGCCGCCATCAGCATGGTCGTCGAGAGAAAAAGGCGGGTTGGACGCAAAGTCATGCTTCTATCTCCTGTTATGTAATATCGTTACATCTACGGAAGGAAGCCGGACCTGTCCAGTGCCCTGCATCGATCAAAGGAACAGCCAGTCGCCCGTCCCTTCGACCGCCTTTGCGCTACCGCAGGAGCCAAAAACACAGAGGCTCCGGTCTTTCGACCGGAGCCTCTTAATGCCCTTGGGCATCACGACCTATTCGGAGGCAGCCAGTTCCGGCTGCGGGGCCTCGCCCTCGGCGGCGGCTTCTCCACCTTCGCCCCCTTCTTCGCCGGCACTGCGGCGCGGCTGACGACGCGGGCGTCCGGCGGCGTTGCGGCGGCGCGGCTGACGTTCTGCGGCACCGTCGGCAGCACTTTCGGCCGCGGCGGCGACCGCCTCGGCCGGCATGTCCTCGATCACCGGTTGCGGACCGCTGCCGGCAATTTCCGGCTGCTCGCGTTCCGACTGGTCACGCTCCGGCTGTTCACGGCGCGGCTGCCGCGGCTGCTGCTGTTGACGCGGCTGCTGGGGATGCTGGCGCGGCTGCTGGCGCTGTTGCTGCGGCTGTGCGACCGCTGCCGGCTCGTCGAGGCCGTCGATGTCGTCACCGTCGCGTTCGCCGAGGTCATCGCGTTCGTCGCGATCGTCCCGATCATCACGGTCGTCGCGCTGGAAGCGCTCCTGCATCTGCGCCTGGGCGGCGGCAATAATGCGGTTATAGTGTTCGGCGTGCTGCAGATAGTTTTCCGCCATGACGCGGTCGCCGGAGCTCTGGGCGTCCCGGGCAAGCGTCGTGTATTTTTCGGCGATGTGCTGGGCCGTACCGCGGATCTTCACGTCTGGGCCGGAGCTGTCATACGTCCGGGTCAGTGGGTTGGCACCCTTGCGGTTGAAATTACCGCCACCACCACCGCCGCCGCCGCCGCTGTTACGCCCGCGACCACGCTTGTTCTGCTGTCCTGGCCTCATCGATACTTCACCTGAATTCTTCTGTTGTGCTGATAAATGGCAACGCTGTTGGTTCTGGTTTGGACCGGACCAAAGCTGTGCGTGCCGCGGGCAAACTGCGCCATCGCTTTCGTGCCGCTGGTGATAGTCAAGTTTACTGAGTTACGCACCGGGATTTGCTCGTCCCGTGAAGCCCAGTCACAGGCTGAAATCGTGGCAAACCCAGACCCGAGCGAATCTCGCTCATCCCTGCTGCCCGTTGCGTGACGGCAAACTATTACGCTTCATTGGGAAAACCAAGCCTTTTCTTTCAAAAGCACGATTATCCTTAGCACATGCAACAAAGCCGAACCTATTCGGGGCGGCCGAACAGCAAGACGCGATCGTTACCTCCGAAGTCCCTGTGCCACTCCAGCAAAGAAAACCCGGTTGCTTCAAACAGTTGCGTCACGCTTTCACGCTGGTCGTAACCGATTTCCAGCCCGACGAGACCGCCTGCAGCCAGGTGTTGCGCCGCGCCGTCGGCAATCGCGCGATAGGCGACAAGACCGTCCTTTCCGCCATCGAGCGCCCGGCGCGGATCGTAGTCGCGCACCTCGGGTTCCAGCCCCTCGACCACGTCGCTCGGTATATAGGGCGGATTTGACACGATGATGTCGAAGCGCTCGTCGATCGTGTCGAACCAGGCGCTTTCGCGCGTCTCGAACCGGTCGCCAAGGCCCAGGAGTTGGGCATTGGCGGCGGCCGTTTGAAGAGCACCGGGCGCAATATCGCTGCCGAGCGCCCGCGCCATCGGGCATTCCTTGAGCAGCGCCAACGCAATCGCCCCCGTCCCGGTGCCGATATCGAGAATGCTGACGCTGCCCTTGCCCGCGGCCACCCTGAAGACATGCGGCAACACGGCGTCGACCAGCACCTCGGTATCCGGGCGCGGCTCCAGCGTGTCGGGCGAGAGCGTCAAATCAAGCCCGTGAAATTCCCGATGGCCGAGGATGCGGTGCACCGGCTCGTGCCGCAGCCGGCGGGTAAGCGCGTCCTTGATCCGCGCCTGCTCCTTGTCCGTGACGACCCGATCCGCTTGGGTGAACACCTCGGTCGTCGACAGCGACAACAGCCCGCCGACGAGGATGCGGGTCTCGATGGCCGCGTCCGGAATCTGCGCCCCGTCCAGCGCCGCACGCATCTCGGCAACCACCGCGCCGAGCGTCGTCTCGCTGTTCACGGCTGCTCCCCGAGCTGCGCCAGCTGGCCGGCCTGGTAGTCGGCGATCAGCGCATCGACCATTTCGTCGATGTCGCCTTCCATCATCCGGTCGAGCTTGTAGAGCGTCAGGTTGATGCGATGGTCGGTCACCCGCCCCTGCGGGAAGTTATAGGTGCGGATGCGCTCCGACCGGTCGCCCGAGCCGACCTGGCTCTTGCGGTCGGCCGAGCGTTCGCTGTCGGCCTTCTGCCGTTCCATGTCGTAGAGGCGCGAGCGCAGCACCTGCATGGCCTTGGCGCGGTTCTGGTGCTGCGACTTCTCCGAGGAGGTGACGATCAGCCCGGTCGGCAGATGGGTGATGCGTACCGCCGAGTCGGTCGTGTTGACGTGCTGTCCGCCGGCACCCGACGAGCGCATCGTATCGATGCGGATGTCTTCGGGCCGGATCTCGATGTCGATCTCTTCCGCCTCCGGCAGCACGGCCACGGTGGCCGCCGAGGTATGGATGCGTCCGCTCGCCTCCGTCTCCGGCACGCGCTGCACGCGGTGAACCCCCGATTCGAACTTCAGCTTGGAAAACACGCCGCGCCCGGTGATGGTCGCGATGATTTCCTTGAAGCCGCCGGCCTCGCCCTCGCTCGCCGACAGGACCTCGACCTTCCAGCCCTTGGTGGAGGCGAAGCGCTCATACATGCGAAAGAGATCGCCGGCAAACAGCGCCGCTTCCGACCCGCCGGTGCCGGCACGGATTTCCAGAATGGCGCTTTTTTCGTCGGCGGCGTCCTTCGGCAGGAGCAGGATCTGCATGTCCTTCTCCAGCCCCTCGATCCGCTCCTCGACCTCCGGCACTTCCATCTCGGCCAGGTCCCGCATCTCGCGGTCGGTCCCCTTGTCGGCGAGAAGCACCTTCAGCCCGGACAGCTCGCCGGTCGCTGCCTCGTATTCGCGGATCTTCTTCACCACCGGCTGCAGCTCGGAATATTCGGACGCCAGCTTCACATAGACGTCGGCCGCCGGACCCGCCGACATGCGCGCCTCTATTTCGCCGAAACGGCGTTCGAGTTCGCGCATTTTCTCGACAGGAAGCTTCGCCACCCTTTACTCCACGTTCAATTCGATCAGAGGGGAATATTGTTGTCTTCGGCAAAGCCGACCAGGATATCCCTGAGCGGCAGATGCGAATGATGGTCATCGAGCGCGGCATGGAGCTCGCGACCGAGCTGGTCGACATCGAGTCCCAGAAGCATGGCTTTTACCGGACCGATCGAGGTCGGCGACATCGAGATCGAGCGGAAGCCGATGCCGAGCAGCGCCATCGCCGAGAGCGGCTTCGAGGCCATCTCGCCGCACAGCGTCACCGGCGTCTCGTGCCGGTCGGCGGCGCGCACGATGTCGCGCAGGATCCTCAGGAACGGCCGCCCAAGCACGTCGAACCGGTCAGACACCCGGGCATTGCCGCGGTCGACCGCCATGGTGAACTGGAACAGGTCGTTGGAACCGACGGAGACGAAGTCGACCTCCTGCATCAGCTCGTCGAGCTGCCACATCAGCGCCGGCACTTCGAGCATGGCGCCGAACTGCAGCTTCTTCGGCAGCGGATGACCGAACTTCGAGAGGTGCTGCACTTCCTTCTGCAACAACTCGCGCACCGCGCGGATCTCGGCGACTTCGGTCACCATCGGCAGCATCATTTTCAGCTCGGCGCCGGCGGCAGCCTTGAGCAGCGCCCGCAGCTGCGTGCGCAGCAGGCCCGGCCGGTCGAGCGAAAGGCGGATGGCGCGCCAGCCGAGCGCCGGGTTTTCCTCTTCATGGCCGCGGAAATAGGACACGACCTTGTCGCCGCCGATGTCAAGCGTGCGGAAGGTCACGGGGCGCCCGCCCGCCTGGCGCAGCACGCTGCGATAGAAGTTCTCCTGCTCCTCGCCCTTCGGCATGGTCGAGGAAATCATGAACTGCAATTCGGTGCGGAAGAGGCCGATGCCGTCCGCGCCGGATTCCGACAGCTGCGGCAGGTCGACCAGAAGGCCGGCATTCATCTGCAGCGTGATCCGCTTGCCGTCCTTGGTGATCGGCTCGACATCGCGCAGCGCGCGGAACTGTTCCTGGCGCTTGGCCCGGAGCTTGACCTTTTCCTCATAGGCCTTCTGCAGGTCGGCCATCGGGCGCACATGCACCTTGCCGTCGTCGCCGTCGATGATGACCGGATCGCCGTTTTCGGCAAGCGCCACCGCGCCGGCCGCCTGGCCGACCACGGCAATGCCCATGGCGCGGGCGACGATCACCACATGGCTCGTCACCGCCCCTTCCTCGAGCACCAGACCGCGCAGATTGGCGCGCGGATAGTCGAGAAGCTCGGCCGCCCCCATGGCCCGGGCAAAGACGATCGCATCCGCCGGGAAGCCCTCGGTCTGGCTGTGCGGCGAAAAGCCGGTGAGCTGGCGCAAGAGCCGGTTGGCGAGGTCGTCGAAATCGTGCATCCGCTCGCGCAGATAGGGATCGGTCAGGCGGATCATGCGCGCCTTGGTGTCGCTCTGCACCTTCTCCACCGCGGCTTCCGCCGTCAGACCATTGTGAATCGCCTCCTCCATGCGCCGCACCCAGCCCTGGTCGTGGGCGAACATGCGGTAGGTCTCAAGCACTTCGCGATGCTCGCCCTCCATCGACACCTCGCGGCGCGACAGCATGTCGTCGATCGAGATCCGAAGCGAGCCCAGCGCATCGGCAAGCCGGCGCAATTCGGTCTCGGTATCCTCGTTGAGCAGGTTGGTCACGACGATGCGCGGCTCGTGCAGCACGACATAGCCGAGGCCGATGCCTTCGTTGTAGCTGTCGCCGTCAATGGTGACTGCGCGCGTCAGGTCGAGTTCGAGGCCGGGCCGCGTGATCTTCTTGAGCTCGCCGGTCGCAATCATCTCGGCGAGCACCATGGCGGTGGTCTCGAGCGCTTCGAGCTCGTCCTCGCGGTAATTGCGCTGCGCCTTGTTCTGAACGACGAGAACGCCGAGGCTGCGGCCGGCCCTCAAGATCGGCACGCCGAGGAAGGAGTGGTAGATCTCTTCGCCCGTTTCCGGCAGGTAACGGAAGGCGGGATGCGCCTGGGCATCGGAGAGGTTGAGCGGCTGGGCGGAGGCGGCGATCGTGCCGACCAGACCCTGGCCCATCTTCAGCTGGGCGAGGTGGACCGCGTCCTTGTTCAGACCTTCGGTGGCGTAGAGTTCGAGCACGCCGTCGGCGCGCAGCACGTAGACCGAACACACTTCCGCGACCATGTTGCTCGCGATCTGGCGAACGATCTGGTCAAGGCGCTCCTGCGGCTCGAGCGGTTCCGCCATCAACTCGCGCAACCGCTTGAGGAGGACGCGCGGACCCGCGGAAAGGTCTCTCATCGCGTGGCTGCTCCCGAATATGTCGTTGGTCGGGCGGACTCGCCGCCCGAGACGTCAAGTGACGGGAGGCGATTCTGCTCTACGGAATCAATTCTTATCGAGGCCGTAGCAGGAATGCAAAGTGCGAACGGCGAGTTCGGCATATGCACCATCGATCAGGATCGAAATCTTGATTTCCGAGGTGGTGATGGCCTTGATGTTGATGCCCTTGTCGGCCAGCGCCTTGAAGGCGGTGGCGGCAACGCCGGCATGGCTGCGCATGCCGATCCCGATGACCGAAACCTTGACCAGGCCCTTCTCGCTCTGGGCGACGTCGTAGCCAATCTTGTCCTTGTTGTCGGCCAGAACCGAGAGCGCCTTGTCGATGTCGCCGGACGGAACCGTAAAGGTCATGTCGGTGCGGGTGCCGTCTTCGGAAATGTTCTGGACGATCATGTCGACATTGATGTGCGCCTCGGCGAGCGGCCCGAAGATCGCGGCGGAGACGCCCGGACGGTCGGCGAGCCGACGCAGTGAGATCTGCGCTTCATCCTTGGCATAGGCAATACCGGTGACTACTTCCTGTTCCACGATCTCATCCTCATCGCAAATCAACGTACCGGGCGGGTTCAGGAGATCACCCATGCCCGGCGCATCGGGATCCTCGAAGCTCGAGCGCACGAAGGTGCGCACCTTGTGGACCATGGCCAGCTCGACCGAGCGCACCTGCAGCACCTTGGCGCCGAGCGAGGCCATTTCCAGCATTTCCTCGAACGCGATCTTCTTCAGGCGGCGCGCCTTCGGCTCGATGCGCGGGTCGGTGGTGTAGACGCCGTCGACGTCGGTATAGATGTCGCAGCGGTCGGCCTTGACGGCAGCGGCGATCGCAACGGCCGAGGTGTCGGAACCGCCGCGGCCGAGGGTCGCGATGCGATTGTCCGGGCCGATGCCCTGGAAGCCGGCGACGACGGCCACCTGGCCCTCGCCCATGCGGCGGATGATGTCGGCACCGTCGATCTCCTGGATGCGTGCCGCGCCGTGGGCGTTATCGGTCTTGATGGCGATCTGCCAGCCCTGCCAGGAGCGGGCATTGATGCCCATCGACTGCAGCGCAATGGCGAGAAGGCCGGAGGTAACCTGTTCGCCCGATGCGACCACCGCATCATATTCGCGCGCGTCGTAGAACGGCGAGTCGGCACCGGCGACCTTGGGCATGGTCTGCACCCAGTCGACGAGTTCGTTAGTCTTGCCGGACATGGCCGAGACCACCACCGCCACCTCGT
The DNA here is from genome assembly GCA_036722275.1 of Rhizobium sp. Lineage (GTDB taxonomy): Bacteria > Pseudomonadota > Alphaproteobacteria > Rhizobiales > Rhizobiaceae > Allorhizobium. The sequence goes on along the minus strand of DAIMJJ010000026.1, from coordinate 18,353 downwards.
GGCCGGCATCGACCTCGCGTTTCACATGCCGGGCAACATTGTAGATGCGTTCGAGATTGGCGACGGACGTACCGCCGAATTTCATCACGATGCGAGCCATGCCTTCGATACCGTCGCTGCGGGCGCCGTCAGGACGCCCCTTTCAAGGACCGCCCGGCAATGGTCTCGCCGGGCGAAGCTGCGGTCTCTTAGCGAAAACGACGGGTAAGTTCAATGGCCCCATCCCCCCTGCCTTGGCAGCAGGGCAAGGCTGTCCGGCCCTCACCTTTCACCCCTCTTAGAAGGAGCGCGGCGGACCTTGAGGATGTCACTGCGACGGCGGCCTTGAGGCCGCCGTCGATCGTGTTCCGAAAAGAGCAGGGCGAGTGTCGGCTCAGCGGGCCGGCGGGCATTCCTGACCCTCGGGGCAGACCGGAAGGCGGCGGATCGGATGCCGATCGCGGTCGGAATCGCCTGAACGCGGAGGACGAACTTCACCGCCTCCGCGGTTATCGTCGCGACGCGGCGGACGCCGGATCTCCGGATCGCGCGGCTCGGGGCCACGACGGATCTCCTCCTGCCGTTCACGGTCGCGCGCCCGACGGATCTCTTGTTCGCGATCACGCCGCTGTTCCAGTTCGCGCTGGCGATCGCGCCGTTGCTCCAGCTCGCGTTCCCGCTCGCGGCGCAGCTCTATCTCGCGCTGGCGATCACGGTCACGATCCCGGTCGCGCGCGCTCGGCCGGTCGTCCGACGGCCGGCGCCAGTCGTCATCATTGTCGCGCGGCGGGCGCGGACGGTAATTGCCGTCCCGCCAGCGATCGCGGTCCCGATAGAAGTCGCGGTCGCGGTAGTGGCGATCCCAGTAGCTGCCGACCGAGAACGTGATGCTCGGAATGCCGAGCGGGCGATAATACTGCGGATCGACATAGACCCGGCGCTGCGAATAGGTGGTCTGCAGGTAGCTGCCGGAAACCCAGCCGCGATAACCGGCATAGGCAACATCGCACCAGTTGGCCGACGACAGGCAGCCCTGGATGTTGACGCGAGCGCCCGCGGGGATGACGAGTACGGGCGGATACTGGGTGCTGGGGCCGGAACGCATGTTCACATTGGCCGTCGAATAGGCATTGGCCGCCGCGGCAAGCCCCGGAAGCACGGCGACGAAGGCCGCGCTCAGCGCGAAAATCCTGAGCTTATTCATAGTGATATCTCCTCGGTGTTCCGTTCTGGGTCTTCAATATGCCCGACAGCGTGAACCGACCCTGAACGTCCGGTTCATCAAGAATGTTCCGATCGGCAAAAAAATCGCCCTTTCATTTTCCCCGCCCTTCCAGACCGTGAGATAGTGTATGCGCCCTGCCACGGATACACCGGAGAGCGTTGCCGGCGAGGTGGGGACGGTGCTGCGAAGGGTCTTCCAGAAACGCGGGAGGATGTCGCAGGCTGCCCTAAGTCAGCCCCCCTCCCTGAAGAAGGGACTTGCCTGTGCGGCATCCAGGGCGGCCTCGGCCGCCGCAGAGGGACAAGGGAACTGGGCGGCAAAAATCATCGAAACGGGGCGCCTGGTGTGTCTCTGTTTTTATTGCCCGGCATGCCGGGCGCCCCGGCCACTGGCCGGAAGAAGTGGAAATGGGCAGAACACGGGGTCTTCGACCCGCGTGAACGATGACGCATGTCGCGAACGGGAGGACAGCGATGGCAAGGAACGATCATGCTGAACTGGAGTGCGCCCGACAGAAGCGCCATGAAGGTGTCTGGCGCTTGATCGGCACGTGCCTTCTCCACGAAGGAGGTCGAGACGAACCGCCTGTCCTGTGCCGCCGGCGCGCATGTCGGCGCAGCAGCTTCTGCCGGGGCCCGATGGTTGCAACGCCCCTGCAGGGGCGGGCGATCGCCCGCGAGATCGAGCTCGGCCTCAGCGGCATCGCCGTTGCCTGTCTCCCCGCCTGCATGGCCAGCCTGACCCGCAAGGACTATGACCTCTTTGTGGAACGGGATCTGCCGTCGTATGAAGAAATGTGCCAACGCGCGCCGCCGGCCCGTCTGATGATGCACGCCCGCCCGCTGAACCGGTGGATGCGCCGCCTGCTTGCGGACACCGACAGCGACGACCCGGACCCTTGACTTTGCGGGGAGATCGGCCGACTTCATGGGCACACACTTCTGCACGAGAGGGATCACCATGAGCGCCGAGGCACGCACCACCATCGACCAGGCCGAAGTCGACCGTTTTTCCGCCATGGCCGCGGAATGGTGGGATCCGACCGGCAAGTTCAAGCCGCTGCACAAGATCAATCCGGTGCGTCTCGCCTATATCCGCGATCAGGTCTGCGCCCATTTCGGCCGTGATCCCAAGGCCCACCGTCCGCTCGAGGGCCTGCGTTTCCTCGATATCGGCTGTGGTGGCGGACTGCTGTCCGAACCCGTGGCCCGCATGGGCGCCAGTGTGCTCGGCGCCGATGCCTCCGAGCGCAATATAGGCATTGCCAGCACCCACGCCGCCCAGACCGGCGTCGCCGTCGATTATCGGGCCGTGACGGCGGAATCGCTCGCCGAGGCCGGCGAAACCTTCGACGTCGTGCTCAACATGGAAGTGGTCGAGCACGTCGCCGACGTCGAGTTCTTCATCTCCACCTGCGCCTCCATGGTGAAGCCCGGCGGCCTGATGCTGATCTCCACTATCAATCGCACGCTGAAGGCGGCCGCCCTTGCCATCGGCGCTGCCGAATATGTGCTCGGCTGGCTGCCGCGCGGCACCCATCAGTATGAAAAACTGGTGCGTCCTGAAGAGCTGCAGGCGCCGCTTACCAAGGCCGGCATGGACGTCGTCGAGATGAAGGGCGTGTTCTTCAACCCCCTGCAGAACCGCTGGAACCTCTCCGCCGACATCGACGTGAACTATATGGTGCTCGCCCGCCGTCCGGCGCTTGCCACCGCGGGCCAGGGAAACGCCGCATGACGGCGGCCTCGGACGTCATCACCTTCTGGCAGGAGGCCGGCCCGGCAAAGTGGTTCGCCAAGGACGACGCTTTCGACGCGGCGATCCGCGAGCGCTTTCTCGACGCGCATTTCGCCGCCGCCCGGGGTGAAATGGCCGCGTGGGAAGAGACGGCCGAGGGCGTGCTGGCGCTCCTCATCCTGCTCGACCAGTTCCCCCGCAATCTCTTTCGCGGCAGCGGCCATGCCTTTGCCACCGACGGCCTGGCTCGCCGGATCGCCCGCGAGGCCCTGGAGCAGGGTTTCGACCGGCAGATCGAGCCGAAGCTGCGCCCATTCCTCTACCTGCCTTTCGAACACTCCGAGCATCCCGCCGACCAGGAGCTGAGCGTCGAGCTGTTTACCGCTCTGGAAAAAGACAGCGGCGATGCCGAGAGCCTGCGCTGGGCGGTCGAACACCGCGACATCATCGCCCGCTTCGGCCGCTTCCCCCACCGCAACGCCGCCCTCGGCCGCGAGACCACGGAATCGGAGCAGGCCTATCTCGACGACGGCGGCTTCACGGGGTGAGATGAGGTCGGGGGCAAACAAGTCATCCGGCCGGAATCGAGACATTTCCCCCGCATCCCCGGTCATGATATGCTGGCCTTATTGTGGATGAGGAAATCGCAATGGCCGGAAAAACCGAGATTGCTGTCCAGGTGGACCCGCAGATGGAGGAATTCATCCTCCAGGAAATGAAGCGCGGATCGTTCCCCTCCGCCAGTGCCTATGTCGAGGCGCTGCTGCATGAACGTTTCGAGGATCGGCAAGCCCTGCAGACATTGCAGCAGGAACTGGACCTCGGCCTTGCCGACATTGAAGCCGGACGCGTCACGTCCGCTGAAGAGGCTTTTGACAGCGTTCGCGCCGAACTCGGCCTGAAACGCCGGCGAGCATGAGGCTTGCGTTCACCCGTTCGGCGCGCGCCGATCTGACCGCGATCGGCCGTTATATCCTCGAACACAATCCTTCCCGCGCCGACGCTTTCTTGGACGAACTGCTACAGTGCTGCCATGAGATTGCCGACATGCCGGAGGCTTTCGCGATAGTCCATCTTCCACGTGCCGACGACATGAGACGGCGCGTATTCGAGCGCCACTTGATCTTCTACAAGATTGACGAGACAACGGTGACCATCGTCCGCATTCTTCACGGCGCCCGCAACTACGAGCGGATCTTGGCTCGGCAAGCCAAACGCAATCTCGCAGGTTCAGGCACATGAAGAGTCAATTCACGTCGTCCGGCAGCACCGGCAGCGGGGCGATCTCGATGCCTTCTTCGACCAGCGCCTTCACGTCCGTGAGCGACGCTTCGCCGATGATACCGCGGGCCTCCGCCTCGCCGTAATGGATCTTGCGGGCCTCTTCCGGGAACCGCGCGCCCACATCCTCGCTATTGGCGCGGATCTCGGCGATCGCCTCCTTGAGCTTGGTGAGCGCCGCCTTCTGCACTTCGCTGACAGCGAGCGCATGCACCGCCTCCTTCTGCCGCGCGGTCGAGACCGAAGGCGCCATCAGCACCTTCGACACCTCGAGCGAACCGCAGGTCGGGCAGCTCAGGAACCCGCTCTCCTTCTGGCGATCGAAATCGCTGCTCTGGGAGAACCAGCCCTCGAAATCGTGTCCCTTGTCACAGATGAGCGCGTAGCGGATCAAACGGTGACGCCCCCTTTCGCCAGTTCCGGCTGCAGGCTGAGCTCGAACTCGCGGGCGTTCTTGAGGTTCGGGATCTTGGCACGAGCCGCAGCCACCGCCCCGATGTCGATATCGGCGAGCACGATCGCCTCGCCGGTGCCGCCGGCCGCGGCGAGCACCTTGCCCCAGGGGTCGACGATCATCGAGTGGCCGAAGGTTTCGCGGCCATCCTCGTGCATACCGGCCTGGGCCGCGGAAATGACGAAGGCGCCGTTCTCGATCGCCCGGGCTCTGAGCAGCACTTCCCAATGCGCCTCGCCCGTCTGGCGGGTAAAGGCCGCCGGCGTCGTCAGGATCTGGGCACCGGCCACCGCCTCCGCGCGGAACAGTTGCGGGAAGCGGACATCATAGCAGATGCCGAAGCCGAGCTTGCCAAAGGGCAGGTCGGCGACCACGGCCTTGTCGCCGGGACGGTAGACCGCGCTTTCCCGCCAGCTTTCGCCATTGTCGAGATCGACGTCGAACATGTGGATCTTGTCGTAAGCGCAGATCTTGCGGCCGTCGGGTCCGAACAGGAAGGCACGATTGGCGATCTTGCCGTCGGAAAGCAGAATGGCGGTGGAGCCGACATGCAGATGGATGGAGAGTTCGCGCGCAAGATCCCCGCCGGTTTTGACGATGATATCCTGGTCCTCGTCGCGCAGGACGGCCATCAGACCCGGGCGGTCCTTCTGCACGGCGCCGGTCATTTCCGGGGTCTGGACATAGATCGCCCCGTGACCGGCGGCTTCACGCACGAGGCGGGCCATGGAGGCGGCGTTCTTTTCCGGGTCGACGCCGGAGCACATCTGGATGGCGGCAGCCTTGAAGGTCATGATCTCTTATTCCTCACGCAGCCAGAAGGGCGTCGAGCTTGCCGGCGCGGTCGAGCGCATGCAGGTCGTCGCAGCCGCCGACATGGGTCTCGCCGATGAAGATCTGCGGGAAGGTCATGCCGCCATGGGAGCGGTCGATCATTTCCTGGCGCAGCGCCGGATTGCCGGTCGCGTCATGCTCGGTGAAGGCGACGCCCTTGGAGGTCAGGAGTGCCTTGGCGCGCGAGCAGTAGCCGCAGCCCTGGCGGGTGTAGATGGTGACGGGTGCCATGTGTGTCTCCGGTCGGGTGGGGTCGGCAAGAGCCGGAAAGGATTTGCTTTCTTCTTGTCATATAGGACCGGAGAAAGCCCTTGCAAAGGTCAAAACGCTGACCTCGCGGGCGCCCGCGCGCTTGAGCGCACGGGTAGCGGCGCTGACCGTCGCCCCGGTGGTGAAGACGTCGTCGACGAGAACGATGTGCCGGCCGAAGATCTCGGCCCTGGCCGCGTCCGGGACAAGGAAGGCGCCGCGCACGTTGAGCGAACGGGCATTGGCGGTGAGCCCCACCTGCTGCACGGTCTTCTTGCGCCGCTTGAGCCCGAGCGGCAGATAGCGCTTGCCAGAATAGTGCGCCACGTGCCGGGCAAGCTCGGCGGACTGACTGAACTTGCGCGAAAACAGCCGCGTGGCATGCAGCGGCACACTGACGACCGCATCGCAGTCGGCCAGCACCTCCCCGCCGGCCCGGGCCATCCAGCCCGCCATCATCGGCGCCAGATCCGTGCGATCACGGTATTTGAGGTCATGCACCAGATCGCGGGCGATGCCCTCGTGCACCGCGACACTGCGCAGACGGTCGAAAACCGGCGGATGGGCGATCGCCTCCGCCGACAGCATACCGGCACCCGGATCGTGACCGAAGGGCGTGCCGAGTACTTCGCAATAGGGCCGGTCGATGAACCGGACCGACGACCAGCAGCGGGGGCAAAGCGCGCCGTGGCGACCGGTTCGGCAATGGCAGTGGGCACAGCTTGGCGGAAAGACGATGTCGCGCAGGATCGATGCCGCGCCGAGGGGAAGCGCGAGGCTGACGGAAAACAGTTTTTGCACTATTTGACCCGACATGACGTTGACTTTAGGCCCATGCCGGCGCCTTTGCCAGAGCGGTTTTATCGACGGGAGCGGATGTGATGGAACGGATTTTCGATCAGGATCTGGTGACGGCCAACCGTCTGCGCGCCCGGCGCCGGCTGGAGGCCGGCAGCGATTTCCTGCTGGAGATCGCAGCCCGCGAAATGGCCGAGCGGCTGGCGCTCGTCGAACGCCGCTTCGACGAGGCGGTCGAGCTGCATGGCGCAACGGGGCTTGCCGCACGCGAGGCGCTGACGACCGGCAAGATCGGGACGCTGAAGCGCGTAGAGACCCACGCGGAATTCTTCGACGGCGACGCCCCCGGCATCGAGGCCCCGTTCGAGACCGTTCCGCTCGAGCCGCAATCGGTCAACCTCGTTTTGTCGCCGCTTGCGCTTCATCTGACGAACGACACGCCCGGCGTACTGGTGCAGATCCGCCGCGCGCTGAAGCCGGACGGCCTGTTCATGGCGGCGGTGCCCGGCGCCGGCACGCTGGCCGAACTGCGCGACGTTCTGCTGTCGACCGAAGTCGAGCTGGAGGGGGGCGCCAGTCCGCGCGTCATCCCCTTTGCCGACATCCGCGACATCGGCGGCCTCATGCAGCGTGCCGGCTTCACCCTGCCGGTCATCGACGAGGAGAGCTACACGGTTCGTTACGACAATCTCTTTGCCCTGATGCGGGACCTCAAGGCCATGGGCATGGCCAATCCGCTGACCGGTCGCAGCCGCAAGCCGGTCAGCCGCGCCTTTTTCCTCAAAGCGGCGGAACGCTATGCCGAGCGCTATTCGGACCCGGACGGCAGGATCCGCGCCACTTTCTCGATCATCTATCTCTCGGGATGGGCGCCGCATGAGAGCCAGCAGAAGCCGTTGAAGCCCGGCTCGGCGAAGATGCGGCTCGCCGACGCGCTCGGCCCGACCAAGGGCCTGCCGCCGGCAGACAGGAAAGCCGAGGACTGACGCGCCTGCATCGAGCGTCACCACAGGGACGCCGCATGCGCGGTGCGCCCGAGGCACGATCGGGCGACCGGGGTCAGTTCCAGGAATTATTGATGGCGTTGTTGATGACCTCAAACATCGCCGCAAGCGAATCGGAGAAGGCACCGACGCCGAGGATAAGCGCCAACCCGATGATGGCAGCGATGAGGCCGTATTCGATGGCGGTTGCCGCCTGGCGGTCGGCGATGAATTTCAAGACGAGATGCATGGCGTCTCCCGAGTTGTCTCCGAGCGCCATGACCGGCCGCATCGGCATTCCACCGTGCGTTCAGCAGCCGTCGCCGACGATGCAGACCGATCCGGGCGTTTCCTGAAGCACGCTGCGGCGGATCGTATAGCGTTTTCCGCCTTCCGATCGACCGATCGAGCCGGTACTCATCATGTCATATTGCTCCGGCTCAAAGGCGAGCGCCTTCTTGTCGGTCCGATCGGCAAGCATGGGGGTGACGACAAGCGACAGCGCAATCGCTGCCATGCCGAACAACAGGGCGAGGTTGAGTACGCCGGTCTTGCCGGACAGATGCGAAGACCGTTCTCTCGACCGGACGGCCTTCCAGAAATCCTCGTTTGCCATGATCCGCTCCACACACACGCTTCGAACGCATGAACAACAGAACCGAGCTTTGCCTCAGGGCCGTAAACTTTGCGTTAAGAACGTCGGCAAATCATAGAAAGGACTAAAGAAGATCCTGCAGGAACGGGATCAGCGGCTCGTCCGCCGGCGGCATGGGATAGTCGCGCAGATCCTTCGCCCGTACCCATTTGACCGCCTGCCCCTCGCGTCCATGGGCAATGCCCTCGTAGCGGCGGCAGATATAGAGCGGCATCAGCAGATGGAAGGTCTCGTAGGTGTGGCTGGCAAAGGTGAGCGGCGCCAGGCACGGAACTTTGGTCACGACGCCGAGCTCTTCCTCGAGCTCCCGCACCAGCGTCTCTTCCGGCGTCTCGCCCTTTTCGACCTTGCCTCCGGGGAACTCCCAGAGCCCGGCCAACGACTTGCCCTCGGGGCGCTGGGCGAGAAGGATGCGATTATCGGCATCGACCAGCGCACAGGCCGCAACAAGGAGAATGGGTCGAGCTTCCGTATTCATGCGGACCTCCCCTTGCGCCAATAGGCATAGCGATAGGCCTCGACAAAGCCGAGCTTGGAATAGAGCGCCATTGCGGCAGCGTTATCCGCGACCACCTGAAGCCAGGCGGTCTTGGCGCCGCGCATGCGCGCCCAGCGCAGGGCCGCGGTCAGGATCTCGACGCCAAGGTCGCGCTGGCGCCGGTCGGCCCGCACCGCCAGCGACATAATGCCGGCAAGGTCGTTGTCCTGCACGCAGAGCGCGACCGCCACCGGCCCGTCTTGTGTGTTCTCGATGACGAAGAGACCGGTCGGCGGCTTGATCGAACTCACCACCTCGGCAAGCGCCGGCTTCAGGCCCGGGTCACTGCCATGCACCAGCAGATCGGCATCAACGTAGCGACCGACGTCATGGCTCGGCAGGTGATCGAGCGTGCCTTCCGGCAGGTCGATGCTCGTCAGGTCGAGCGTCAGCGTAACCACTTCCTCGAAGCGCTCCCAGCCCTCGGCCGCCATGAGGTCGATCAGCGGCTTTGGCGTCAGCGGCGTCTCGCGCACCAGGATCGGTCGGCCATGGGCCTCGAACTTGCGCGCCGCCTTCTCCAGCCGGATGCCGATGTCACGGCTGTCGGACGGATCGAGCGCCACGACGCAATTGAGACGCTTCGACGGATGCCCGCCGGAAAGCCGGATCTGCCAACTGCCATCATACTGGACGGACGTGGCCGGCCAAGCCCTGAAGCCGACAGCCTCAAGGCGCCGGACGAGCGGCAGGTTCTGGTCGCGGGCAAGGGGCATCGCGGCAATCAACTCCGGTAATCGCCGTTGATCGCCACATATTCCTTGGTCAGATCGCAGGTCCAGACCGTGGCCCGGCCCTCGCCAAGGCCGATATCGACACGCACGGGGATATCCTCGCGCTGCATGACGGCGGTCGTGGCGGCTTCGGAATAGGCGGGATCGCGCTCGCCATTGACGGCCACGCGGATGTCGCCGAACCAGATCGCCAGCCGGTCGCGGTCGGCCATCTCGCCGGACTTGCCGACCGCCATGACGATGCGGCCCCAGTTGGCGTCTTCGCCGGCGACCGCGGTCTTGACCAGCGGCGAATTGGCGATCGACAGCGCGATCTTCTTGGCCGCGGCATCGCTCTCGGCGCCGGTCACGGTGATCTCGACCATCTTGCGGGCGCCCTCGCCGTCGCGGACGACCTGCAGCGCCAGGTCCTTGAGCAGGTCGTTGAGCGCCGCCTTGAAGCCGGCCAGCGCCGCATCGTCCGCGGTCTCGATCCGCGTCTGGCCGTCGGCGGCGGCAGCACCAGTCGCAAACAGAAGCAGCGTGTCGGAGGTCGAGGTGTCGCTGTCGACGGTAATGGCATTGAAGGTCGGCTCGACACCGGCCGACAGCAGGCCCTGCAGCGCGGGCGCGGCGATGTCGGCATCGGTCACCACGAAGGAGAGCATGGTCGCCATGTCGGGCGCGATCATGCCGGCGCCCTTGGCGATACCGTTTATCGTGACCGTCACGCCGCCGATTTCGGCCGTGCGCGTCGCGACCTTCGGATAGGTGTCGGTCGTCATGATCGCCTTGGCCGCTTCCAGCCAGAAATCACCGGTCGCGTCCTTCGCCATGTCACCGAGCACGCCGGCGAACTTGCTGGCGTCAAGCGGTTCGCCGATCACGCCGGTCGAGGCGAGATAGATCTCGTTCTCACCACAACCCAGCGCCTCGGCCGCCGATTTCGCGGTGAGTTCGGTCGCCGCCTTGCCCTTCACGCCGGTAAAGGCGTTGGCATTGCCGGAATTGACGACGACGCCGCAGGCAACGCCGTGCGACAGGTTCTGCCGGCAAAAATCGACCGGCGCCGATGGGCACTTCGACTTCGTGAACACGCCGGCAACGGCCGCCGGGCGATCGAAGGCCATCAGCAGAACGTCGGTGCGGTTCTTGTACTTGATGCCGGCGGCGGCGGTCGCCATGCGCACACCGCGAATGGCCGGCATGTCCGGATAGGACTTCGGAGCGAGGGGAGAAACGGTTGCGGACATGTTCGCTGCCTGAAATGAAGTGGACCCGCATGATCGCGGGTCCGCGTTGCGTTCGAAGAAAGACCGCTTACTGCTGCTGCGGCTTGTTGACGTCCTCGTAGCCCTTGCGCAGGGCCTCGTCGAGGATCTCGACCTTCTGGTCGGCCTTGGCCTTCTCGATGATGGCGAGATACTTGTCGCGCATCACCAGCTGGCGGACCTGTGCGGCCACCGTCTCATAAGCCGGCGGGGCGGCGTCGCGCTTGTCTTCGATCTTGATGACGTGGAAGCCGAACTGGGTCTTGACCGGGGTCTTGGAATAGCTGCCCTTTTCCATGGCGAAGGCGGCTTCTTCGAATTCCGGCACCATCCGGCCCTTGGTGAAATAGCCGAGATCGCCGCCTTCCGACTTGTTCGGGTCGGTCGACTTGGCCTTGGCCAGTTCCACGAAATCCTTGCCGGCGTCGAGGTCGGCGATGATCGCCTTGGCTTCGTCCTCGGACTTCACCAGGATGTGGCGCGCGCGCACTTCTTCCTGCTTCGGAAGCGCTGCAATCTCCTTCTCGTAGCGGGCCTTGACCTCATCGTCGGTGACGGCGTCGACGACATGCTTCTTGAAATAGAGATTGTGCAGTTCGCGGTCGGCGATGAAGGCCATGCGCTTCTTGAACTCGGCATCGTCCTTCAGGCCTTCGCCTTCTGCATTGCCGGCAAGCAGCTTGACGTCGATCGCGCCGGAGAGGGCAGCGACCTTCTTCTGCTCGTCCGGAAGCTGGGAGAGTTGCGGATCGAGATTGGCAACGGCCAGGTCGAGTTCGGACCGGGTGATTTCGAGATTGCCGACCTTGGCGACGACGGCGTCGGCGTCCTGCGCGAGAACCTGGCCCTGCAGCCCGATGAACGCAACGCATGCGGCAAGCGCGATTTTATGAAGACGAAGCATGAGAAACCTTTCGGAAGATGAACCGTTTCAAGACCGTTCGAATCGGGCGAAAAATTGTCAAACGCGCGTCAGGGCAGGCTTTTCCGGCCACCCTGTGGCGTTGACATCATTCGACCCCCCTCTTATCTGTCACGCAACCGCGCGTCCAGAGCCGTTTCCCGGCGGTTAGCGCCTATTCGCCGAATTTCGGCGGCCGGCAGGGACGTGCCAAGTATATGACGAAGGTCAGAAAGGACCATCGAATGGTCAGTCTCGGTGGGCTCGCCCGCAAACTCTTCGGTTCGGCCAATGAACGCCGCGTCCGCTCCTATCAGCCGAAGGTGGCCGCCATCAATGCGCTTGAAGAGAGCATGAAGGCGCTCACCGACGAGGCGCTTGCCGGCAAGACGCAGGAATTCCGCAAGATGATCGCCGACGGCAAGAAGCTCGACGAGCTGCTCGTGCCGGCCTTTGCCGTTGCCCGCGAGGCCTCGCGCCGCGCCCTCGGCATGCGCCCCTTCGACGTTCAGTTGATCGGCGCGATGATCCTCAACGACAATTCGATCGCCGAGATGAAGACGGGCGAAGGCAAGACGCTGGTGGCGACGCTTGCCGTCTACCTCAACGCACTCGCCGGCAAGGGCGTGCATGTCGTCACCGTCAACGACTATCTCGCCAAGCGCGATGCGGCGACCATGGGACGCCTCTACAGCTTCCTCGGGCTGACCACCGGCGTCATCGTCCACGGCCTCTCCGACGACGAACGCCGCGCCGCCTATGGCTGTGACATCACCTATGCCACCAACAACGAACTCGGCTTCGACTATCTGCGCGACAACATGAAGTATGAGCGCGGCCAGATGGTGCAGCGTGGTCACAACTTTGCGATCGTCGACGAAGTCGACTCGATCCTGGTCGACGAGGCGCGCACGCCGCTGATCATCTCCGGCCCGCTGGACGACCGTTCCGACCTTTACAACACGATTGACGCTTTCATCCCGCTGCTGTCGGAGGAAGACTACGAGATCGATGAGAAGCAGCGCTCGGCCAACTTCTCGGAAGTGGGCACGGAAAAGCTGGAAAACCTGCTGCGCAAGGCCGGTCTTCTCAAAGGTGAATCGCTCTACGACGTCGAGAACGTCGCGATCGTCCACCACATCAACAATGCACTGAAGGCCCATAAGCTGTTTTCGCGCGACAAGGACTATATCGTCCGCAACGGCGAGATCGTCATCATCGACGAGTTCACCGGCCGCATGATGCCGGGCCGCCGTTACTCGGAAGGCCAGCACCAGGCGCTGGAAGCCAAGGAAAAGGTGCAGATCCAGCCGGAAAACCAGACCCTGGCCTCGATCACCTTCCAGAACTACTTCCGCATGTACGGCAAGCTGGCCGGCATGACCGGCACGGCGGCGACGGAAGCGGAAGAATTCCAGAACATCTACGGCCTGGAAGTGGTCGAAGTTCCGACCAATCTGCCGATCCAGCGTATCGACGAGGACGACGAGGTCTACCGGACCTTCGACGAGAAGTTCAAGGCGATCATCGAGGAGATCAAGGACGCCCATGGCCGCGGCCAGCCGGTGCTGGTCGGCACGACGTCGATCGAGAAATCGGAACTGCTCGCCTCGCTGCTGAAGCAGTCCGGTTTTGAGAACTTCGCCGTTCTCAACGCCCGCTACCATGAGCAGGAAGCCTATATCGTGTCGCAGGCCGGCGTACCGGGCGCGGTAACGATCGCCACCAACATGGCCGGCCGTGGTACCGACATCCAGCTCGGCGGCAATCTCGACATGCGCCTCGAGCGCGAACTGGAAGGCATGGAGCCCGGCGCCGAACGGGACGCCAAGGTTGCCGCGATCCGCGCCGAGGTGGCCGAACTCAAGGCCAAGGCGCTGGCCGCCGGCGGCCTTTACGTGATCGCGACCGAGCGTCACGAAAGCCGGCGCATCGACAACCAGCTGCGCGGCCGCTCCGGCCGTCAGGGCGACCCGGGCCGCTCGAAATTCTACCTGTCGCTTCAGGACGACCTGATGCGCATCTTCGGCTCGGATCGCATGGATTCGATGCTGCAGAAGCTGGGCCTGAAGGAAGGCGAGGCGATCGTCCATCCGTGGATCAACAAGGCGCTGGAACGCGCCCAGAAGAAGGTCGAGGCGCGCAACTTCGACATCCGCAAGAACCTTCTGAAGTATGACGACGTGCTCAATGACCAGCGCAAGGTCATCTTCGAGCAGCGTATCGAGCTGATGGACGCGACCGACGTGTCCGGCACGATCGAAGACATGCGCCACGAAGTGATCGAGACCATGGTGCGCACCCACATTCCCGAGCGCGCCTATGTCGAGCAGTGGGACGTCGCCGGGCTCAAGCAGCAGGTTGCCGTCACCCTCAATCTCGACCTGCCGATCGATGTCTGGGCCGCCGAGGAAGGCATTGCCGAGGACGACATGGTTGCCCGCATTACCGAAGCCGCCGACAAGGCGATGGCCGACAAGGCCGAACGCTTCGGTCCCGAGATCATGGCCTATGTCGAGCGCTCCATCGTGCTGCAGACCATCGACAACCTGTGGCGCGAGCACATCGTCAACCTCGACCACCTGCGCTCGGTCGTCGGTTTCCGCGGCTATGCCCAGCGCGACCCGTTGCAGGAATACAAGGCCGAAGCCTTCGAGCTCTTCCAGGCGCTGCTCGCCAACCTGCGCGACGCCGTGACCACCCAGATGATGCGTGTCGAACTGGTGCGCGAGGCGCCGCCGGCGCCGGCCGTTCCGGAAATGGAAGGCCATCACCTCGACGCCACCACCGGCCAGGACGATTTTGCAGAAGGTGCAGCGGCAGCTTTGGCCGGCCTGCCCTTCGTCGCGCCGGAAGACCGCGACCCGAACGATCCCTCCAGCTGGGGTCGCGTCGGCCGCAATGACCCCTGCCCCTGCGGTTCAGGCAAGAAGTACAAGCACTGCCACGGCGCGTTTGAGACCGCCTGAGCGGCCGCATAGCCTTGCTTCACCCCCTCGAAAGGCGGCCCCGCGGCCGCCTTTCTGCGTTTCGGACCAGCCGCGGCTGCGGGTGGGGGAACCGTTTCTTAACCGTGATCTGACAAGGTTCCCTCTGTTGTTATTGCGTCACCCAGCGGGTTCTTGTTGTCGATCATGGCGGTCATCCACACAGCGGAGAAATTGCTGCCATCCGGTCTGCACCCGGTATTGCACAAGCTCGCCTCGGCGCTGACGCGTGAGGACGAGACGGGCCGCGCCCAGCGCATGGCGCTGATCGCCTTTGCCATCCGCATCGTCTCGGCCGCCATCGCCTTCGGTTCGCAGATCGTCCAGGCCCGCCTGATGGGCGAATTCGAATACGGAATCTTCGTCTTCGTCTGGGTGCTGGTCGTGCTGTTCGGCAACCTGTCCTGCCTTGGCTTCCACACCGCCGTCATCCGTTTCCTGCCGCAATATGACGCGCGTGACGAGCGCGACGAGATCCGCGGCCTGACCATGACCGCCCGCGTCTTCGCGATCAGCTCTGCCAGCACGCTGGCCCTCTTTGGCTTCGTCGTGCTGCATTTCTTCGGCGGGGCCATCGAAGCCTATTACATGATCCCGCTCTTTCTTGGGCTGATGGCACTGCCGATGATTGCGCTTGGCGACGTACTCGACGGCACGGCCCGCGCCAACAGCTGGCCGGTGGCGGCGCTGAGCCCGACCTATATCGTTCGGCCGCTTCTGATCCTCGGCTTCATGCTCGCCGCCGTCGCTCTCGGAGCGCCGCAAACGGCGACGACGGCGATGCAGGCGGCGCTCGCGGCAACCTATGTCACCAGTCTCGGGCAGTTCCTGACCATCGACAAACGCCTGCAGGAGCGGTTCGTCGCCGGCCCGCGCAAGATCGATTTCCTCGCCTGGTTCAAGGTGGCGATCCCGATCTTCCTGATCGAGGGCTTCGGCTTTCTCCTGACCAATTCCGACGTCGTCGTCGTCGGGCTCTATCTTGAGCCGGACCAGGTGGCGGTCTATTTCGCCGCCGCCAAGACCATGGCGCTGGTGCAGTTCGTCTTCTTCGCCGTCAAGGCCGCCGCCGCCCCGCGTTTTTCCGCGATGATGGCTGCCGATGACATCCGCCCGCTTGCGGTCTTCGCCGGCACCACGGCGCGCTGGAGCTTCTGGCCGTCGCTCATCGTCGGCCTGTCGGTGCTGGCCGCCGGCGATCTCTTGCTGTCGCTCTTCGGCAATGCCTTCACCGCCGGTTACTGGCTGATGGCGATCCTGTTTGCCGGAAGCCTGTCGAAGGCGCTCATCGGACCCGGCGAAGTGCTGCTCACCATGGCCGGCAAGCAGCAGCTATGCGTGGCCCTCTACGTCGTGGCGCTCGCCACCAATATCGGGCTCAATGTCACGCTCATTCCGCTCTACGGCCTGACCGGGGCGGCCACCGCCACGGCGGCTGCGATGATGGTCGAGGCCCTTCTCCTGCACATCGCCGTGCGCCAATCGCTCGGCATCGTGCTCTTCGCTTTCGCCGATCCGCTGGCGATCCTGAACAAGACGAGGATGTCCTGATCATGGGCGAACCACCGGTCTACAATGAAAGCATGAACAGCAGCGCCAACCGCCTGGTCGGCAGCCTGGCGAGCGAGACGGAGGGCCGTCCCGCCGCCGACCTGCGCCTCGATGTCGGCCGTCCCGGGCGGCAGCTGAGCTTCTATCCGGGCCGCGTCGGCTATGACCTGCAGGAAGAACTCGACTTCCTCACCTACCGGGTGATGGAGGCCAACGTCTTCTTCGCCCCGCGTTTTCTCGCGCCCGCCATGCCGCGCCTGGACGAACGCCAGATCAGGCTCGCCGTCATCCGGGACGAGGACGCGCGCCGCAGCCGTGTGCGCCTGCTGATGCCGTTCTCCGTCGAAAAACCCGGCTTCTCGGTGGGTCCCTCGATCCTGCGCGTCTGGTCCAATCCGTTCGGACCACTCGGCACACCGCTCGTCGATGCCGAGGGTGCAGCCGAGACGATCGACAATCTGCTCGAGGCGCTGGCGCGGCCGGAAGCCAAGCTGCCGGGCATTCTCGTCCTGCCGGATCTGAGGCTCAATGGCCGCTTCACCCAGTTGATCAAGGCTGTCGCGATCGGCCGCGACCTGCCGCTGACGGTAACCAACACCTTCGACCGGCCGATGCTGGAGAGCCAGGAGGACGGCGACACCTATCTGCGCTCGACGGTTTCGAAGAACCATCTGCGCGACATGCGCCGCCAGTTCCGGCTGCTCGGCGAGCTTGGCCATATCAGCTACCACGTCGCCCGCCAGCCGGAGGAGATCCGCCGGCGGATGGAGGAGTTCCTGGCACTGGAGGCGAGCGGCTGGAAGGGGCGCAAGCGCTCCGCCATGGTGATGGACCGGTTCCGTGCGGCCTTTGCCCGCGAGGCGATCACCAACCTCGCCGAAGTGGATGCGGTGCGCATCCATACCCTCGACCTCAACGGCGTCGCGATTGCCTCGATGGTCGTCTTCATCATGGCCGGCGAGGCCTATACGTGGAAAACCGCCTATGACGAGCGTTATGCGCGCTTCTCGCCAGGCAAGCTGCTGCTGTCCGACCTGACCGACTGGCATCTCGACGATCCGAACATCGAGCGCACCGACAGTTGCGCCGTGCCGGACCATCCGATCATGAGCCGGCTATGGAAAGAGCGCGAGGAAATGGGCACGCTGCTGATCGGCCTCAGACCCAATGCCGACCGGGACACGCGCCAGGCAGCGACCCAACTGCACATGTACCGCAACACCCGCAACCTCGCTCGCATCCTGCGCGACAAGATCCTGTCGCGCCGCTTCACCGACTGAGGCTCAGGCCCTGCCCCTCACTCGGCGGCAAGCGCCGGTTCGCGGTCGCGCAGCAGCCGGCGGATGACCTTGCCGCTGGTGGTCAGCGGCATTTCGTCGATGAACTCGACCTCACGCGGATACTCGTGCATCGACAGCCGCTGCTTGACCCAGTCGCTGATTTCGGCGGCCAGTGCCGGGCTCGGGCGAAAGCCCTCGGCCAGCACGACGAAGGCCTTGACGATCTCGGTGCGCAGCGGATCGGGCTTGCCGATCGCAGCGGCGAGCCTCACCGCCGGATGGCCGATCAGACAATCCTCGATCTCGGCCGGTCCGATGCGATAACCCGACGAGGTAATGACATCGTCGTCTCGCCCGAAGAACTCGACATAGCCGTCGGCGTCGCGTCGTCCGAGGTCGCCGGTCTTCATCCAGTCGCCGACGAATTTGCGTTCCGTCGCCGCCTCGTCGTTCCAGTAACCGAGGAACATCACCGGATCGGGCCGGGCAATCGCCACCTGGCCGGTGACACCCGCCGGCACCTCGCGGCCCTCGTCGTCGATGATCGCCACACGATGGCCCGGAACCGCGCGACCAATCGCACCCGCCTTCGTGACGGAGAGATGGGCGGCCGAGCCGAGCACGAAATTGCATTCCGTCTGGCCATAGAACTCGTTCGGCGTGATTCCGAGCGTCGACTTCACCCATTCATAGGTCTCGCGGCCGAGCGACTCCCCGGCGGAGCCGATGCTGCGCAGGACGAGGTCGTATTTCTCCAGCGGCCGCTCGACAGACTTGAGCAGGCGCAGGGCCGTCGGCGGAATGAAGGCGTTGCGGACCTTCATCTCCGCCATGATGCGAAAGGCCATGTGCGGATCGAACTTCTGCGCCGGCGAGGCGACAACCGGCACACCGAGCATCAGCGCCGGCAGGAGCGC
>DAIMJJ010000025.1:6468-27972 GCA_036722275.1 Rhizobium sp. | reverse complement strand
GAAAGCAGTGTTGCCAGCGCGGCCGACGTCTGCGGATCGGGTTCCATCGGAGAGACGAGGCTTTCCCGCGCCACCAGATGGGCACGCTCCCGCGCCACGATCTGTCGCGCAATCCCGAAGGCCTTCCGCCCCGCCAGCGCTTCGCCGAGATGCCGGAGAAGACCAAGTCCAATAAAGAGGGATGCGGTCGTAAGCGGGGACAGAAATGGCCGACCGCCTTCGGCCAGCGCCGCCAAAAACTGCGCCACCAGCCAGGCTTGCGGGACCCAAAGGAGAGCCGACGCGGACGAAAGAGCGGCGGCACCGCTCATGGGTCGCTTCCAGGGCCTTTCCAGATCGGCAAGCCGCCTGCGGGCGGGATCCTCTGTCTTTGGTACGATTTTGGTCACAATCAACCTGGAATAATCTGCATGCAGGATGCGTGTTTTATCGCAAAACTCAACGCCGGAGATGACTTAGATCAATTTTCCGACGGATCCTTCGCCACTCATGACATGGATCAAGCGTTTTACCAAAACGTCATGTCATCACGGGGCCTTGAGAGCGACCCTCGCAGGAAGACACCGATGCGGCTCACCACACGGACCAATCTGGCCATCCGAACCTTGATGTTCTGCGCCGTCAATCGCGACGTCACGGTGCGCAAGTCGGACATAGCGGTCGCCTGCAACGCATCGGAGAACCATCTGGGGCAGGTGATCCGTATTCTCGGGCAGCACAGGTTCATTGATGCGACCCGCGGGCGAAACGGCGGACTGCAGCTGATGCGGCAGCCGTCGGACATCAATATTGGCGCCGTGTTTCGCGTTTTCGAAGCCGACCTGCCGTTTGCGGAATGCTTCAGCACCGCCAATACCTGTCCGCTGGTCAAGGTCTGCTGGCTGAGGAACGCCATCCGCGATGCCGTGGATGCGTTTTACGCCTCACTCGACAAGGTGAGGCTGTCGGATCTCGTCGACGGCAATGCCGGGCTGGAAAGCCTTTTGCACTTCCACTCCCCGCCGCGCTGCGGCAACAAGGGACGCAGTGTCACCGCAATGCCGGATCTCGCGCCCGCATAAGGGCGCCAAGAGAGATCGCTTGAGACGGCGCGGACCCTGGTGCCGGAAACAGTGTTTTCATTCCGGTGCGCTGCTGGCCGCCCCCCCGGGCCTCAAGGCTCCCGGAGCATCGACTGCAGCAGCCTCATTCGGTCTTTGCGCCTTCGGTTCTACGGTTCGCGTCCTGCAGGAGTTTGTCGTAGCGTTTCGCTTCCGCCAGCAGATCGCTGAGGCGCTCGATGCCGCGAGCCTGCAAGACACGCTTCAAGCGGAGAAAGACCTCGGCGGTGGCAAGCGTGTCGCCCATGGCCGTGTGGCGCTGGTTCTGCGGCAGCTCCACGCCGAGCCGGTTCACCAGATCATCCAGCGTGTGGTTTTCGGCAAGACCGAAGACGGCCGCCGACATGAGCACGGTATCGAGGATCGGGTTGGCAAAGCGGATGCCAAGCTCGACCTCGCGACGCCATAGGAAGGACATGTCGAACGGCGCATTGTGAGCGACGATCACCGCATCCCGGGCAAACGTGTGAAACCGCTCGACCGCCTCCTGAACGCTGGCGGCATCGACCACCATGTCGTCCGTGACGCCGTGAATGGCGGAAGAGGCGCGCGGGATCGGCCGGCCGGGATTGACCAGCATGTCGAGGGTCTCTCCCGGCACGCGCCGGCCATTGACGATGCGAACCGCGGCAATCTGTACAATCTCGTCGCCGCGCTCGGGGAAGAGCCCGGTAGTCTCCGAATCGAACACGACATAGGTGAGATCATCAAGCGGCGTATCGGCCATGCGCTCGGCATAGGCGCGGGACAGGAGATCGAAATCGTAGACCACCGAGACGGCGTTGTCAGACGCGGCCGGGCCGATGTGCTGGATGGGGCGCAGGGCGAACACGAAAGCCGCCGTTTCCGCGTCCGTGTCCTGTCGAAGCGTGGCCGCGTGGGCGGCAAGGATCGCCTCCGCCGACAGCCCGCCCGGACTTCCGTCGATCGCAGCGCCCAGACAATGCGCGAGTTCTTCGGCCGACAGCGCCCGCCCCTGCCAGAAAAGACGGATTTCCGCTGCCGCCGCCCTTTCCGCAATTTCCAGCCGAAGCCCGGCAAGTTGCTGCAGCGAAGCAACCGCCCGGGCCAGATATGCGACCAGCGAGACGATGTCGAAGGCATTGCAGCGCACCGCGAGCGGGCTTGCCTCGACCTCGAGCATAAGGCCCAGGGAAGAGATCTGCTTCTGCAGATCCACCGCCAGTTCGCGGACGTCGACCGCAGCCATGGGCCAGCCATCGGCCCGACAGCCCTCGAACCGCACCGCCAGCTCGTCCAGGGTCGATCGAAGCTGATCGGCCTCTTGCGCCAAGTCGGCGGAGGAGACCGGGTCTTGAAGGCCGGAATTTCCCGCGACCCGCGCCGCAAGCGCCCCGACTGCCGGGCGAATGTGTTCGAAAACCTCACCCAGCAGCACGTCCCGCCTTGCATAGGCGGCAATCTCGGCCGTCACATCGCGGAGCGTGATGACATAGGCGGCATCATCACCGCCATTGTCGCGCGCAAGGCGCATCCGCCCCGCCAGACGCCGGGCGCCGCATGGGCTTGTGCAGACGAATTCAAGAACGCCGTCCGGCACCGCCGCCTCGAGCAGGCGCTGGTGGACATGGCGGATCGCCCCATCGTCCACGTAGTCGAAGAGGTTGCGCCCCAGACAGACCGGTGTCTTCGGTCCGGACAGCATGCGGTGGGCGGCGCTGTTGTAGAAGACGATGTGGTGCCGGCCGGTGCAGAGCAGAACGCCCGGCGGGACATCGGAAAGCAGGTGTTCGAGCTTGTTCTTGTCGGCGGCAAGGCGCGCCGTCTCGCGGGCGACCGTCTCGGCAAGCGAATCGCGGCTCTTCGCCAGACTGGACGAGGCCGAGACGGCGGCCTCGGCGATGTCCCCAAGATAGCGGGCCTGGGCGGCGTCGATATCATCGGCCACGTCCGCATGGGCGCGCACGCGCAAGGCCGCTGCGAGCTGCTCCATCGGGCGCGCCAGATGGGTGTCGAACAGAAACGCGACGGCGGCAATCAGCGCCACAATGGCGAACCCGGCAGCCAGGGCGCCCTGAACGAAGGCGTTGAACATTTCGGGGTTTCCGTGGCGGTGATAACCAAACCACAGGCCGATGGCGAGCGCGGCAATCGAGCCGACGGCCAGAGCAATGAAGAAGAGAAGAATGCGGCCCCGAAGCCCGATTCGCATGATCACGGTCGTTTCAACTCCGTCTGCAGGCGATTTCGAGAAGATGGTCGTCCGCCGGCAAGGCGGTCCAGGCGACGCCGCTGACCGTGCCGTCCTCGGCAATCTTCACCTGATCGCCCAGCAGGTCTGCGCGGCGGCGACCGGCACAATCGAACAGAACCTTGATGCGTGCCGCGGATTGCCAGCGGGCAGCGAGGAGGATGTCGACCATCACCTGGTCCGGCTGGTTGGGATGGCGCTGGACCGTTCGCATGTCGACGGCGCTGTAGCGCGTCACCACCGGCTTGTAGTATGACCAAGGCCTCAGCAGAGAACGCTGCTCGTTGTTCCAGGCGACGACAACGCCCTCCGGCTGGGTCGCCACATTGCGTTCGAACCAGCTGTACTCGCTCCAGATCGCATAGCTCAGCATGCCGAGACCGGCCGCGGCCGGCACGATCCATTTCGGCAGCAGGCCGCGGCTGATCCAGCGCAGGCCCAGGGCGAGACCGGCCACGGCCACACCGGCAACGACAGCCGCAATCAATTCAAAAATCATTCATTCATTCCTTCAGGCGGGCGCCCGTCCGCCGTTGGCGAGCGCCGATTGCATTGTTCTGACCACGACGAACGCGTCACGAAGATGGGAGCGCTCGAAGTCGCCATAATCATAAGGGGCGAGATAATTGTCCGGCTTCTGCCCTGCCTTGACCTGGTTGGCCTGGTTGCGCAGCCGCATTTCGGCAATCAGATCATAGGCAGCGACCAGATCCCGCGCGCCTGAGCTCGAGATGACGCCGCTTGCCTCGGCGGCCAGCAGCCGGGCGCGCGTATTGACCGGCGGCAGACGCGCCATCAGGCTGTAGACGCGGCCGAGGTCGACGACCGGCACGACGCCGTTGTGCTTCATGTCGATGTGGTTGCGGTGCTCGCCGCTGCGGATCGTGGCAAAGCCGCGCAGAAGCCCGAGCGGCGGGGCATGTTTCAGCG
Source organism: Rhizobium sp. (assembly GCA_036722275.1). GTDB lineage: Bacteria > Pseudomonadota > Alphaproteobacteria > Rhizobiales > Rhizobiaceae > Allorhizobium. Next base: position 23,730 of record DAIMJJ010000025.1, on the reverse strand, counting down.
AATTGCTGACCATGTGCGCCACGAAGATCGAGTTGCGGCTCGCCCTGTCGAGGACTTCGGCCTGGAGTTCATGAAACAGCGCCGCCGTCCCGGCGATGGGGCGCAGATCGAACATGACGCTGGCGAGCATCTGCGCCGTGGGTTCCGGGGCGGAGACCCAGTCGTGGAAATAGCCGCGCCAGACGTTCACGGGCTGGCACCAGCGCAAATTGGTCGCCATCATGTCGCCGGGACAATAGACGTAACCGCAGGCATCCAGTCCGTCGCTCACCCGTTTCGCGAGGCTCTCGAACCAGGGCCGCTGGCTCTCGACGAAGCTGTCATCGATGAAGATGCAATTGTCCTGGTCGCTGACGCCCGTCTGTTCCTGGCGGCCCTGGCTGCCGCAGGCAAGCCACAGATAAGGGACGGGCGGCGGGCCGAGATCGCGCTCGGCGAGCACGATCAACCGCCGGGTGACCGCATCGGCGACATCGGTGATCAGGCGCGTCACCACCTCGTGCGCCTGGTTGCCGCCGACAAGCTGGACGAGCAGCTGCGGGATACGGTCGGTGATCAGGCGCAGTTCCGACACGTGTTCGGCAGAGGCGATCTCTCCGATCATCAATGCCGAGCTCGTTGCCTGGAAACGGGTCAGGTCGGTCTGGGTGACAATGCCGACCAGCTGGTCGCCTTCGACCACCGGCAGATGGCCGACACGGTGTTCCAGCATCAGATTGAGGACGTCCGAGCCGAGCGCATCCTCGGTAAGGCTGAAGGGCCGCGGCGTCATGATCGCGCTGACCGGTGTCGCGGCCGGATCGAGCCCTTCGGCGACCACCCTTGAAGCGAGGTCGCGGGTGGTCACGAGACCGACAAAACGGCCCTCCTCGACAACCCCGAGGCTCGAGATCCTGCGGTCGCGCATCAGTTCCGCCGCATGGCGAACCGTTGAATGCGCCGAACAGACCAGGGCCGGTTTCGACATCAGATCGCCGATCTTGCGCAGCGCCATGTCGGATCGCCGCGTCTCGGCGGCACGCCCGCGGGTGAAGAACCGGGCATAGACCGGCTGCGCGCCCATCAGCCGCTTGAACTCGGCGACAGGCAGCACCAGAAGTAGAAGATCGCTCAGCGCACGCGCGCTGGTCACGGCACGGCCGTCGGCCATGAGGCCGCGCTCGCCGAAGGAATTGCGCGGGGAGAGCTGGGAGATCACCGTGCCGGCGGCATCCCTGACCTCGACGCTGCCCTCCATGATCACGAACAGGCCCGGAAGCGCGCTGCCGTGGGCATAGACTTCCGCGCCGGCCAACAGCTTCTTGCAGATGAAGGTTTCGGCGACGTGCTCGAGCTCCGCCCGAGGCAGGCTGTCATAGGGATGGACGGTCTCGAGGAATTTCAGGATATCGGAGCTGGCTGCAGCCATCATGACCTCAACGGACCGGTCGCTCGGTCAAGCTTCAGGTTGAGGGAAAAGAACGGGCGGCTTTCGCCGCCCGTCCACCATTGGTTTGGTCTCAGTGGCCGGTGGCCTGACCGGCGCCGCGCGGTACGCGGATCGATTCCACCAGTTCCTGAACGTGGGCCGGCGGAGCCGCGGTCATCATCGAGACGATATAGGCTGCACCGAAGTTCAGCGCTGCACCGATCGGACCGAAGGCTGCCGGCGGGATGCCGAACAGGTGGTTGGCGGGCACGTTCTCCAGCATGTTGGTGCCGGGGATGAAGAACCAGCCGAGATAGGTGAACAGGTAGACGCAGGTTGCAACCAGGCCGACCAGCATGCCGACGGTGGCGCCGGCGGAGTTGATGCGCTTCGAGAAGATGCCCATCATCAGAGCCGGGAAGATCGTAGCGGCGGCGAGACCGAAGGCCAGTGCCACGGTCTGGGCCGCAAAACCCGGAGGGTTGAGGCCGAGAAGCGTTGCCACGAGGATTGCACCGGCCATCGCGACACGAGCGACCATCAGCTCGTTCTTTTCCGAGATGCCCGGCACGAGCCAATCCTTGATCAGGTCATGGCTGATCGAGGACGAGATCGCCAGCAGAAGACCGGCGGCCGTCGACAGAGCGGCTGCAAGACCGCCAGCGGCGATGAGACCGATGACCCAGCCCGGGAGCTGTGCGATTTCCGGGTTAGCGAGAACGAGGATGTCGTTGTTGATATCCAGTTCGTTGCCGGCCCAGCCACGCTGCATCGCCGTTTCGGTGAAGCCTGCAGCCTTGTCGTTGTAGTACTGGATGCGGCCGTCGCCGTTCTTGTCCTGGAACTTCAGCAGACCGGTGACTTCCCAGGTGCGCATCCAGTCGGGACGCTCTTCGTAGAGAACGGCTTCAGACTGCGGACCGTTCGGGAAGATGGTGTCGATGATGTTCAGGCGAGCCATGGCGCCGACGGCCGGAGCGGTCAGGTAGAGCAGCGCGATGAAGACCAGCGCCCAGCCGGCCGACCAACGAGCGTCGGAGACCTTGGGAACGGTGAAGAAGCGGATGATGACGTGCGGCAGACCAGCCGTACCGATCATCAGCGACAGGGTGAACAGGGTCATGTTGAGCATGGAACCCTGAGCGGTGTAAGCTGTGAAGCCGAGGTCGGTGACGACCTGGTCAAGCTTCTGCAAGAGCGGCAGGCCCGATTCCGTATGGGTCGAGAACAGGCCGAGCCACGGCAACGGGTTGCCGGTGAGCTGCAGCGAGATGAAGATCGCCGGAATGGTGTAGGCGATAATCAGAACGACGTACTGGGCAACCTGCGTGTAGGTGATGCCCTTCATGCCGCCGAGAACCGCATAGGCGAAGACGACGGCGGCAGCGATCCACAGACCGGTCGAGACTTCGACCTCAAGGAAGCGCGAGAACGCGACGCCGGCACCGGTCATCTGACCGATAACATAGGTGACCGAGATCGTGATCAGGCAGACGACCGCAAGCAGACGGGCCTTCTGGCTGTAGAAACGGTCGCCGATGAACTGCGGCACGGTGAACTTGCCGAACTTGCGCAGATAGGGCGCGAGCAGCAGTGCGAGCAGAACGTAGCCGCCGGTCCAGCCCATCAGATAGGTGGAGTTTGCGTAACCGACACCGGCGATGAGGCCGGCCATGGAGATAAACGAGGCGGCAGACATCCAGTCCGCAGCAGTCGCCATGCCGTTCAGCACGGGATGAACGCCGCGGTTCGCGGCGTAGAATTCAGCAGTGGAGCCGGCACGGCTCCAGATTGCGATACCGATGTAGAGCGCAAAGGTGGCGCCCACGATCAGAAGATTAAGGGTATATTGCTCCATATGGAATGTCCGCCTTACTGCTCGTCGACGCCGAATTCGCGGTCGATCTTGTTCATGTAGATCGCGTAGTAGAAAATCAGCGCGATAAAGACGATGATCGAACCTTGCTGGGCGAACCAGAATCCAAGGTCAGTGCCGCCAACGGCAATGCCGGACAGCATCGGACGCAGCAGAATGCCGAATCCGTAGGACACGATGGCCCAAATGGCCAGGCAGATGTAGATAATGCGAATATTGGCTGCCCAATAGGCATTGGACGATTTGTCCATAAGTAGTCCTCCTCCAGTGTCGGGCGTCGATCGAGACCCAAACTCCTCCGCCACGTCTCAAGTTCAGCCGCCAATCCTAGCGCCTGCCGTGCAGCCGCTCCTCCGCTGCACGTTAACCCTCTCGTAGCCAGAGCAGACTAGTCACGGCTCACCAAGTTCCAAGCCCACGTTTGGTCGTAAGACCAAAGTCTTATGGGGAAAAGGTCGGAAAAATCAGGCCTGCGGCGGCTTTTCTAGGGCTCACCGGCCGAGCGAAACGCGGCGCCGGAGGGAAAAGCAGCGCGCCCCTGCGGCTCAGCGGCTCGACTGCAACCGGACGCAACGGACGCGTGTCCAGATCCTCTCGAACAAAGTGCCGAAGGGATCTGGACCGGACCTACGCGTCGTTTGCCGGTCAATGCACAGAAGCGCTTGCCGCCAAACGTTCGTCCTTGTCGTGCAGGGCGAAGCGGTCGACCATGTCGGCGCTCGCCTCGTTGAAGCCGAGCAGGTCAACCTCCACACCTGCCTTTCGATATTTCAGCACCACCTTGTCCAGCGCACCGACAGCGGTGATGTCCCACAGATGTGCGGCACTCACGTCGATCACGACCCGGTCGGCCAGATCTGCAAAGTCGAAGGCATGGAAGAAGCTCTCTGCCGAAGCGAAGAAGATCTGGCCGGTGACGCGGTAGGTGATGGTGCGGGCGGACGGATCGTCGTGGCGGGAGACATGGAAGAGTTTGGCCACCTTTCCGGCGAAGAAGATGCCGGACAGGAGCACGCCGACGATAACGCCCTTGGCGAGGTCGTGGGTGGCGACCACGGTGACCACCGTTGCCAGCATGACGACGGAGGACTGCCAGGGATTGCGCCGCAGATCGAGCATCGAACGCCAGGAGAAGGTGCCGATCGAGACCATGATCATCACGGCGACGAGCGCTGCCATCGGGATGATGCGGACGAGATCATCGAGCACGACGATGAGGAAGAGCAGGAAGGCGCCGGCGACGAAGGTGGATAGGCGTCCACGGCCGCCCGAGGTGACATTGATCACCGACTGGCCAATCATGGCGCAGCCGCCCATGCCGCCGATCAGCGCCGAGGCAATGTTGCCCGTGCCCTGGCCGATGCATTCCTGGCTCTTATTGCTCGGCGTATCGGTCATGTCGTCGACGATCTGAGCCGTCAGCAGTGATTCCAAGAGGCCGACCGCGGCAAGCGTCACCGAATAGGGCAGGATGATCTGCAGCGTCTCCAAGGTGAGCCGCACATCCGGCAGAAGGAAAACCGGCAGCGTCGAGGGCAGTTCGCCGAGGTCGCCGACGGTGCGCAGGTCCATGCCCGTCCACCAGGCGAGCGTGGTCAGCACGGCAATGGCGACAAGCGGCGACGGGACCGCCTTCGTCACGTAGGGAAAGAGATAGATGATCGCGAGGCCGCCGGCGATCATGGCATAGGTCAGGCCCGGCACGCCGATCAGCTCGGGCAACTGCGCCATGAAGATCAGGATGGCGAGCGCGTTGACGAAGCCGGTGATAACCGAGCGCGAGACGAAACGCATGACGCGGCCGAGCTTCAGAAAGCCGGCAAGGATCTGGATGAGGCCCATCAGGATGGTCGCGGCGAAGAGATATTGCAGGCCGTGCTCCTTGACCAGCGTCACCATGATCACGGCAGTGGCGGCCGTGGCCGCCGAAATCATGCCGGGTCGGCCGCCAACACAGGCGGTGACGCAGGCAATGGCGAAGGAGGCATAGAGGCCGACCTTGGGGTCGACGCCGGCAATGACGGAAAAACCGATGGCTTCGGGAATGAGGGCGAGCGCCACGACGATGCCGGACAGGATATCGCCACGGATATTGGAGAACCACTCGCGGCGGTAATTGGACAGTGTCTGCATTGTAGATTTTTCACAGTTGTTGCAACGGTCCGAGCGGGTCTCGGGCCAGGAAACGTAATGGGTTGCGTTGCTGTGTTGTCTGGCGGATCGGCGGCCAGAAGAGCCACCCGGGGTTTCACCGGGTCCTTGTGGATGACGTGGTCATAGGGGACCCATTGACGAAACGCAAGCGGGCGACTGCGATGCCGCCCGCTCCGATGAGCCCGAGCCCCCCGGGAAGCGCACGGTTTTCTCGAGAACGAAGAGCATCGTATTGAACGGCGTGCCGACCAGCGCCGATCACGACCCCTCCTCCCTCCCTCAGGTGTTAGACACGAGTTTTATCGCCCCCCGGCAGGCCGCGGCGAGAGCCGAAGACCATATAAAGATTTCTTTATATCCTTGACGCAGCCGCTGCGGGGAGGCATGGTGCCGCCATCGTGGTTCTGCGGGTACCTTTTGCCCGGAGCTAAGAGGGAATACGGTGACGATGCCTTGAGCATCCATGCCGGAGCTGCCCCCGCAACTGTAGGCGGAGAGCCGTCGTCCACTTATGTCACTGAGGAAGACGCCTCGGGAAGACGGACGCCGGCGATGACCCGCAAGCCAGGAGACCTGCCGCGATAGATAACGTCCACGGGCGGGGTGTCCCGGTGTGCCGCTTTTTGCGATCGGCACACCCGTGTCCGTCCCGCAGATGCGTCGTGCCATGCCTTGCCCACAACCTTCGGGGTACAAGGAAATGAGCATCAAGACGGCAAATCTCGGCTTTCCCAGGATCGGCAGGAAACGCGAACTGAAGTTCGCGCTCGAAGCCTATTGGGCAGGCAGGAGCGACGAGGCGACCCTTCTGCAGGTGGCGCGCGATCTGCGGCAACGGCATTGGAAACTGCAGCAGGAACACGGGATCGACGTGATCCCGTCCAACGATTTTTCACTGTACGACCATGTGCTCGACCACGCGGTCATGGTCGGTGCCATTCCGGACGGCTATGGCTGGACTCAAGGGCCGGTCTCGCTTCAAACCTATTTTTCCATGGCGCGGGGCGAGAGGGGGAGGGACAAGGCCGATTGCGGCTGCGCCAACCACCAGGGCGCCGGTCGCGCCGCCCTCGAGATGACCAAATGGTTTGACACCAACTATCATTATCTTGTTCCGGAATTCGACGCCGGCCAGAAGTTCTCGCTGACAGAGAACAGGCCGCTCGACGCCTTTCTCGAAGCGAAAGCGACCGGCATCCACACACGCCCGGTGATTCTTGGCCCCGTCACGTTCCTGAAGCTCGGCAAGGCGCGGGACGGATCGGATCCGCTCGACCTGCTCGACCGGCTGCTTCCGGTCTATCGTCGGATCCTTGCCGAACTGAGGGAAGCGGGCGCCGACTGGGTGCAGATCGATGAGCCCTGCCTTGCCCTCGACTTGAGCGACAAGGAACGCGATTGCCTGACGCGCGCATTCTCGGCCTTCGCCGAGGCTGTCCCGGACCTTCGGATCATGGTGGCAAGCTATTACGGAGCCTACGGCGACAATCTTGCGACCGCGCTCACCTTGCCGGTCGAGGGGCTGCATGTCGACGGCATTCGTGCCCTCGCCGAGCTGAAACAGCTCGTGACGCAGGCGCCCGCGCACATGACCCTCTCGCTCGGCCTTCTCGACGGGCGCAATGTCTGGCGCGCCGATCTGGACGCCATTCTCCGCGAGCTCAGCCCGCGGCTCAAGGACCGTGCGGGAGGCCCGCTGCAACTGGCGCCGTCCTGCAGCCTGCTGCACCTTCCCTACGACCTTGCCGATGAAGTGGCGCTCGACCTGGAGCTCAGAACCTCTCTCAGCTTCGCCACCGAGAAGCTGGAGGAACTGGCCGTGCTGAAGGCGGCGCTCGGCGGCAACCGCGAGGCCGTCGAGACCAGGATCGCCGCCTCCGTCCGGGCCGCGGCCGTGCGGCGCGGATCGCGCAAGGTGCATGATCCGCTCGTCGAGGGGCGCCTGGCCGAACGGACGCCCGAGATGGCGAAGCGCCGGAGCGCCTTTCCGGTCCGCCGCGCGCTTCAGGCCGACCATCTGGCCCTGCCGCCGCTGCCGACCACGACGATCGGTTCGTTCCCGCAGACCGCCGAGGTTCGGGCCGCGCGCGCCGCACACCAGCGCGGGGAACTCTCCTACCTCGACTACCGCGCCTTCCTGGAGCGCGAGACCGAGGCGGCGATCCGTTGGCAGGAGGATATCGGTCTCGACGTGCTCGTGCATGGCGAGTTTGAGCGCAACGACATGGTGCAGTACTTCGCCGAACAGATGAGCGGCTTCGCCTTCACCCGCAATGGCTGGGTTCAGAGCTACGGCTCGCGGTGCGTGCGCCCGCCGATCATCTTCGGCGACGTATCGCGCCCGCGGCCGATGACGGTGGATTGGGCCGTCTTCGCCCAGTCGAAGACGTCGAAGCCGATGAAGGGCATGCTCACCGGTCCAGTCACCATGCTGCAATGGTCTTTCGTCCGCGACGACATTCCGCGGGATGAGGTCTGCCGGCAGATCGCGTTTGCCATTCGCGATGAGGTGGCCGACCTTGAAAAGGCGGGGATCGGCATCATCCAGATCGATGAGCCTGCCTTGCGGGAGGGTTTGCCGCTGCGGCGCGCCGACTGGGCGGCCTATCTCGCCTGGGCGACCGAAAGCTTCCGGCTGTCCGCCTCCGTCGTCTCGGACAGCACCCAAATCCACACGCACATGTGTTATTCCGAATTCAACGACATCATGCCGGCCATCGTTGCCCTCGACGCGGACATCATCTCCATCGAGACATCGCGCTCGAAGATGGAATTGCTGAATGCCTTCGGCGACACCCATTACCCCAACGAGATCGGACCCGGCGTCTATGACATCCATTCCCCGCGCGTGCCGGAGGTGGACGAGATGGTGGACCTCCTGCGGGCCGCGGCGGAACGCATCGATCTGTCGCAGCTCTGGGTCAATCCGGATTGCGGCCTGAAGACGCGAGCCTGGGCGGAGGTCAAGCCGGCAGTGGCCAACATGGTTGCCGCCGCGCGCCTGCTGCGCCAGCGCCTCGCACAGACCGACGGCTGGAGGATCAGCGCATGAAGCCCCATATCATGGGCGAAGGGGAGCCGGCCGCAGGGCCGGCTCCCACGACCTTGACCGACATCGTCTTTCCCGGCGCCACCAATCACCACGGCACGCTGTTCGGCGGCGCGGGCCTGGCGGCCATGGATCGCATCGCCTTCGTGGCAGCGACCCGGCACGGAAGGGTCCCCTTCGTCACCGCATCCTGCGAGCGGGTGGAGTTCAAGAAGCCGGCCCATGTCGGCGACATCGTCTCGTTCATCGCCACGCCTGTCCGCGCGGGCAGGCGGTCACTCACGGTCGAGGTGGAGATGGTCGCCGAAAGCATCGTCGCGGGGGAACGGCACAGCTGCACCCGCGGCGCCTTCCACATGGTCGCCGCGCCCGACCAGGTGCTGGGGACCGAATGGTCCCTGCCGCCGCTGGCGACCTCCCACGCAGCGCCGCCCCCGGACGAGGTCAGGATGGCGGACGTCGTCTTTGCCGACCAGGCCAACAGTTCCGGCACGATGTTCGGCGGCGATGCAATTGCCTTCATGACCAAGGCTGCCTTCGTCGCCGCATCGCGGCGCTCGCGGCGGCTGGCTGTTCTCGTCTGTTCGGAGCGTCTCGATTTCCATCATCCGATCCGGGTCGGCGCGATCGTCGAAGCCGTGGCGCGTGTGGTGTCGACGGGGCGGTCCTCGATGAGGGTCGAAGTGGAACTGTGGTCGGAACACCTTTTGAGCGGAGAGCGAAGCCGGACCGCCAAAGGCCTATTCGTCATGGTCGCGGTGGATGGCTCGCACCGGCCCGCCCCGGTTTTCCCCGATGAATTCGACAGCAGACAATCATAGTCGTTGACGCGAAGGGAAGCTCGTCTACTATATCTAGTGTTCGAGGTTCCCTTCGATTCGTTTCGCGAATCCTGGGGCTAAGACGGGAATTCGGTAGCGGGCATGAGGTCCGCGAAGCCGAGGCTGCCCCCGCAACTGTGAACGGCGAGTGCCTGCTCCATCATGCCACTGGGTTTTCCCGGGAAGGCGGAGCAGGCGTGAGGACCCGTAAGCCAGGAGACCTGCCTTGAATGATTAAGTCCGCCGGCGGGGTGTCCGGCAGGGTGCGGTTCCTGCGTCGGGATGTAACCCGGTCGCGCGCCGTCCTTGCTGCCCCGTCAATTTGTCTGCTTCGGGGTGAAGGCCATGAACATGTCATTCCAGATCATCGCTGATCCGTAGTCGTTGCAACTGCGGTCATTCGCTTCGTACTGCCCAAATTCCGATTTTTGATCCGGACTGAGCCCAGCCCGGCAACGCCTTTCTGCGCCCACATTTCACGAGGAAGCCATGTCGATTACCGTCTATTCCAAGCCCGCCTGCGTTCAATGCACCGCCACCACCCGCGCCCTCGATCGCCAGGGCATCGACTATACCGTCGTCGACGTCTCGCAGGATGCCGGGGCCTTCGCCCTGGTCCAGGAACTCGGCTACCGCCAGGTGCCCGTCGTCATCGCCGGCGAGCAGCATTGGGCCGGCTTCCGCCCGGACATGATCAGCGCGCTCGCCTGACGGGTCGGCACCCATGGGCGGCCTCGTTTATTTCTCCAGCCGGTCGGAAAACACGCGGCGTTTCGTCGAGAAACTCGATCTTGGCGGGCTGAGGCTGCCGGTGGATGCGAGTGAGGAGCCGCCGGAGGCGGAGGCTCCCTTCGTTCTGATCACGCCGACCTATGGCGGCGGATCGGAGAAGGGAGCGGTGCCGAAGCCGGTCATTCGCTTCCTTAACAATCCGCGCAATCGAAGCCTGATCCGCGGGGTCATCGCGGCAGGAAACACCAATTTTGGCATGGCCTATGCCATCGCCGGAGACATCGTCTCGGCGAAGTGCGGGGTGCCGTTCCTCTATCGTTTCGAACTTCTCGGAACGGCTGAGGATGTCGACAACGTCAGACAGGGACTGGAACGATTTTGGACACGCTGACCCACACGAAGACGAGCGCGCCGACCGAGACCACGCTCGATTATCACGCGCTCAACGCCATGCTGAACCTCTATGACGACGAGGGGAAGATCCAGTTCGACAAGGACCGGCAGGCGGCCAAGCAGTATTTTCTGCAGCACGTCAACCAGAACACCGTCTTCTTTCATAACCTCCGGGAAAAACTCGATTATCTGGTCAGCGAAGGCTATTACGAGCGCGAGGTTCTGGACCAGTATTCCTTCAACTTCGTCCGCGACCTCTTCGACGACGCCTATGCGCGGAAATTCCGCTTCCCGACCTTCCTCGGCGCGTTCAAATACTACACCTCCTACACGCTGAAGACTTTCGACGGAAAGCGCTATCTCGAGCGCTACGAGGACCGCGTCTGCATGGTGGCGCTGACGCTGGCCCGCGGCAACGAGCCGCTTGCCCGCGATCTCGTCGATGAGATCATCTCCGGCCGTTTCCAGCCGGCGACGCCGACCTTCCTCAATGCCGGAAAGAAACAGCGTGGCGAGCTTGTGTCCTGCTTTCTGCTGCGTGTCGAGGATAACATGGAAAGCATCGGGCGTTCGATCAACTCGGCGCTACAGCTTTCGAAGCGGGGCGGCGGCGTGGCCCTGTCGCTCACCAACATCCGGGAGATGGGGGCGCCGATCAAGCAGATCGAGAACCAGTCCTCCGGCGTCATTCCGGTCATGAAGCTCCTGGAGGACAGCTTCTCCTATGCCAACCAGCTCGGCGCGCGTCAGGGCGCGGGTGCCGTCTATCTGCACGCCCATCACCCAGACATCATGCGTTTCCTCGATACCAAGCGCGAAAATGCCGACGAGAAGATCCGCATCAAGACGCTGTCGCTCGGCGTCGTCATTCCCGACATCACCTTCGAGCTCGCGAAGAACAACGAGGACATGTATCTCTTCTCGCCGCATGACGTGGAGCGGGTCTATGGCGTGGCCTTCACCGAGCTATCGGTGACGGAGAAGTATCGCGAGATGGTCGAGGATGCGCGCATCCGCAAGAAGAAGATCAAGGCGCGCGACTTCTTCCAAGTGATCGCCGAAATCCAGTTCGAGAGCGGCTATCCCTACATCATGTTCGAAGACACGGTGAACCGCGTCAATCCGATCGCGGGGCGCATCTCCATGAGCAATCTCTGCTCGGAAATCCTGCAGGTGAGCGAGGCGAGTCGCTTCAACGAGGACCTCTCCTATGCCGAAATGGGCAAGGACATTTCCTGCAATCTCGGCTCTCTGAATATTGCCGCGGCAATGGATTCGTCAGACTTCGCCAGGACGATCGAGACCTCGATTCGGGCGCTGACCGCCGTCTCGGAGATGAGCAACATCGCCTCGGTGCCGTCGGTCGCCAAGGGCAATGACGACAGCCACGCGATCGGCCTCGGCCAGATGAACCTGCATGGCTATCTCGCCCGTGAGCGGATCTTCTACGGCTCGGAGGAAGGGATCGACTTCACCAATATCTATTTCTACACCGTGACCTACCACGCGCTGAGGGCATCAAACCGCCTGGCGGTCGAGAAGGGCCGGAGCTTCAAGGGCTTCGAGAATTCGAAATATGCGACGGGCGAGTATTTCGACAAATATACCGAGCGCGAATGGACGCCAGCGACGGAAAAGGTCGTGGCTCTGTTCGAGAAGGCCGGCATCCACATTCCGACGCAGGAAGACTGGGCGGAGCTGAAGGCCGCCGTCATGACGGATGGCCTCTACAATCAGAACCTCCAGGCCGTGCCGCCGACGGGCTCGATCTCCTACATCAACCACTCTACCTCCTCGATCCATCCGATCGTCTCCAAGATTGAGATCCGCAAGGAAGGCAAGATCGGCCGCGTCTATTATCCGGCAGCCTATCTCACGAACGAGAATGTCGAATATTATCAGGATGCCTACGAGATCGGACCGGAGAAGATCATCGACACCTATGCGGCAGCCACCCAGCATGTCGACCAGGGCCTGTCACTGACGCTGTTCTTCCGCGACACCGCGACCACCCGCGACATCAACCGGGCGCAGATCTACGCCTGGAAAAAGGGCATCAAGACCATCTATTACATCCGCCTTCGCCAGATGGCGCTGACCGGCACGGAAGTGCAGGGCTGCGTGTCCTGCGCGCTGTGATCCTTCACCCTCCCCTCGAGGGGAAGGGGCGGACCGCAGGTCCGGGGCGGGGTGACGTGCCGCATCCTCTGGCGCGGATCGAGCGGATGTCGGTCACCCCCACCCGCCGCTTCGCGGCGACCTCCCCCCTCAAGGGGGAGGTGTGTCGCCAACCGATTCGCCCGTTTTTCAAATTGAGGACCACCATGAACATCCAACTGAAGTCCAAACCTGTCCGCTCTCAGGGTGCCGTCCGCGCCGTCAACTGGAACCGCATCGAAGACGACAAGGATCTCGAAGTCTGGAACCGCCTGACCTCGAATTTCTGGCTGCCGGAAAAGGTGCCGCTGTCGAACGACATCCCTTCCTGGGCGACGCTGAAGCCGGAAGAGCAGACGCTCACCATCCGCGTCTTCACCGGATTGACGCTGCTCGACACGATCCAGAACGGGGTCGGTGCCATCAGGTTGATGGCTGATGTCCAGACCTCGCATGAAGAGGCGGTGCTCTCCAACATCTCCTTCATGGAGGCGGTGCATGCGCGGTCCTATTCGTCGATCTTCTCGACACTCTGCTCGACCCCCGATGTCGATGACGCCTATCGCTGGTCGGAGGAAAACGAGTTCCTGCAGAGGAAGTCAGCTCTGATCATGGAGCAGTATGACGGAAGCGATCCGTTGAAAAAGAAGGTCGCCTCCGTCTTCCTCGAAAGCTTCCTGTTCTATTCGGGCTTCTATCTACCGATGTACTGGTCGAGCCGGGCAAAGCTCACCAACACCGCTGATCTCATCCGCCTCATCATCCGCGACGAGGCCGTGCATGGCTATTACATCGGTTACAAGTTCCAGCGCGCGCTCGACCGTGAAACGCCGGCGCGGCGCCAGGAAATCAAGGATTTCGCCTTCGACCTGATGCTCGAACTCTACGACAACGAGGCCAAGTATACCGAAGATCTCTACGACGGCGTGGGGCTGACCGAGGACGTCAAGAAATTCCTGCATTACAACGCCAACAAGGCGCTGATGAACCTCGGCTACGAGGCACTCTTCCCGCCCGAAGCCTGCAAGGTCAACCCGGCGATCCTGTCCGCGCTCTCGCCCAATGCCGACGAGAACCACGACTTCTTCTCCGGCTCCGGATCGTCCTATGTCATCGGCAAGGCGGTGGCGACCGAAGACGAGGACTGGGATTTCTAGCGCGCCGAGCGGCCGGTGCCGGCCGACCGGAAGCCCTGAAAAAATGGGGCTCACCGCACCGAAGCATTAGGCAGCACAGACAATTGCGGCTATCCTCTTTGGCACGTTCACGGGAGGCGGCCTTCAGAGCCGGTGACTTGATGGGTTTTGCGGATCACGTCAGGGAAATCGAGCGTGTCGGACGGGGCAGCGATACGGGCCGCGACGCTATTGTCGTGGACTCCTGGCGGCGCTGCCTGGAAACCTACCAGCTTGATCCGGCGCAGGCGCGCGAGGCGGTCATCGTCTCGCAGACGCGGCTGCGCGAGCATCGCCAGCAGGCGGAGGACCTCGTGCACATCGCCCGCTCCGGCCTGGAGCGGCTCTACCGGCAGGTGGCCGAACAGAATTACGTGCTGCTGCTGTCGGACAGGCAGGGCGTGACCGTCGAGTTCCTGGGCGACCCGTCCTTCAACAACAATCTGCGCAAGGCGGGGCTCTATCTCGGCTCGGAATGGTCTGAACCGCGCGCCGGCACCTGCGCGGTGGGCGCCTGCATCGCCACGGGCGAGGCGCTGACCATCCACCAGACCGACCATTTCGACATCACCCATACGCCGCTGTCCTGCACCGCCGCACCGATCTACGATACGCAAGGATCGCTGGCGGCCGTTCTCGACATCTCGCTCCTCAGTTCGCCGATCCTGAAGACCAGCCAGAACATGGCGCGCCATCTCGTCTCCTCGACGGTGCGGCGCATCGAACTCGCCAACCTGATGGCCAATAGCCGGCACGATCTGGTGCTGCGCTTTGCCGGCGCGCCGGAATTCCTCGATGTCGATCCGGAAGCCGCAATCTCCGTCGATGGCGCAGGCCGCATCACCGGCATGACCCATGGCGGCGCCCGGCTGCTCGCCACCTCCTGCGGCCTTGACTGGCGCTCGCCCGAGCTTTTGATCGGGCAGCCGGTCACCGACTTTTTCCAGGCCGGGCTCGACGAACTCGCCTCTCTGACCCGCGCCAGCCTGCCGCAGGACCGGCGGATCGCGGTGCGCGACGGATCGCTGCTCTTTGCCCATGCCATCGAGCCGCAACAGCGCACGGTGAGCGTGCCGCTTGCCCGTGCGTCGCGCCAGCCACCGGCGATCAGCCGGCTCGGCGGCAGTGTGCCTGCGATCGACACGCTCCGGCGCAAGGTGACAAAGCTTGCTCCCAGCCGGCTTCCGATCCTGCTGCAGGGAGAAACGGGAACCGGCAAGGAATATCTCGCCCGGATCATCCACGAGGTGAGCGGGCTTTCCGGACGCTTCGTTGCGGTCAACTGCGCCGCAATCCCGGAACAGCTGATCGAGAGCGAACTCTTCGGCTATGCGCCAGGCGCCTTTACCGGAGCCCTCGCCAAGGGCCGCAAGGGGTTGATCGAGGAGGCCGAGGGCGGCACGCTGTTCCTCGACGAGATCGGCGACATGCCCTATGCGGCGCAGAGCCGGTTGTTGAGGGTCCTGGCCGAAGGCGAGGTTCTGCCCGTCGGCGGCTCGGTCGCGCGCAAGGTCGACTTCCGGGTCGTCTCTGCATCGCACCGTTCGCTGGCCGACATGGTCGCGGCCGGCAGGTTCCGCGAAGACCTCTATTATCGGCTGAACGCTGCCGTCCTGTCGCTGCCGCCGCTCTGCGAGCGCGAGGACCTGCCCTGGCTCCTCGAACGGCTGCTGGAAAAGCACGGGTCGTTGGGCCTGCCCCTTATCCTGTCCACCGCCGCCCGGATGCTGCTTCTCGCCCATCGCTGGCCGGGCAATATCCGCGAACTCGACAATGCCATCGCCTTTGCAGCGGCGCTCTGCGACGACGGCGTGATCGAGGTCGCCGACCTGCCGGATCAGTTGACCCGATCGGCGCCGGTCATCGAGGAACAGGGCCAGGAAGCGGAACTGAGGGCCGTTCTCATGAGTTCCAGGGGCAATGTCTCCGAAGCGGCCCGCCGCCTTGGCATCGACCGCACGACGCTTCATCGCCGGATGCGGCGGTTCGGCATCGGCCGTCCGCACTGAACGGCCCGCTGCGGCAGCTGCCACAGCTGTTGCGCCACACCTGTTGCACTCCTCATCGGCACCTCTTCCGAAAGCGCTGCGTTTCCAGCCTTTGCGATGCCAGGCGCGGCTGGCACAGGGGTTGCTCTCCTTGATGGCATTAAAAGCAGCCTTAAGGAGGAAACATGCGCGCCCTCAGATTCCATGCCGCCAAAGACTTGCGGCTCGAAGACATTCCCGAGCCGAAAAAGCCGGGACCGGACCAGGTTCTCGTTCGCAACCGCTTCGTCGGCATCTGCGGAACCGATCTTCACGAATATAGCTACGGCCCGATCTTCATCCCGACCGAGCCGCATCCCTTTACCGGTGCCCACGGCCCGCAGGTGCTGGGCCATGAATTCGGCGGCGTCGTCGAAGCCGTTGGCGAAGGCGTGACCTCGGTTGTCGTCGGCGACCGCGTCTCGATCCAGCCGCTCGTCATGCCGCGCTCCGGCGACTATTTCGCCGACCGCGGCCTTTTCCACCTGAGCACGCAGCTGGCGCTGGTGGGCTTGAGCTGGGAAAGCGGCGGCATGGCCGAAGCCGCTCTCGTGAACGAATACAATGTCCAGAAGATCCCGGACGAGATGACCGATGAAGAGGCCGCCCTGGTCGAGCCGACGGCCGTTGCCGTCTATGCCTGCGACCGCGGCGGCGTGACCGCCGGCAACAGCGTTCTCGTCACCGGCGCCGGCCCGATCGGCATGCTGACGCTGCTCGCCGCCCGCGCGGCTGGTGCGACGAAGCTGTTCGTCTCCGACCTCAACGACGCCCGGCTCGAACTTGCCAAGAAGGTGCTGCCCGACGTCATCACCATCAATCCGAAGCGCGACAAGGTCGGCGATGTCGTACGCGCCCAGACCGAGGGCCAGGTCGGCTGCGACGTCGCGATCGAATGCGTGGGCAACGAGCATGCGCTGAAAGCCTGCGTCGATGCCGTGCGCAAGCAGGGCGTCGTCGTGCAGACCGGTCTGCATCCGCATGAGAACCCGATCGACTGGTTCCAGGTCACCTTCCGCGATCTCGAGGTCAAGGGCTCCTGGGCCTATCCGACCCATTACTGGCCGCGCGTGATCAGCCTGATCGCCTCCGGCCTCCTGCCGGCGACCAAGATCGTCACCAAGCGCATCACGCTCGACACGGCGGTCAAGGAAGGCTTCGACGCCCTGCTCGACCCGGCCGGCACGCATCTGAAGATCCTGATCGATCTTTCGAAATAAGCAGCCAGGCCAAGGCCCAAGGGGAGAGGAGCCCCGACGGCGGCGGCCTGGACGCTTTGACGGAACGCCCGGCAAGGGCGTTCCCCCGACCACACCCAAGCATTCATGGAGGAGAAGACATGCTTGATATCAGCCCCGGAACCAAGATCGATACGGCGCTTGCAAAGCTCGAAAGGGCGCTTGCGAGCGGCGACATCGACGCCGCCGTCAACCTGTTTCAGGCCGACTGCTACTGGCGAGACCTGGTGAC
>DAIMJJ010000025.1:0-6368 GCA_036722275.1 Rhizobium sp. | reverse complement strand
CGACGCCCGATGGGCGCCGAACACGGCCATGACCGTAACCGCAAGACCTGGAAGGAAAAGCGGGAAACCGAGGCGGCCGAACTCGGCTACACCACCCAGCCCTATGTGGTGATCATCGGTGGCGGCCAGGGCGGCATCGCGCTCGGCGCGCGTCTTCGCCAGCTCGGCGTGCCGACCATCATCATCGAGAAGAACGAACGGCCCGGCGACAGCTGGCGCAAGCGCTACAAGTCGCTCTGCCTGCACGACCCGGTCTGGTACGACCACCTGCCCTACATCCCCTTCCCGGAAAACTGGCCGGTGTTCACGCCGAAGGACAAGGTCGGCGACTGGCTGGAAATGTACACGAAGGTCATGGAGCTCAACTATTGGGGCTCGACCACGGCCAAGTCGGCGCAATACGACGAGGCGACCGGCGAATGGACGGTGGTGGTCGAGCGCGCGGGCCAGGAAGTGGTGCTCAAGCCGAAGCAGCTGGTGCTGGCGACCGGCATGTCGGGCAAGGCCAATGTTCCGAAATTCGAAGGTCAGGACATCTTCAAGGGCGAGCAGCAGCATTCCTCGCAGCATCCGGGACCGGATGCCTATGCCGGCAAGAAGGTTGTGGTCATCGGCTCCAACAATTCCGCCCACGACATCTGCGCGGCGCTCTGGGAAGCGGGCGCCGACGTCACCATGCTGCAGCGCTCGTCCACCCACATCGTCAAGTCGGACTCGCTGATGGATATCGGGCTTGGCGATCTCTACTCCGAACGGGCGGTCCAGGGCGGCATGACGACGCGCAAGGCGGATCTGATCTTCGCCTCCCTGCCCTACCGGATCATGCATGAGTTCCAGATCCCGATCTACAACAAGATCCGCGAGCAGGATGCCGAGTTCTACAAGGCACTCGAAAAGGCCGGCTTCATGCTCGATTTCGGCGATGACGATTCGGGTCTGTTCATGAAGTATCTGCGGCGCGGTTCGGGTTATTACATCGATGTCGGGGCCTGCGATCTCGTCATTGACGGCTCGATCAAGCTGAAGTCGGGCGTCGATGTCTCGCATCTGACGGAGAACGCCGTCGTCTTGAAGGACGGCACGGAACTGCCGGCGGACCTCGTCGTCTACGCCACCGGCTACGGCTCGATGAACGGCTGGGCCGCCGATCTCATCTCCCGCGAAGTGGCCGACAAGGTCGGCAAATGCTGGGGCCTCGGCTCGAACACCACCAAGGACCCGGGCCCCTGGGAAGGCGAGCAGCGCAATATGTGGAAGCCGACGCAGCAGGAAGCGCTGTGGTTCCACGGCGGCAACCTCCACCAGTCGCGCCACTACTCGCAATACCTGTCGCTGCAGCTAAAGGCGCGCCAGGCCGGGATCGACACCCCCGTCTACGGCCTCGCCAAGCCGCACCACCTGTCGTAACAACGGGCAAGGGCGCCGGATCGACCGGCGCCCTTGCTATTCTCTGCCGCTGTGCGGCGCTTTTCAGATAAGGGCCACTCAGCCGCCGAAGCCGAAGCCGACCGGCATATCGTCGAGGGTGATGCCGAAGGTTTCGAGGCTCTTCAGGATCCAGGTCTGGTTGTTGCCGATGCGGCGATTATATTCCGCCCAGGCCGAGACGAAGCTTTTGAAGGTCTCGTCGGCACCATAGTTGAGGGCGACGACAGACGGCGTCGACAGGACCGGCGTCGGCACCTGAACCGCGCCGATGGTCGGAGCCTTCTTGGAAATGACGAGGCCGTTCAGCATGGTGTTGACGAGTGCATCGGCCTTGCCGGTCGTGACCGCAACGATCGCCTCGTCACGGGTCTTGAAACGGAGCACATTGGCCTTGGGCAGATATTGCTGGGTGATGAGGTCCTGGGCCGAGCCGAGATCGACCGCAAAGGTGTATTTCGGATCGTTGAGTTCGGTCCAGGTCTTGCCCGACATTTCTTCCTTGGCGGAGACGAGCACGAAGCTGTTGTAATAGGTCGGATCGGAGAAGGAGACCGACATGGCGCGGACCGGCGTTGCGGTCACGGCGAATGCCATGTCCACCTTGCCGCTCTGGACATCGAGGATGGCGTTGGCCCAGCTGGATTCGACCACTTCGAGCTTCACGTCCAGCGTCTTGGCGATGTCGTTGGCCATGTCGATGACGAAGCCCTGCCACTCGCCGGTGCGAGGGTCCTTGGTGAAATAAGGCGTCTCGTTGAGGATCGCCGGAATGCGAAGCACGCCGCGCGAGCGAATGTCATCGATCGTGCCCGCCGAAGCCGCAGTACCCGCCAGCAGCGACAGCGCGACGGCCGCGGCCCCACAGATCTTCGAAAACAATGTCATGGTCTGGTTCTCCTTTGTTCCCCGGAAATCTCTTTGATGTCCGTCCTCCCCGCGCCCGATTGTCACGAATGCGGGCTGACGGGCCGAAAATCAGCCTATCCGTGAATTGACAGGGAACAATGCTAGAGAGTCCGAGCCACTTATCGGCTTTTTTATATGTCGCGGTCAAAGCGGCGGCAGCGATAGGTCGCTGCTGCGCGGCGCATCGAGCACCGGCCCCACCAGTTCACGGCGGCAGTCCTCGAACAGTTGCTGAACCATGGCATGCTTCTGCAGGAAGCCGGCATTGCCGAAATAGACGCGCACTTCCGGCAAGTTGGTGAGCTTGGTGCTGCGGATCGACACGTCCTCCGGACCGACGCACCAGGACGGGATGATCGAGAAGCCCAATCCCTCTTCGACGCAGCGCTTGACGCTGGAACTGCCCGACGTGGAGACCGCGGGCTGGACGACCGCCCCGTCGCGACCGAGAAAATCGACCGCGAGGTTGCGCAGCGTCTGTCCCGGCTCATAGGTGATGAAGGGCCGCCCTTCGGCCCAGCCGGGAATATCCTTCTGCTCCGGCGGCTCGCCCCAGGCCTTTGGATAGACCAGGCTCAGCCGGTAACTGCCCAGCAGGCGTTGCGGCACGACCGGATCGCCGAAGTAGCGTTCGGAAATGCACACGTCGAGGCTGCCGTTCTTGACCAGTTCGGCGAGCACCGTGTCGCGCTCGTAGACGGCGAACTCCATCTCCGGGAACGCCTCGCGAAAGCGGGAGAGCACACGGGGAAAGAGATAGAAGAAGATCGCCTGGGGCATCCCGACCCGGAGCGACGAGCGCTGGTTCTCGATCAGCTTGGTCAGCCGCTCGAGCATGATGTCGAGTTCGGGATGCAGCAGGCTGTAGAGGGCGCGTCCGCGCGGCGTGAGCGAGATGCGCTTGGCCCCTTGCTCGGAATCGATCAGCTTGCCCTGCAGGATCTGCTCCAGCCGGCGCACGTGGTTGGCCGCCGACTGGTAGCTCAGATTGAGTTCGCGGGCGGCGCCGGAAAAGGATCCGTGGCGTGCCACCTGATAAAAGGTCTGGATGAGTGTGAGGCTGATCTTGGCCATGCGGTCGGTCCCCCTCCTTCTCTGTTAAGGGGTCGCGACTTTGTAGCGGATACAAATTTCGTGAACAAGCAAGGCCGTCATCTTGTATCGACGGTCCAGCCCTGCCGCCGCCAATATTGGTCCACAATCAACCAGGCCGGCCAGGAACCCATGCAACCCCGCCCACCGTCCAGTGTCATCATCATCGGCTCCGGCATCGTCGGGGCGGCGACGGCCTATTTCCTGAATGCGCGGGGCGTTGCGGTGCGGCTGCTCGATGCGTCAGCCCCGGCGGCCGAGGCGACGGGTGCGGCGGACGGCGCCGTATCGGTCGCCAGCAAACGCCCAGGGCCGATGATGACGGCAGCTCTCAAGGGCGTGGCCCTTTACGGCGAACTGACCGACATGGGTCTGTTTGCCGGGGCCTTCAAGCGCCGTTCGACCTTCATCGTCGCCGCTTCAGACGAAGAGTGCACCGTGCTGGAGGCCCATTCTGCCGCGCTCGCCAGCGCCGGTGTCAAGGTGGAGACACTTGCCGGCTCGCGACTGAGGCAGATCTTTCCTGCCCTTTCGCAGAGCGCCCGGATGGCGGTCGAGGTGCATGGCGAGGGCCATGCCATCGGTTATCAGATCGTCCATCGGCTACTGACGGCCGCCGGCATCGTGGTCGAGCGGGACACCGACGTCAAAGCCCTGCGGCTCGCAGAAGACGGCCGCAGGATCGCCGCGGTTGAAACCAATCGTGGGTCGTTCTCGGCAGACACGGTGGTGGTGACCGCCGGCACAGGTTCTGCTGCCCTTATCGGGCTTTCGAATGTGCTGACCCCGCGTAAGGGTCAGCTTCTCGTGACCGAAAGGGCCCCCAGCCTCAATGCATCCATGCCGGGGGCGATCATGTCCGGGCGCTATCTGCTGAGCAAGGGCAGCCAGAAGGCGGGTCATGCGCCGCCGCCTCGGGGTCTGGGGCTGGTGATCGACCCGCTCGTCACCGGGCAGTTCCTGATCGGCGGGACCCGCGAGGATTTCGGCAAGCGGGAGACCAACGATATCGACGCGGTCTCGCGCATCCTTGCCGACGCCGTGGCGCTCGTCCCGGACCTTGCCCGTCTTCGCCTGCTTCGCAGCTTCGCGGGCGTGCGAACCGCCGTTGTGGACGGTCTTCCACTGATCGGGCGTCTTCCGGACCTGGAGAACGGCTTCGTTGCCACCGGTTTCGAAGGCGATGGCATCTGTCTTGGCCCGATCACCGGCAAGGCGATCGCGCAGTTGATCTGTGGCGAAGTCCCGGCACTCGATCTTTCCTCCTTCGATCCTGCCCGGTTCCCGGGCCGTGGAATGGCCGCATGACGACGAACACCTTTGAATGGCAAGGGCAGAAGATCCCATTTCGCAACGGAGAAAGTGTCGCCGCAGCCCTTGAGGCGTCCGGCATTCGCAGCTTCGGCCGCGATGCTCTCGGCCAGGACACCCGCTATTTCTGCGGCATCGGCGCCTGCCAGTGCTGCCTTGTGCGGGTGGACGGTATTGTGCGCGAAGCCTGCATCACCCCGGCGCGCGCAGGGATGCGCATCGAAAGCGTGGAGGCGAGCCATGCGTAACCCCGAAGTCCTGGTCATCGGCGGCGGCCCGGCCGGCCTGTCGGCGGGCACCGAACTTGCCCGTGCCGGCCACGCGGTCTGCCTGATCGAACAGCGCGATACGATCGGCGGCGCCGTCTATCGCCAGCCGGCCCCCGGCGTCGAACCGATCGCGATCGCCTCAGCTACCAAAGCTCGCTGGTGCGGGATCGCCGACGCCTTTCTCGCGGCGCGGGTCACGATGCGCCACGGCTGCGTTTTCCTGGGCATTGACGGCGACGGCTTCGTCCTCATCGAGGACCGTAATATTGGCGGCGTCGAACGCATGAGAGCACGCGCGATCATCATCGCGACGGGCGCGGTCGAAAAGGTCCTGCCTCGCCCAGGTTGGCAGCTTGCCGGCGTCTCAACCGCCGGCGGCTTGCAGGTGATGATGAAGGAAACCGGTCGCGCACCGCAGGGTCGCGTGCTTCTGGCCGGCAGCGGTCCGCTGTTGGTTGCCGTTGCGGCGCAGATGGCGAGGAGCGGTAATCCACCGGTAGCGGTCATCGAGGCCGGTGACCCCTTCACCCGTTTCCAGTCGGGCCTTGCCATGCTCGAACACGGCGAGCTTCTGCGCGAAGCCGCCGGATATCTGACCACCATGATGGCGAAGCGCATCCCGTGGATGCGTGCGGCACGGCTCGTGGCCATCGAGAAGCAGGGCGAGGGCCTCCAGGCCATCGTGCGCAAGCGCGACGGTGCGCTGTCCACCATCCTGGTCGACCGCATCGGTCTTCATGACGGTATCAGGGAAAACAATGTCGGCCTGCCGGCAGAGATGACAAAGCCGGGCGCCGTGCCGATCGTGCTGCGCGCCGGCGATTGCCGGGAGGCGCTGGGGGCCATCGCCGCCGTGGCGGACGGTCGGCGGGCCGGCTGCGCGGTCGCCGATCTCCTGTCGGGGAGACGCGACCGCGCGGATTTCGACCGGGCGATCAACCGCGCCCGGGCGGCGCAGGAAACCCTGGCCAAGCTCTTTGCGCCGATCGATCCTCGCTCTCCCCTGTCGGACCTGCCCGACGGTACCATCCTCTGCCGTTGCGAAGGCAAGACCGTCGGCGACCTGCGCCGGCTCTGCGACCGGGCCGACAGGCTGACCGGCCGGGAGGTCAAGCACAATGGCCGTTTTGCCATGGGCGCATGCCAGGGCCGGTTCTGCGCGGCCAATACCGCGGCGCTGATGGCGGAAATCAACCCCGCCGGGCCCAGTCCTGCGGCCCAAGACCTGACGGGGCGCCGCTGGCCGGTGCGTCCGATCTCCATCGCGGCGCTGACCGGCGCCACGTCCCAGAACACAGAAAACGAATGACGAGGTTTACCGACATGACGCAAGCCCAGCGCCTGGCCCGCGACACCCCCACC
>DAIMJJ010000024.1:0-28327 GCA_036722275.1 Rhizobium sp. | reverse complement strand
CACCAGTTCATCCACGTCGATCCGGTGCGCGCCGCAGCCGAGTCGCCTTTCGGCGGAACGATCGCCCACGGTTTCCTCACGCTGTCGCTGCTCTCGACCATGAACTACAACTGCCTTCCGGTCATCCGCGAGCAGACGATGGGCATCAACTACGGCTTCGATCGCATCCGCTTCATGTCGCCGGTAAAATGCGGAAAGCGGATCCGCGGCCATTTCGTCCTGACCGACGCCCGCTTCCGCGGCGCCGGCATGATGATGACGACCTATGACGTGTCGATCGAAATCGAAGACGAGCGCAAGCCGGCGCTGACCGCCAGCTGGATGACCATCATCCAGTTCGACCCGAAAGACCGGCCGGAAGGTCTGTGAACATGGACACGGTCGACGCGGTCCGCCAGTCATTCCTGCGGCAGGCAAAGGCCTGCGACGACCTCGGCTCGCCTTTCACCGCCCGCCTCTGCCGGATGGCAGCGGAAAGACTGAACGATGAGGCTGCGGTCGGTCGGCACCTGCTGCGGTGGCAGGGAGATCCGACGGGTACAGGTGACGCCCTGGCACTCAGGTTTGCGGGCGCGTTGCATGCGGTCGTTCGTTCAGGGCAGGACCCGGACCTTACCGCCGTCTATCCGCCCGACAACAGCGCAGACGACGAAAGCTTCTGGGCCACGGTCGATGCGGCGCTGCACCGTGACGAGGCGTTTATCCTCAAGTGGCTGCGCTCGCCGCCGCAGACCAATGAAGTGCGCCGGTCAGGGGCGCTTCTGCCGGGCTTTCTCACCGTGGCCAGGCTGTTCGACAAGCCGCTCATGCTGTCGGAAGTCGGCGCCAGCGCCGGGCTCAACCTGCAATGGGACCGCTATGCCTATCGGCTCGGCGGCTTCACCTGGGGGCCGGCCTCAAGCGTCGCGCTCGCGCCGGACTGGGAGGGACCACCGCCGCCAAAGGAAGATCTTGAGGTTTCGGAGCGGGCCGGCTGCGACCTCAATCCGCTCGACCCGGCATCCGACGAGGACCGCGAGCGTCTCGCCGCCTATATCTGGGCCGATCAGGCCGATCGGCTGGAGAGAACCCGCGCCGCCCTTGAAATCGCCGCCGCGTCCGGCCTGAAGGTCGATCGAGCCGATGCCATAGAATGGCTTGCAGAGCGCCTGGAACGACCGCAGGCCGGCTCTGCCCACGTCGTGTATCATTCCATCGCCTGGCAGTATTTTCCGCAGGATCTGAAAGCCCGGGGCGAAGCGCTGATCGCGCAGGCAGGCGCCCGGGCGACGCGCGAGGCACCGCTTGCCCGGCTGCAGATGGAAGCCGACGGCAAGCCGGAGGGGGCAGCGCTCACCCTGCAGGTCTGGCCGAGCGGCGAGCGCCACGAGATCGGCCGCGCCGATTTCCACGGGCGCTGGGTAAAGTGGAAAGGCTGGCCGGGACTCTAGCCCCGGCCAAATTCTTGAAGCTTTACGCCGCAGCGTCTTCCGCCGCCTCGGCCAGAAGGCCGAAGGCGTATTCGGCGAACGAGCGCCAGCACTCGACCCGGAAGGTTTCCTCGTCGATGCGATAGAGCACCATCTCGATCTTGCCGAAGACCGTACGGGTGACCGCGCCGACCGGGAAGGTTTTCAGCGACAGATCGAGCGCGCAGCCGGCATTGATGGCATTGGCCGCACCGGGACCGGACACGATGATCGCGGTGTTGCGGTGGGACACATCGGTGGCCGAATGAACAGCGCCAGACGCCCGGCAATCGGCCATCAGGTCGCCGCCCTTGTCGTCGATCAGCAGCCACTCGTCCGGACCAAGCCAGAAAGCCAGCCGGCCCTTGGTGACGGCCGATGTCTTCGGCTTGACCGGCAGCTTGACGCCGAGCGACTTGGAGAGCGCGGCGACATCATCGGCTGCGGCGCGCAGCGAGACGCGCGTCGCGGGTTCTGCGGGTCTCAGACGGACCGATGGCGAACCGCCATGAGCTCCGGCGAGGACGGACTTGCGTTCAGCGACGGTAGCATCAGCCATGGATGCGGCCCCCTTCCTTGTCAAAGAATACCGTGTCGGTCACCTCGACGGCGATCGTCTTGTCCTTCATCGGCACGTACAGCGTCTCGCCCATGCGCGCGCGCCCGCCAACCAGCGTCGCTATCGCGATCGACCGGCCGAGATTTTCGGACCAGTAGGACGACGTGACGTGACCGAGCATTGTCATCGGCTTCGGCTGGTTCGGATCGGCGACGATCTGAGCGCCCTCTTCCAGAACCTCGTTCGGGTTCTTGGTGAAGATGCCGACGAGCTGCTTGCGACCCTCCTTGACGAGGTCCGGACGCTTGAGGCCACGGATACCGACGAAGTCCTTCTTCTTCTTCGAAACCGCCCAGCCATAGCCGGCATCGTCCGGGGTCAGCGTACCGTCGGTGTCCTGGCCGACGATGATGTAGCCCTTTTCCGCGCGCAGCACGTGCATGGTCTCGGTGCCGTAGAGGCAGGCGCCGAGGCTCTGAGCGCGGTCCCAGATCGCCTGGAAGACGGATGCGCCGAAATCGGCCGGCACGTTGACTTCGTAGCCGAGTTCACCGGTGAAGGAGACGCGGAACAGGCGGGTCGGGACGCCGCAGAACGTGCCTTCGGCGACGCTCATATGCGGGAAGGCCTCGTTGGAGATGTCGATGCCTTCGACGAAGGGAGCAATGATGTCGCGCGCCTTCGGGCCCTGCACGGCGATGACCGCCCATTGTTCGGTCGTCGAGGTGAGCCAGACCTTGAGATGCGGGAACTCCGTCTGCAGGTAGTCTTCCATGTGGTTGAGAACGCGCGGCGCACCGCCGGTCGTCGTCGTCACGTGGAAGCGGTCTTCGGCCAGTCGACCGACGACGCCGTCGTCGTAAACGAAGCCGTCGTCACGGGTCATGATGCCGTAGCGGCACTTGCCAGGCTTCAGCGTATCCCAGGCATTGGTGTACATCAGGTTCAGGAACTCGGCAGCGTCGGGGCCGACGACCTCGATCTTGCCAAGCGTGGAGGCGTTGAAGACGCCCGCCGTCTCGCGAACCGTCTTGCACTCGCGGTTGACCGCCTGGTGCATGTCCTCACCGGGGCGCGGATAGTACCAGGCGCGCTTCCAGTTGCCGACATCCTCGAACTCGGCACCCAGCGACGTCTCGAGCGCATGCATCGGGGTCTTGCGGGTCGGATCGAACAGTTCGCCGCGCGAATGGTTGATCAGCGTCCCGAAGGTCACCGGCGTATAGGGGGCACGGAAGGTGGTCAGACCCACCTTCGGGATTTCCTTGCCCAGCATCTCGGCGGCAATCGCCAAGCCGTGCATGTTGGACAGCTTGCCTTGGTCGGAGGCCATGCCGTTGGTGGTGAAGCGCTTGATGTGCTCGATCGAGTGCATGCCCTCGCGCACCGCCAGGCGGATGTCCTTGGCGCAGACATCGTGCTGGAAGTCGATGAAGGCCTTGACGCTCGTGTCGCGCCCTGCCCCTTCGGCTGCACCGATCATGCCGCCGGTCCAAGAGAAGGCGTTGACGCCCGCCGGTGCCGGCGATGCCGATCCGGTTGCACCCGCCTCGTTTGCCATGCGCGCACCGGCCGCGGATGCCTCGTCTATGATCGCCTGCAGATCGTCGGTGCCGTTGCAGGTGCCGACGCAGACGCTCTCCTGGGCGTAGATATCCGGCAGGAAGCGATCATTGGCGGCATCGAACTTCAACTTGCCGCGGGCCTGCGAGAACAGGTGAACGGACGGGGTCCAGCCGGCCGAAACGATCAGGGCATCGACCTCGATCTTGCGGCCGCTGCCGCTGCCGTTGCGCTTGACCGTCATCGAACGCACGCGCAGGCGACCCGCCGTATCGGTGACCGAATGGCCGACCAGCACCTCGATGCCGAGCGAACGGGCTTGGGCGAGAACCTTCTCGCCGGGCTTTTCGCGGCAATCGACGATCGCGGGAATGGCAATGCCGGCCCGCTTCAGGTCGAAGGCGGTCTCGTAGGCCGAATCATGGGCGGTGTAGACACCGACCTTGGCACCCACGGCGACGCCGTAGTGGTTGAGATAGGTGCGCGCGGCCGAGGCCAGCATGATGCCCGGACGGTCGTTGTTCGCAAACACCATGTGGCGTTCGATCGAACCGGTGGCGAGCACGACCTTCTTGGCGCGAACCTGCCAAAGCCGCTCGCGCGGGCTCGACTTGACCGGCTTGGCGATGTGGTCGGTGACGCGTTCGGCGAGGCCCACGAAATTGTGGTTGTAGTAGCCGAAGGCCGTGGTCCGGGTCAGCACGCGGACATTCGGCATGGCAGCCAGCCGGGCGGCCGTTGCCTGTGCCCAGTCATAGCCATTCTGGCCGTCGACGGTGGCGCCGGTGTCGAAATGGAAAGCGCCGCCCACTTCGGGCTGCTCGTCGCAGAGGATCACCTCGGCACCGGTCTCGGCCGCAGCAAGCGCCGCAGAGAGGCCGGCGACACCGCCGCCGACGACGAGGACGTCGCAATGGGCGTAGCGGCTGGAATAGTGATCAGGATCCTCCTCCTTCGGCGCAACGCCAAGACCGGCGGCGCGGCGGATGAAGGGCTCGTAGACCGAATGCCAGAAGGACTTCGGCCACATGAAGGTCTTGTAGTAGAAACCGGCGGCGAAGAAGGGCGAGAAGAAGTCGTTGACCTCGCCGATGTCGAAGGACAGTGACGGCCAACGGTTCTGCGTTTCGACCTTCATGCCGTCGAACACTTCCTGCACCGTGGCGCGGACGTTCGGCTGGCGGCGGGCGGCATCGCGCGACACGTCGAGCAGCGCGTTCGGCTCTTCCGGGCCGGCGGTCAGGATGCCGCGCGGACGGTGATACTTGAACGACCGGCCGGCGAGATGTAGACCGTTGGCCAGCATGGCGGAGGCGACGGTATCACCTTCATAGGCGGTGATGCTGCGGCCGTCGACGGTGAACCGGGCGGTGCGGGCGGGGGTGAGGCGGCCCTTGCCGGGAATACGATTGGCGCCGCTCATTTCGACGCTCCCTTCTCGAGTGCATTCGGCAGCAGAGCCGAGACATCGGCCTTCGGCTCGCCGGCCTTGTAGGTCAAATAGATCTTGTCACTGACGGAATCGCGCACGGCATTGAAGAAGCGGCCGCAGCCGTTCATGTGGCGCCAGCGTTCGTAGATCAGTCCCTTGGGATTGTCCCTGAGGAAGAAATAGTCCGCGAACTCTTCATCGGTGATGTCGGCAATGTTCTGCGGGCGGGCGATATGCGCTTCGCCGGCGGCGCGGAATTCGAGCTCGGAGCGCTCTTCCTCGCAATAGGGGCATTTGATCAGCAGCATGATGAACGTCCTTTGAGGATCAGTGCGCCACGGCGGCAGCCGCCGCCTCGTCGATCAGGCGACCGGTGCGGAACCGGTCGAGGGTGAGGCCCGCCGCCAGGCGGTGCGGTTCGCCCTTGGCGATGAGATGCGCAAACAGGTTCGCCGAACCCGGCGTCGCCTTGAAGCCGCCCGTTCCCCAACCGGCGTTGAGGAAGAGGTTGGGCACCGGCGTGACACCCTGGATCGGCGAACGGTCCGAGGTGTTGTCGGTAATCCCGCCCCACTGGCGCATCATCTTCACGCGGCGGAACATCGGGAAAAGCTCGCAGATCGCATCGAGCGTATGGGTGATGATCTGCAGGCCGCCGGTCTGCGAATAGGAATTGTATTGGTCGGTGCCGGCACCGATGACGAACTCGCCCTTGTCCGACTGCGAGATATAGGCATGCACCGTGTTCGACATGACGACGCACGGGAAGATCGGCTTCATCGGCTCGGAAACGAGCGCCTGAAGCGGGGTCGAATGCAGCGGCAGGCGGACGCCGGCCATGCCCATGACCACCGAATTGTGGCCCGAGGCCGAGACACCGACCTTCTTCGCGCCGATAAAGCCGCGATTCGTTTCGACGCCGGTGACCTCACCGTTGGGCCCACGGCGAATGCCGGTGACTTCCGTGTTCTGAATGATGTGGACGCCGCGGTCAGAGGCGGCGCGTGCATAGCCCCAGGCGACCGCGTCGTGGCGGGCCGTGCCGCCGCGGCGCTGCAGCGCTGCACCATTGATCGGATAGCGGGCGGACTTGGAGATATCGAGCGGCGGGCAGAAATCCTTGGCCTGCTCAGGCGTCAGCCACTCATTGTCAATGCCGTAGAGATTGTTGGCATTGATGTGGCGCTTGAACGACTGCTGGTCATGCACATTATGCGACAGCATCATAACGCCGCGCGGCGAGTACATGACGTTGTAGTTCAGATCCTGGCTCAAGCCTTCCCAAAGCTTCAGGGAGTGCTCGTAGATGTCCATGCTCTCTTCATAGAGATAGTTGGACCGGATGATCGTGGTGTTTCGGCCGGTATTGCCGCCGCCGATCCAGCCCTTTTCGATCACCGCGACATTGGTGATGCCGTGCTCCTTGGCCAGGTAGTAGGCCGCACCGAGGCCATGGCCACCGCCACCGATAATAATGACATCGTAGGACTGACGGGGCTCGGGAGAAACCCACTGGGCCTCCCAGCCCTTGTGGGCCCTCAGCGCCTCGCGGGCCACGGCAAAAACCGAATATTTGCGCATTCGCCTCAAACTCCAGTAGTTAGGGCATCTGATAGGCTTGCAGCAGTGCCAGATCCATATGCGTCACGACCGCCCTTTTGCGACGTTGCGACATGCGTCTTTCGACACGCCCGGAAAAGGCGGGCCTTCCAGCGATTTTTCTTGGCGGGAGCCCCTGCCCCATATGGACTTCCCAAAGGCAATCTGTTATCTGGCCTCCCTAATCGCAGGGCTCCGGCCACGCGAACATTTTGCTTTTTGTTCTGCTGACGACCTGACTTCGGCGGAACTGCAACTCAAAACCAAAGGAACGGGATAAACGTGCAGGTACTAGTCCGCGACAACAACGTTGATCAGGCGCTTCGCGCTCTCAAGAAGAAGATGCAGCGCGAAGGTATCTTCCGCGAAATGAAGATGCGCGACTATTACGAGAAGCCGTCGCAGAAGCGTGCGCGCGAAAAGGCCGAAGCGGTTCGCCGCGTTCGCAAGCTGGCGCGCAAGCGCATGCAGCGCGAAGGCCTCATCGCTGCCCCGGCACGCGCTGCGCGCTGATCTGTCGTTTTTTCGACGTTTTCCGATGTTCTAAGGGCGGGGGCGATCTTTTCGCCACCGCTCTTTTCCTTTTCAGACACCATCGCTGCCGTTCGGTCCCACGGCGGCGGCCAGCCCGCCGGACAATTGGCCCGCCATGATTGATCATACACTCTTCCAGACCCCCAGGATCGCCGTCGCCGGCACCCGCCGCATCGCCGGCATGGTCGCCGTAGCCGCCCTGATCAGCCTTGCCGGCTGCCAGTCGGTCGACACCGCCGACACGATTCGCATCGATCGGGCACAGGGCTCGGAAGAGAATATCGCCTCGCTGACGGCCGTCATCCAGGCCAATCCACGCGATCCGGAAGGCTATAATGTCCGCGGTTCGGCCTATGGTCGCGCCGGCCAGTTCAACAAGGCCATGGACGACTTCAACACCGCGCTGCAGCTCAACCCCAATTTCTACCAGGCCTATGCCAACCGTGCGTTGGTCTACCGCAACATGGGCAAGCCAGTCGAAGCCGCCAAGGACTACAACGCCGCCCTGCGACTCAATGCCAACTACGACGTCGCCTATATCGGTCGCGGCAATATCTACCGCCAGGCCGGCCGAATCGACGAGGCCTTTGGCGATTTCAACCGCGCCATCCAGCTCAACACGACGGATGGCCGCGCCTATCACAATCGCGGGCTGATCTATCAGCTGCGCGGCCAGCACGACAAGGCGATCGACGATTTCTCGAAGGCGATCTCGCTGTCGCCGAGCGCGCCCGAGCCGTATAATGGCCGCGGCGTCTCCTATGTCGCGCTGAACGACGACGAAAACGCCTTTGCCGATTTCAACCACGCCATCGAACTCAACGGCAAGATTGCTGAATCCTGGGCAAACCAGGCGCTGATCTACGAGCGCCGCGGCGACAAGGCTCGCGCGGCCAAGTCCTATTCGCACGCGCTGCAGCTCGATCCGAAATATCTGCCGGCGCAGCAGGGTCTTGCCCGCACGCGCGGCGGCGGCGCCTGAGCGAGCGCGCCCCGGCGCTTGGACGGAATTGCTTGAGACAGGATGGCCGGCTTATGCCGGCTTTTCTTTTGCCTGAAAGCAAGCGGCGCCGCCGCCCTGGCCTTCAGTCTGAGGGGCCGAAGAGAAGCTCCAGCGCGGGCTTGCGCGCCTCGCGGCAGAGGCCCGAGAAGACCGCCGCCATCGCCGCTGAAACCATGCCACCAGCCATGATCAGCAGCAGGCTCGCGAGCGCAAAGCCGATCGCCGCGGTTGCAAGGCCGCAAAGGGCGGTCAGCAGGACCGAAAGCGGCCAGCGTGCCCCTGCATCCGTCGCAGTGACGACGGCCGCGGCGAGAAAAGTGGCCGCCAGCGCGCTCGACCACAGGGCCAGCGGCGCATCGGTGACCAGATAGAGAATGGCGGCAAGCCCGACGACCGCGCCCGGCGCGATCTGCGCTGGCCGGAGAGCCCGGTCAAAACGACGCGCCGCAAGCACCGGACGCAGGCGATAGACGAAGAGAACGCCGCCACCGCCAAACACCAGTCCACCGGCAATCGCCGCGATCACGGCCCCCAGCATGCGTTCGAGCATGCCGGACAGAGACTGCGCATGCGCCGGGGCGATGGCGGGATCGGCCACGGTCAGGGCGAGAAGCAGGGCCACGATGCCGTAGAGGACGAGAAAGCCGTTGAGCAGCAAGGGAATGCGCGCAACCGGCGCGACGATGGCCGCCGATGCCCCAAGGGTCGCACCGAGCCCGACGGCGAGCATGACGAGCAGCAGATGCCCAAAGGTCGGTTGCGCGGCTAGAAGCGCGCCCAGCCCCGCAAGCCCCAGCCCTGCCGCGATCATCGGCACAATGGCCTCCAGCGCAGCCCCCTTGGCACCGCGGGCAGCCGCCATCACAAGGAGCATGATGGCAACGAGATCGAAAATGACAGCGAGGGCCTGCATGTGACGCGTCCTAGCGGTCGCGCGTCGGCGGCATGGTTACCCGGCGCCGCGCAATCGACAGGCCGGCAACGACACCGGCCGAGGCCAGAATGAGCGCCGCAAAGGACAGGTTGCGCGCCTCCCCTTCCGGAAGTCGGGCCAGCGCGCCGAGCGCACCGCTCGAAATGACGCCGGCAACGAGGCCGGCGGCGAGCACGAAAGCCTGGCGGTGACCGCGAAGGCCGTGCGCAACCGTGAGCCAGCCGGCGCAAAGCGACAGCACGAACACCGCCAGCCGGAAAAGAACGGGATCGGAAGCGGCCGTGAACATGGATGCCCCCTTCCCGCTCGTCCGCCATCAGCGCATGATAAAGACGCCGGCGACCGTCAGGACGACAAGCACGATGATGCCGCCCAAGAAGCCCGCGCCGCCGAAGAAGCCGGCAGCCATGGCGATCAGGAGCGCAACGAGAAAGACGGTGCTGTACTTGGTCGCGGCGATGAAAAGATCATAGGTCTTCTCATGCTCGTTGTAGTTCATCGGAGCACCGGTTTCGACCGGACCGCTGTGGTGTTCGCTCATGCTCTGTCTCCCCTTGGGTCCGCCGCATCACGCCTGTGGCGGGCCGCCGACTTGAATTTTGTCAGGTGTCGAGATGCGTCGAAACGCCTCCCCCTTTTCCGCCATACACAAAGCAGTCGAGAATCGCAATGGATCACAGAGGCAGATCGACGCCCAGATCGCCCGGCGGCAGGTAACGTGCCGTCGGCAGAATGGTCAGCGGCGGCAAGGTGCTGACCTCGCCGCGGGAGAACATCAGACGGCGCTCGCTCGGCGAGGAGATGAAGAAGGGGAAGCGGGTGAGCAGCCGGCGCCCGACATCCTTGGTATCGGTCGCCATCAGCGTCAGATCGATATTGTACTTTCCGCAGTTCTTGGTCGGCGGCACGATCGTCTGGGCATAGAAAACCCGCTTGTAGAAGGCCGCATGCTGCGGGCTGACAAGTTGCAGCACGCGGTCTGTATCAAAATAGGCCGCAGCCATGATGGCGATGCGCAAGGTCAGATAGGGAATGGCCGGCATTTCCTTCATGATCGCCGGATCGGCGGCAAAGCGGACTGGATCAATCAGAGACATGCCGGCGTCAAGAAAGGCATCGATTTCGGCCGGGAAAATGTCGCGGGACGAGCTGACGCGATGGTCAGGCGTCACGTGATGCATGCGGACCGTGCTGATCAGCTGTTCGTCATAATAGACGCCGAAAACATAGGCCTGAGGATCGAAATCGACATCGTCGATCAGCCGCGTTCCGCTGAGCGGCAGGATGTCGGCCATCTTGTAGGCCTTGTAGCGGATGCGCGCCACCTCCTCCATGTCCTCGCTGCTTTCGACCCGTCGATACTCGACGTGGTCCAGGATCTCCATGAGCTTGCCCGCGAAGCTGTCCGTGACGGAGGTGTGGAGGTTCATGCGATGTCTCGCCGTTTACGTTTCGTTAACCAACCCTAGCACTCCACGACAGGTCGGACAGTTGCGAAATCTAGCACTTGGGCGATTTACGCTTTATTAAGGTTAACAATCGGTTACGAAACATAGTTAACTTGATGTTAACGACGGAAATCAACCCTGCGAATTAAGGGGATCTACAGATTTCCAGGAGAGATCGCGATCAGGCACCGGCCGCGACGAGCTTCTTTTCCGCCCGATCGGCGAGGTCTGCGACCGCGGTGGACGCGATCGGCGTCGAGTAGACATAGCCCTGGATCAGGTCTGCCAGATTGAACTTGGCCAGGAGAGCCAGCTGCTCCTGGGTCTCGACACCCTCGACGATGATGCCGAGATCGAGCTGGCGCGACAGCGTGACAATGCCGCGCAGCAGCTTCAGGCGCTTGGCGTCTTCACCGATATTGCGCACGAAGGAGCGGTCAATCTTCACCTGATCGACCGGCAGCGAGTCGAGATAGCTGAGGCTGGAGAAGCCAGTACCAAAATCATCGATGGCAATCGTGATGCCGTGTTGGCGCAGCTCTTCGAGGATGAGCCGGACGGCTGCCAGTTCCTCGATCAGGCTGGATTCGGTCACTTCGAGATGCAGTCGTCTCGGATCGAGGCCGGAATCGGCAAGCGCATCCAGGACGACCCGGACGATGTCATTGTTGCGCAGGTCGAGCACCGAGAGATTGACCGACACGGCGATCGCGTCCGGCCAGCTCGCGCAGTCGCGGCAGGCGGTGCGGATCATGAAGCGGGTGATATCGGCGACGATCCCCATTTCCTCGGCGATCTGGATGAAAATATTGGGCGGGATTGAGCCCTTTTCCGGATGCGTCCAGCGCGACAGCGCCTCGCAGCAGGCAATGCGCGATCCGTCGGGCACGAACATGGGCTGGTAGACGACCTGCAAGGCATCGCTTTCCACCGCGGTCTTCAGATCGGTCTTCAGCCGCTGCCGCTCGATATAGCGCGCATCCATTTCCTGCGCGAAGACAGTGAAATTGCCCTTGCCACGCGATTTCGATTCAAAGACGGCAAGATCCGCCTTGATCTGCCATTCCTCCATCCGAAGTTCCGCGCTGTCGATCAGCAGGGCACCGGCGCAGAAGGTGATGGCAAAGCTGGTGCCGTCGATCTCGTAGGGGCCGGCAATGGCGGAATGGATATCCCGCATGCGTTCTTCCGTTCCGGCGCCGTCATGGACATTCGGGAAGAACAGGACGAACTGGTCGCCGACAAGATGCCCGACGATCGCCTCCCCGGCGGCGAGCTTCAACAGCCGGTTGGCGATCACGGCCAGCAGCCGGTCGCCGGTCACATGGCCCTTCATGTCGTTGACGTGCTTGAACTCATCGACGTCGAGGACCATGAAGCCGACTTCGCCGCTGTTCTTGCGCACCGCGAGCTGCTCCTTGACCAATTCCGCGAAATAGCCGCGCTGCGGCAGTCCGGTCATGGGATCGAAGCGCACCATGTGCAGGATCTTGCGATCTGCCCGCACGCGCGCGGTGACATCTTCGAAGATCAGCACGACGCCGCCCTCGGGACGACGGCTTGCGGAGAATTCGAGGACAAGATCCTCGGAGAATTGCATGATGGCGCGTGAAATCGTGCCGTCCATCAGCTGCGCGAGCTGGCGCTGAATGAGGCTCGGCATGGAACCGTCGACGAAGGTGTGACGGACGCCATAGCGCAGAACGACATCCAGATCGCAGTTCTTCAGCCGCGTGCGATCGCCAAGATTGAGAAGGTCGCAGGCCTTGCGATTGATGACTTCGATGCGGTTCTGCGGGTCGAGCATCAGAAGGCCGTGCGTCATGTTGTTGAGCGCGGTGTCGAAGGTGTCGGCGATCAGCACATTCTCGCGGGCGATGATGACGTTCTTGTACAGGAACTCGCGGACGCCATTCGCCATCTTGCGCGTGGTCAGCATGAACGGCAGCAGCATGATCGACAGGATCACCATGTGCGCGTCGCCGACCATCAGGCAGCCGATGGCGATCGGCAGGCTCGCCGTCGCCGTCTGCAGGTTGACCGCAAGACGCGAGCCGAAATTGCGTCCGACGACCGAAACCATGGAAGCCATGGTGACGGCAATGCAGGCAAGCTCGGCAAAGGGATCCTGGATGATGGCAATGGCATAGCCGCTGCCGATGCCGAGCACCGTCGTCGTCGCAACGCCGCCATAAAGATAGATGCGTTCCCAGCGAGCGATCTCATCGCGCCGCAGGGCCGCCTTGTCGATCTGGTCGAACTTCAAAAACCAGTAGATGCGAAAGAGGCAGATCAGCGCGAAGATCGCGATCAGCCAGAGATAGAAGACCGAGCCGGACTTCTGGAAGACGGCCAGATAGGTGAGGATATGCACCAGCATGCCCGTGAACAAGGTCTGCCGGTTGCCGAACAGCGAACTGACGAAGGACAAATAAACGTCCGTCGGCACAGCCTTCGTGCTTTGAGCCTTCATCCTTGGCCTCCTTATCCGTGCAACCTATGTAAAACGATTTAAAAATCGATTGCCAAGACGATCGGAAAATCCATGGTTTGCGGACACCTGCAATGCGCGCGGCTGACCTCTTGCGAAAAAGGTTCGGCACTTTGAAACAATCGTTGCCCGATCTGCAAACGGAAGGCAATTCCGCATCTGCTAATCGAGTTAAGCCCGGTGAAACGCCTCCTCCGACGATGTCGCAAAACGGGACAGTTCGACGGCCCGCGGAAACGCTTTGTCAGGACAAGACAGATCCTTGTGCGGCGGCCCGCGAAATTGACGAAAAGCATTAGACGAAAGGCTATGCCGGACAGGACCCCATATTGTGAAAAGGCCGGAAACCCGGCAGTCTCTCCCGTTGCGCGACCTCGGCCCATGCTTTAGGACGACCCTTACAATATGGGGAGACAACCATGAAAATGTTATTGGCAATCACCCGCGTGATCGACGCGATCAACGGGGCGATAGGGCGCTGGGTTTCCTGGCTGCTGCTCGCCGCCGTTTTGATCAGCGCCGGCAACGCCGTTGTTCGCAAGGCTTTCGACATCTCGTCGAATGCCTGGCTTGAGCTGCAGTGGTACCTCTTCGGCACTGTCTTCATGCTCGCCGCGGCCTACGCTCTGCTCAAGAACGAGCACATCCGCATCGACATCCTGTCTGCCGGTTGGAGCAAACGCACGCGCGACTGGATCGACCTCATCCTGCACATCATTTTCCTGGTACCCTTCAGCTTCCTCATGGCATGGCTTGCCTGGCCGTGGTTCTGGAACTCCTACAGGATCGGTGAAATCTCCTCGAGCGCCGGCGGTCTGATCGTATGGCCCGCCAAGGCTGCGGTTCTCGTCGGTTTTCTGCTTCTCAGTGCCCAGGCGATCTCAGAGATCATCAAGCGCTTCGCCATCATCTTCGGCTACCTCGAAGACCAGGCTGAAGCGAAAGACGCACACGAAGTGACGGAACACTGACATGATCGATTTTATCGCGCACAATCTCGCCCCGATCATGTTCACCACGGTGATGCTGATGCTGCTGCTCGGCTATCCCGTGGCCTTTACCCTTGCCGCGGGTGGCCTGATCTACTTCGCCCTGGGTGTCGAGCTCTCATCCATCTCGCCGGAAATCAAGCTGTTCTGGCCGCTGCTGCAATCGCACCCGGAACGCATTTACGGCATCATGTACAATGATACGCTGTTGGCGATCCCCTTCTTCACCTTCATGGGGCTGATCCTCGAGCGGTCGCGCATGGCGGAAGACCTGCTGGACACGATCGGCCAGTTGTTCGGCCCGGTCCGGGGAGGCTTGGCCTATGCGGTTATCCTGGTCGGCGCATTGCTCGGCGCCACCACCGGCGTCGTTGCCGCTTCGGTCATGGCCATGGGCCTGATCTCGCTGCCGATCATGCTGCGCTACAACTACAACCGCCCGTTGGTCGCCGGCACGATCGCCGCGTCGGGTACGCTCGCACAGATCGTTCCGCCGTCGCTCGTGCTGATCGTCATGGCCGACCAGCTGGGCCGCTCGGTCGGCGACATGTATGTCGGCGCGCTCTATCCCGCCATCCTGATCGTCGCCGCCTATTGCGTCTACATCTTCGCAGTCACCATGGTGAAACCGCAATGGGCTCCGGCTCTGCCGCTCGAAGCGCGCACGCTCGGCGGTGGCGTCACCTCGCTGGCCGTGATGATCGCCATCAGCGTCGGGCTCTACTTCCTCGGGCAACAGGTCCTGTTCACGGGCATTGCCAGCCCCGAATGGCGCGAAGTGGCCGCCCTCGCCTTCGGCGTCTTCACGGTCTACCTGGTGGCCTTGGCCAACCGCACCTTTAATCTCAACATCATCTCGCGGCTTACCCAGCAAGTCATCATCGTGCTGATCCCGCCGCTGGCGCTGATCTTCCTCGTGCTCGGCACCATCTTTCTCGGCATCGCCACGCCGACCGAAGGCGGCGCCATGGGCGCAACCGGCGCCCTGATCATCGCCCTGCTCAAGGGCCGCCTCACGCTCGGGACCGTCAAGCACGCACTCGATGCGACGACGAAGCTCTCGGCCTTCGTCATGATGATCCTGATCGGCGCCCGCGTCTTCGGCCTGACCTTCTATGGCATCAATGGCAATGTCTGGATCGAAGAACTGCTGACGGCTCTGCCGGGCGGCGAATACGGCTTCCTGATCGTCGTGACGATCATCGTCTTCATCCTCGGCTGCTTCCTCGACTTCTTCGAGATCGCCTTCATCATGGTGCCCCTGCTGGCGCCCGTTGCGGAAAAGCTCGGCATCGACCTCGTCTGGTTCGGCGTTATTCTCGGCATCAACCTGCAGACCTCGTTCCTGACACCGCCCTTCGGCTTCTCGCTGTTCTACCTGCGCTCGGTGGCACCGGCCGGCAGATGGAAGGACCAGGTCACTGGCCGAATGATGGACGGCATGAAGACCGTCGACATCTACAAGGGCGTCCTGCCGTACATCGTCATCCAGTTCCTGATGATCATGGTCGTCATCGCCTTCCCCGGCCTCGTCATGCGCTACAAGGCCGATGCGCCGACGATCAACCCGAACGACGTCAAGATCGAGGTACCCGGCTTCGGCCAGGGCGGCGGCATGTCGCTTCCCCCGCTGGGCTCGGACAGCGGCAATACCACGCCGAACTTCGGCCTTCCGCCGCTTGGCGGCACCGGCAACGGCAATGGTGCAGCCCCGGCCATGGGTCTGCCGCCGCTCAATCTTGGCGGGCCGCAGCCGGCGCCGGCACCGGCCGCACCGGCCAATCCGGCGACCGACCTCAGCCAGCCGCCGGTCATCCAGTAAGGGCATTTATCCGTCCCTACCGACCGACACCGATAAGCCCCGGATCGCAAGCTCCGGGGCTTTTCCTTTGGGCTGCGGCAGGCGGAATGCATATTCGCCCCGCACGCGCGACGATAAAACGACGGGCACGAAAAAGCCCCGGGCCATGCCCGGGGCTTCCATATCTCAAGCGGTCGTGTCGGAAGCTTAGAGCTTGCCGGCGCGCTGCTGGATCATCATGAAGGTGTCGAAGGTGTACTCGCCGAGCTGCGCCCAGAGATAGGCGTCCTTCTTGAAGGCCAGCTGATCGTCGTAGATCTTCTTGAAGAACGGGCTTTGGGCCGACAGATCGGTGTAGATCTCGAGAGCGGCCTGGTAGCAGGCTTCCATGATCTCCTGGCTGAACGGACGCAGAACCGTGCCTTCCGATACCAGCTGCTTCAGAGCCGGCGGGTTCTTGGCGTCGTACTTTGCCATCATGTTGGTGTTGGCGAAGGCGCAGGCATCCTGTAGGATGGCCTGATAGTGCTTCGGCAGGTTGTTGTACTTCTCCAGGTTGAAGAAGCCATGAACGACCGGGCCACCTTCCCAGAAACCCGGATAGTAGTAGTACTTGGCGACCTTGTGGAAGCCGAGCTTGGAATCGTCATAGGGACCGACGAATTCGGCCGCATCGATCGTGCCCTTCTCAAGCGCCGGGTAGATGTCACCGCCAGCGAGCTGCTGCGGCACGACGCCGACCTTCTCCAGAACCTTGCCGGCGAGACCGGCGATACGCATCTTCAGGCCCTTGAGGTCGTCGACGGTGTTGATTTCCTTACGGAACCAGCCACCCATCTGAACGCCCGTGTTACCGGCCGGCAAGCCGTACACGCCCTGCGTGGCGTAGAACTCGTTCATCAGCGTATTGCCGTTGCCCTGGTTGAACCAGGCGTTCTGCATACGCGCATTGAGACCGAACGGGATCGCGGTGCCGAAAGCGAAGGTCGGCTCCTTGCCCCAGAAATAGTAGGACGTGGTGTGGGCCGATTCGACCGTGCCGGCAGCGACCGCATCGAGAGCCTGCAGGCCGGGTACGATTTCGCCGGCAGCGAATACCTGGATGGAGAAATTGCCATCGGTTGCGGCCGCAACGCGTTCGGCAATGTCCACCGCACCACCATAAATGGTGTCGAGCGACTTCGGGAACGAAGATGTCATGCGCCAGGTGATCTTCGGGTTTTCCTGGGCAATGGCAGGCGCTGCCAGCACGGTGGAGGCTGCAACGCCAGCACCGGTCACGCCCGCTTTCTTGATAAATGAACGACGATCCATGAATTGACCTCCCATCATGGTTTACTCCAGCGGGGGAAACCTTCTGCCCCCTCCCGATGGCAATGCGGGCGAGATAAACATGTTGTCCAAAGCGTTTCAAGCGTTGGGGTGGTATTCTTTCGCAGTAGAGAGCGTTTCCTTTCAACAATTGCCGGACAGGGCGCCGGGAGCTTGTATTCCTTGCTTTTTTCGCTTGCCCGCGACGCGCACGCGCCGCACCGCAAATGACGGCAGGCTCGTCAGATCGGCACCGCCGCAGCTGGGCGTCCGGAGCGCTTGAGGGCTTGGCAATCGCCAAGTGGCGCGGGCGACAACCGCCGGCTCTGAGGCAAAGCCGCCTCCCCGACAGGACTCAGGCCTGTTGCCTGGCCGACCACGGCCGCCTGGACGCCGTTTTGGCAAAGATCAGATATTGACTTATGCCCCCGGCTCGCTCCAAAAAATGCGGGCCGCACAGGCTTTCCCGGAGTCCTCTATGCCCAGACCGATCATTGCCGTACCCGCCGATATTCGCGAATTCGACGGAACGAGTTGGCACGCCGCCCAGAACCAGTATGTCAAGGCCGCCCTGAAGGTCGCCGACGTCATGTCCTTCATCATCCCCGCCTTCGAAGACGGCAATGACGCCGATGCGCTGCTGGACCGCGTCGACGGCCTGCTGGTGTCCGGTTCGGCCACGAATGTGCATCCCTCGCTGTACGGCGGAGAGGTGCGCGATAGCGACGGTCCCTTCGATCCGGCACGCGACGCCACGACGCTGCCGCTGATCCGCCGGGCGCTTGAGCGCGGCATTCCGCTACTCGCCATCTGCCGCGGCATCCAGGAACTCAACGTCGCGCTCGGCGGCACGCTGGCCACCGAGATCCACGAGCAGGAAGGCGTTTGGGATCACCGCAAGCCGCAGCATCCCGACCGTGACGTGATGTACAGCATCCGCCAGGACGTGATCGTCGCCGAAGGCTCGTGCATTGCCCGCTATCTCGGCGCCGGCTCGATCCCGGTCAATTCACTGCACCGCCAGGCGATCTCCAAGACCGCCCCCGGCCTGCAGGTCGAGGCCCTTGCCGAGGACGGCACGATCGAGGCGGTTTCCGTCATCAATGCCAAGGGCTTTGCCATCGGCGTTCAATGGCACCCGGAATACTGGGCCGAAACCGACCGTCCGTCGCGCGCACTCTTCGAAGCCTTCGGCGACGCGGTTCGCGCCTACGCCAAGACCAAGGCCTGATCCGATCTGTCGGCACGCGCCTCAGGCTGTCTGGGGCGTTTC
The DNA here is from genome assembly GCA_036722275.1 of Rhizobium sp. Classification (GTDB taxonomy): domain Bacteria; phylum Pseudomonadota; class Alphaproteobacteria; order Rhizobiales; family Rhizobiaceae; genus Allorhizobium. Next base: position 9,942 of record DAIMJJ010000024.1, on the reverse strand, counting down.
CGGAACCGGCGTCAGCGCGCGTCCCGTGCGGAACCAGGCGATCAGGTTGTCCGCAACCAGATCCGCCATGGCATTGCGGGTCGGCACCGAGGCCGATGCGACATGCGGCAACAGGGAGACGTTGGGCAGCTCGAGCAGCGCCTGGGGAACGTTCGGCTCGTTCTCGAACACATCGAGGCCCGCCGCCGCGATCGTCCCGTCCTGCAGGGCCGCGATCAGCGCCGCCTCATCAACCGTGGTACCGCGCCCGACATTGATCAGAACGCCGTTCGGGCCAAGCGCCTTCAACACATCCGCGTCGATGGACTTCTCCGTTTCCGCCGTGCGGGGCACGATGGAGATCAGCGTGTCGACCGCCTCGGCCAGCTGAACGAGGCTCGGATAATAGCCGTAGGGCACATCCGGGCGCGGCCGGCGCGTGTGATAGCTGATCTTCACCTTGAACGGCTCGAGCCGACGGGCGATTTCGATACCGATCCGCCCAAGCCCGTGGATGCCGACATGCCGCCCTTTAAGCGACAGCGGCGACAGCGGAAACGGCCCGTCCGCCACCCAGCGCCCCTGCCGCAGCCAGCCTTCCGCCTGCGGCAGCTGCCGGACCGTGTTGATCAGCAGGGCGACCGCCGTGTCGGCAACCTCGTCGTTCAGCACATCCGGCGTGTTGGTGACGACGATGCCCCGACGGGCCGCCGCCGCCACATCGACGCCATCATAGCCGACACCGAAACTGGCGATCACTTCCAGATTGGGGAGCGCATCGATGAAAGCGGCGGGAAATGCACCGGACACGGCAGCGCCGCGCATGGCAGCCGCCGCCTCCGCGGAGATCTCCAGCGTCTTGCCATGCGGCACGGGCAGAATGTCGAAATGATCGGACAGTCTCTCGACGACTCGCGGATTGATACGTCCGGGTACGAGAATGGTCACACGCGCATCGCTCATGATTGCTCCCTCGCCGTTAACGGCTGTGGATCGGTCCGGTCGACTGGCGAATGCGCATCTCCGGCTTGATGAGGTGAATGCCGTCCGGTTCATGGCTGCCGGCAAGCTTGTCGAGCAGCGCGCGGGCCGCGAGCCTGCCCACTTCCGCCTGGCCGTTCCACACCGTGGTGAGCGCCGGCGTGGCGATCGAGGCCTCCTCGAGATCGTCATAGCCGGTGACGGAAATGTCGCGGCCCGGCACCAGACCGGCGCGGGCAATGCCGTTCATCAGGCCGATGGCGACGAGATCGTTCCAACAGACCGCCGCGGTCGGCTTCTGCGGCAGCGACAGGAAATGCACGGCAGCCTCGAAACCGCCCTGCTTGGTTCGGGGTCCGGGAATGCGCAATTCCGGATCCACCTCGATGCCCGCCTTGCGCAGTGCGTTGACATAGCCCTGGTAACGGTCGCGGCCGGTCGAGGTCTGGTCGGTGCCGCCGATCATGGCAATGGTCCGGTGGCCAAGCCCGATCAAGTGATTGGTGGCTAGCGAAATGCCGTAGCTGTCGTCGCCGCGATAGGTCGGCACGTCGAGCCCGTCCATCTGCCGCGCGATCAGGATCGCCGGCATGTTGTTGTCCTCGGCGAGCCGAATGTCCTCGACCGGGGTGCCGATGGCCGGCGACATAATGACGCCATCGCCGCCGAGCTGCAGCAGCGTCTCGATGAAGGTGCGCTGCTTCTCGACCGAGTCGTAGTGATTGGACAGAATGAATGTGTGGCGACTGCGGTCGAGTTCGCTCTCGATGGCTTTCAGGATTTCGCCGTAGAACGGGTTCATGATGTCATGCACCACGACGCCGATGATGCCGGAGCGGGACGTCCGCAGGCTGGCGGCGCGGCGGTTATAGATATAACCAAGCGCGCGTGCCTGTTCCTTGATCTTCTCGCGCGTCTCGGCTGCGACCAGCGGACTGTCGCGCAAGGCCAGCGAGATCGTCGCCGTCGAAAGCCCCAGCGTTTCGGCGATCGTTGACAGTTTGACTTTCTGAGCCACTTTGCCCCCCTTGGCGGTCCGATGCATGCTTTCCCGCGTCCCTCCTGCGCACTTAAACAGTTTAATTAAACAGTTTAAGTGCGCATTTCAATTCCCGTCGCGCCGCAAACCGGGCTTCAGCTCAGCCTTTTATCGGCTGTTCGATGAGGTTTTCCTCCACCACGGCCAGAAGCTTGATCAGCTGCTTGACCTCCTTGCCCGACAATCCCCGGACCGCGAGCTGCTCCGCTTCGCCGACCGCGTGGGCGATGCTGTCGAGGCGCGCCCGTCCCTCGCCGGTGAGATGCACCGTCGTCAGGCGACCATCCGTTTCGTCGGTGCGGCGCTCGACGAAGCCTTGCGCTTCCATGCGGCCGATGGTGCGGGTCATTGTCGGCGCCTTGACGCCGAGCTTCTGGGCGAGAGCCCCTGGCGTCAGACCGTCCTGCTCGGACAGCAGCTGGACCACCGTGTCCTGGCCGGCATAGAGCCCGCTTTCGGCAAGTCCCCTGGAAAGCTGCGTGCGCATGGCGCGCGCGACCTGCGTGACGGCCGTGGAAACGGAATGGGCGCGTTCGCCATTGTCCTTCTTCTTGGAGGACTTGATCTTCTTGTCGGCCTTGTCCTTTTTCGCCATTCTGCCCCTCCTGCCGCGCCGGGCGGCATCGCGATTGCTGTGCCGGCTAACATTCGACACGACAAATCCTTAGCGAACAACGAAGATCGACGCCAGATGCCGCAGCCCAAGCTGAATTTCGCAGACAACGACACCTCGCTCTCCGAAGAAGATCGGCGCGACTGGATCGCCGTCCTGCCGCTCGGCGCCCATGAGCAGCACGGGCCGCACCTGCCGTTTGAAACCGACACGCTGATCGTCGAGGGCGTCGTCAGCCGCCTGAAGGAGCGTCTGTCCGACGACCTGCCGGTGACCTTCCTGCCGGCCGAGCCGGTCGGCTATTCGATCGAGCATATGGATGTCGCGGGCAGCCGCACGCTCTCCTACCAAGAGGCCGTCGAGCGCTGGCTCGGCATCGCCGAGGAGCTGTCCGCCCTGGGCATCGGCAAATTCGTGATGCTTAACGCCCATGGCGGCAACTCGCCGCTGATGACGATCGTCGCCACCGAGGCCCGTGTCCGCTTCGGCATGCTGGCGGTTGCCACCAGCTGGACGCGCTTCGGCCTGCCGCCGGGCGTCATTTCTCCGGAGGAAAAGGCGATCGGCATCCATGGCGGCGAGATCGAGACCTCGGTCATGCTGGCGCTCCACCCTGATCGGGTGGACATGGCGAAGGCCGAGGATTTTACCTCCCGCCAGTCGGACTATGCCGCCCGTTTTGAATATCTGCGCGCCTATGGTCCGCACGCCTTCGGCTGGAAGATGTCCGACCTCAACCCCACCGGAGTGACGGGCAATGCCAGGGCCGCCACGTCCGAGAAAGGCGAACGCCTGCTCGACCATGCCGTGACCGGCCTCATCGCCTTGCTGCGCGATGCGCAGGCCTTCGATCTTGGCGCATTCGCTCCGTCATCGGGCTGAGACGGCTCTAACAAAGCCTTTGAACTGCCGCTGGTGAGTGCCTATATGGGGTAACTCAATTACAGGCGCATCCCTGTGCTCCATAACCTGATCGAGGCTTTTCATGACCGAAGCTGCCGCTAAACCCATTCCCGTCACCGTGTTGACCGGCTATCTCGGCGCCGGCAAGACGACGCTGCTGAACCGCATCCTGTCGGACAATCACGGCAAGAAATATGCGGTCATCGTCAATGAATTCGGCGAGATTGGCATCGACAACGACCTCATCGTCGAATCGGACGAAGAAATCTACGAGATGAACAATGGCTGCGTCTGCTGCACGGTGCGTGGCGACCTGATCCGTGTGGTCGAAGGACTGATGCGCCGCCCCGGCCGCTTTGACGGCATCATCGTTGAAACGACCGGCCTTGCCGATCCGGTTCCCGTGGCCCAGACCTTCTTCATGGACGACGATGTTCGCGCCAAGACCGAACTCGACGCCGTGGTTGCGCTGGTCGATGCCAAGCACCTGCCGCTGCGCCTCAAGGACAGCCGCGAGGCGGAAGACCAGATCGCCTTTGCCGATGTCGTTGTCGTCAACAAGGCGGACCTCGTGAGCCACGAAGAACTCCACCGCATCGAGGACACGGTTCGCGCCATCAATCCCTCGGCACGCATCTACACGACCACACGTTCGGGCGTCGACCTGTCGAAGATCCTGAACCAGGGCGCGTTCAACCTCGAGCGAGCGCTGGAAAACGATCCGAGCTTCCTCGACCACGACCATCCGGATCACGTCTGCGGTCCGAACTGCGATCACGATCACGGCCATGATCACCACCATCACCATGATCACGATCATCATCACCATCATGACCACGATCATCACGACCACGACCACCATCACCATGATCACGCCCCCTCGCCGATCCATGACGTGACGGTCATGTCGATCTCGCTGCGGGGCGGCGAGATGAACCCGGACCGTTTCTTCCCCTGGATCCAGAAGGTGACGCAAACGGATGGCCCAAACATTCTCCGGCTCAAGGGCATCATCGCCTTCAAGGGCGACGAGGAACGCTATGTCGTGCAAGGCGTGCACATGATCATCGAGGGCGACCATCAGCGTCCGTGGAAGGATGGCGAAAAGCGGGAGAGCCGCCTGGTCTTCATCGGCCGCAATCTCGACCGCGAGAAGCTGGAGAAGAGCTTCCACGCCTGCGAGGCCGCAGCATGACGTTGAAGCGTGCAAAGCGGGTATCCGACAGAGTCATGCAATCCGGAGAGAACGCCTGATGCCGACGGTTGCTCCCCTCGACATCGAAGGTCATGTCGTCACCGCCGCTTTTCTGGGAGACATCCCGGTCTTTGCAGCCGCTTCCGGCGCCATCCACCGGCTCGACGGCGGAGAAAAGGTGACCCAGGCCCACGAGGGCCTGCTCACCTGCGTCAAGGACGGCACGGACCAGACCCTGGTCACCGGCGGCGAAGACGGCAAGGTGCTCAGGATCGCCCATGACGGCAGCGTGCACGAACTTGCCGAGATGCCGCGCAAGTGGATTTCCGTGGTCGCGGCCGGTCCGCAGGGCGCTGTCGCCTATGCGACCGGCAAGACGGGCTATGTCCGCCTTGCCGATGGCACGACCAAGGAGTTTTCCGAGGCTCGCACTATCGAGGCGCTCGGCTTCGCGCCAAAGGGCCTCCGCGTCGCCGCTGCCCGCTACAACGGTGTGACGCTGCACTGGATCGGCACGACCGGTGCCTCCGTCGATCTTGAATGGAAGGGCGCCCACACCGGCGTCACCTTCTCGCCCGACGGCCGCTTCGTCGTCACCACCATGCAGGAAAACGCACTGCACGGCTGGAAGCTGGACAGCAAGGCAACCGAAACCAGGCACATGCGCATGACCGGCTATCCGGCCAAGGTGAAGTCGCTGTCGTGGTCGCCCAAGGGCAAGTGGCTCGCATCGTCCGGTGCACCCGCCGCGATCGTCTGGCCCTTCGCTGGCAAGGATGGACCGATGGGCAAGGCCCCGCTGGAACTCGGGACCCGTGCCAACATCATGGTCACGCAGGTGGCGTTCCATCCCGCGGAAGAGGTTCTCGCCATCGGCTTCATCGACGGCATGATCCTTGCCGTGCGCATTGCCGACAGCAAGGAGGCGTTGCTGCGCCGCCCTGGCAAGGGCGCCATTACCTCCATGGGTTGGAGCGCTAACGGCAAGCTCCTCGCCTATGCGTCGGAGGCCGGCGACTGTGGCGTTATTGATATATCTGTATAATTGAATTCGAATTTTCTTAAATATATCAATGATAGCCCGTCGCAGAAATGCGACGGGCAAAATGACAAAAATTTGTAAGTTTACTCGCTTTTTTAGTCTTCGGGGCAACGTGCTTAACAGCTCGGTAATGCTTGCCGCCTAATTTTCGCAATGTCCAAACGCCCTCTTTGCAGCTCCATACACTGTAACGGGGACGCGCTCTTCAGGACATTTGTCTGATCAAGTCTGCCAACGGCCTGCCGCCCGGGATGCCGCCGCTCGCGCGTATCCCTGCCTCGACGCTTGGCGTTTTCATGGAAACACGCGCATGCGCTTCGATATATCTTTTATGGTCACATCCGCAGGTCTGGCTCTCGCCGCCGGTCTCGTTGCCACTGTAGGAATCGGCATGCAGACCCTTCAGACCCTGAAGGTCAACGGACCGATCTATCAGCAGATCGTCGATGGCAAGGACCTGATTGCCGATATTCTGCCGCCGCCGCTTTATCTGACCGAAGCCTATTCCCTCACCAGTGAAACTGCATTGCACCCGGAGACGGCCGACACCAATCTCGCGCGCCTCACGGTGCTCAAGGGCCTCTATGCCGAGCGTCGCGAGTATTGGAAGAACTCGACGCTGCCGCCGGAACTGGCCACCAAGCTCTATTCCGATGTGCTGACCAAGGGCGACGTCTTCTGGACGCAACTCGACCAGGCCTATGTACCGGCGGTCACTGCAGGCGACGCCGCAGCCGTCAGCGCATCGCTCCCTGCCCTCAAGGAGAGCTTTCACGAGCACGAAACAGCCGTGAACGAACTCGTCGAGCTCTCCAACGCCTATCTCAAGAACCGCGAGGAGTTTGCCGCCGCAGAGACGTCAGAGCGCGAGAGGCTGGCACTGGCCGGCGGCACGGCACTGATCCTCACCACGCTCGGCGGCGTACTGTTCATCCGCCGGCGGGCGCTGAAGCCGCTCAGCCACATCAGCAGTTACATGACGCAGATGGCCGAGGGCGACTATGACCGCGCCGTGCCCTATGTCGCCCGCAAGGACGAGATCGGCGAGATTGCAACCGCCGTCGAGGTCTTCCGCTGCGCAGGCCTCGAAAAGCGCAGGCTGGAAGCCGAGGCGGACAGCGCCCGGGCGCTGTCCGAAGGTGAACGCACCGCCCGCGAGCAGCGCCGCGTGGCGGAAGCAGAAGCCTTGCGCATCGTCGTCGAAGCGCTCGGCGCCGGCCTCAACCGTCTGGCCGAATGCAATATCCGCATGACGATCGACGAGCCCTTTGCGCCGCATTTCGAATCCCTGCGGGTCGATTTCAACAACTCCATCGCCACCTTCCAGGCAACGCTGGAAGAAGTGCTGTCCGAAACCAAGGCGCTCTACGACAACAGCCAGGAAATGCGCGCCGCCGCCGACAACCTGTCGCAGCGCACCGAGCAGCAGGCCGCGGCACTGGAAGAGACCTCGGCCGCGCTGGAGGAGGTCACCTCCACCGTGCGCTCCTCGGCCGAACGCACCCAGGACACGCGAAACCTTGTGCGCGACGCCAAGCAATGCGCCGTCGCCTCCGGCAATGTCGTGCGCGACGCGATCAGCGCCATGCAGCGCATCGAAAAGGCGTCCTCGGAAATCAGCCAGATCATTGGCGTCATCGACGACATTGCGTTCCAGACCAACCTCCTGGCGCTCAATGCGGGTGTCGAAGCGGCGCGTGCGGGTGACGCCGGCAAGGGCTTTGCCGTCGTTGCCCAGGAAGTGCGCGAACTCGCCCAGCGTTCGGCCACCGCCGCCCGCGAGATCAAGGGCCTGATCCAGAACTCCACCGTCGAAGTCTCCGCCGGCGTGGCGCTGGTCGGCGAAACCGGCCAGGCGCTCGATCAGATCCAGGGCTATGTCGAACGGGTCGACGAAAACGTCGATGCTATCGCCACCGCCGCCCGGGAACAGGCAACCGGCCTGCAGGAGATCTCGTCGGCAATCCACAGCATCGACCAGATGACCCAGCAGAACGCCGCCATGGTCGAGGAGACGACCGCCATCAGCCACACCCTGGCGGAAGGCGCCTCGCATCTCGCCACCCTCGTCGGCCGCTTCCAGCTCAACCGCCGGACCGCGATCCGCGACGCCGGCAGCGAACCCAAAGCCCGCGCCGCCTGAACGCGCCGATGAAGCTATGCAATTGAACGTAGCAGTCAGATCCCCTGACTGCTGCGTTTCTTGAGGAAGGCGTCAATACAGAACCGAGCGCTGCTCGGGACGAGGCTTCCTTCCACACCTAACCGACGGATCGTTTGCTTGAATTGGCGACGTCGGTAGGCTATCGCTCTCCCATGGCAACAGCTAATCCGAAACCACCCAAGAAAACCCTCCGCTACAAGCTGCTGCGTGCACTCAAGCTCGTTGACGAACCAGAGCGTGCGGATCAGATTTACTACCAAACCGGCGGAGCGAAGCGCAAGGCGCACGCGACCTGGTATCGGGGCGAGACAACGAACTTCTTTCCCGACAAGAAGGCGATCGCCCAACCGAACGCCGTTGACGAATATGTGGGGAAAGGCTGGTTTCCCGAGTCGCCCTTCATCACCCGTGAGCACTACATCACGGCGTTCGGTAGTTGCTTTGCCAGCGAAGTCACCAAGTATCTCTATCGCGAAGGCTATCAGGTCTTCGGCCGCGACATGAAACTCAACTCCTATGTTGTGCGCAGCGGCGAAGGCATCGTCAATTCTGCTGCGATCCGTCAACAGTTCGAGTGGGCCTTCGAGGGAAAAACGCCCAAGATCGAACTATGGCACGACAAGGAGGGTATACCCGGAGACTATTCCGACGACGTTCGTCGGGCGACACGCGAGATCTTTGAAAAGTCGGACATCTTCATCCTGACGCTTGGCCTATCAGAGGTGTGGTATGACAAGCCCACAGGGGAGATCTTCTGGCGCGCCATCCCCAAGCGGGATTTCAATGCCGAACGTCATGGCTTTCGGGTGCTCGGTGCGGCGGAGAACCTTGAAAACCTGCGCCGGACATATGAGCTCATCCGCGCCCACAGGCCGGATGCAACGATCATCATGACCCTCTCTCCGGTTCCGCTCGCCGCAACCTTCCGGCCGGTGTCCTGTATTACGGCCAGCTCCGTGTCCAAGGCATCTCTTCGGATCGCCATCGACGAACTGATGCGTGAAGTCGGACCGTCGGCTCAAAGCAAGCTCTATTACTTCCCGTCCTACGAGATGGTTACGTCCTTCTTGCCGAACCCCATGAAGGACGACTTCAGACATCCGACAGAAGAATCTGTCGAGTTCATCATGCAGACGTTCAAGCGGAACTTTCTGCGGTAGACCGCAAGGATCTTGACGGTCAGCCTCTGGCAAGGGCTGTGGCGATACGGGACTTGATGTCAGCGGTGATCCGCTTCTTGGTCTCGGCGATATCGAGCGGCTGCGGCCATGCCTCGATCTTGCGAGTGAAGGGATGCTTCAGCGGATGCCAGGTATTGTGGCGCTTCAGGCCCACTTCCTCGACGATCTGTGTGCGATAGCTCTTCGGCCCAACAAAGATCACCGGAATGCCCATTGCGATGCACGGCATGGCGCAATGGATGCGGGTCGTGACCACGAGCGCGGCCTTCTTGCCATAGGTCTCGACGATCTCCTTGGCATATTGCAGGCGGGTCTCTGCGGACACGTCGATGAAGCGATGGCTGACCGTCTTCACCGTCAGCCCCTTCTTGAACAGCTTGGGCGAAAGTTGGTCACGATTGGCCTCGACGAGATAGATTGAATCCGGATCGCGCTCGGCCGGCGCGTTAAAGGTTAGCGTATTACAAAGCGACAGATAGGCTTCGACCCCGAGAGAGCGGATGAAATCGACGGTGCCCTGGTCACGGCAACCAATCGGCTCGTGCTTCTTCAGATATTCGACATGGCGCGCGATGGTCGGCTTCGCGTGTTTCTGCACGTGGAAACCGAAGAAGATCGGCTTGATCGCCGGGCTCGGCGGCCAGTTCTCAAGCTTGGAGAGGAACCAGCCGTTCGTCACGAGCAGCGCCTCAGGTCCATCATAGCTGTTCAGGTGGTCGCGGTTGAGAAACACGTCGACCGGCGGCAGATGCTGCATGACGGCAACGCTCTGTATATCGTCGCCGATATTGTTGCCATTCCAGCTGAGAGCAGCGATTTTCATGCCGGCAGGTCCCCTTGATGAG